>JAIXRO010000220.1 GCA_027485145.1 Hyphomonadaceae bacterium | reverse complement strand
GCCGTGAACCTGAAGAACCAGCGCAAGCTGGCCCAGGCGATCAAGCGCGCCCGCATGCTGGCGCTCATCCCGTTTGAAGTGAAGTAAGGAGAGACCCATGCAAGTTATCCTCCTTGAGCGCATCGAACGGCTCGGCAAGATCGGCGACGAAGTCCGCGTCAAGAACGGCTTCGCGCGAAACTTCCTGATCCCGCAAGGCAAGGCGCTGGTCGCCAATGACCGCAACCGCAAGCGCTTCGAACACGAGCGTGAAGCGATCGAGGCCCGCAACGCAGCGGCCCGCGACGCGGCAAAGACCGACGCCGAGAAACTGGAAGGCGCCGTCTTCGTTCTGATCCGTCAGGCCGGCGAAACCGGTCAGCTCTACGGGTCGGTCTCGGCACGTGACGTGGCAGATGCGGCTGAAGAAGCCGGTCACCAGGTCCCGCGCAGCGGCGTGCGCCTCGACAAGCCGATCAAGGCGATCGGCCTGTTCGATGTCTCGATTCGCCTGCACGCCGAAGTGGCTGTGAAGGTTCAGGTCAACGTCGCGCGTTCGCCGGAAGAAGCCGAACGTCAGGCGAAAGGCGAGAACATCGCCGAAGCCCTGCAAGCGGCGAATGCTGCGTTTGCTGCCGAACAGGCCGGCGAACTGGCCGAAGCGGCCGCAGAGCGCGGCCCGGCCGGCGACGACGAATAAATCCTCGTCCCTGCCCCAACGAACAAAAGCCGCGGCCCGAAAGGACCGCGGCTTTTTTCTTGTGATTCGTTTCGGGAAAACGCGGATTCCGTCCGCGCCAATCTCGCGCCGTTGGGGTAAAATACCAGCATGACGCAGCAAACGACCAGCCACACTCCCGTTGTTTCCCCCCACAACCTCGCCGCCGAAGCCGCCGTGCTGGGCGCGGTGCTGTTCGACAACAACGTGTACCAGTACATCGCCGACATCCTGCGACCGGGCGACTTTTATGCGCCGGCGCACCAGCTGCTGTACGAAGTCTCCTCGAACATGATCCAGACCGGGCGCGTCGCCGATGGCGTCACGCTGCGCGAGCATTTCGAGCAGAAGGAAAAGCTGACCGAGATCGGCGGCGGCAAGTATCTGGTCGACCTGCTGGACGCGGCCGCCTTCGGGCCGGAAGTGAAGGATTATGCGCGCATCATCCGCGACCTCGCGATCCGGCGCGAACTGATCCGGGTCGGCGCGGGCATCCAGTCGCAATCGTTGACGCCGGAAGATGAGGACACGGGTTCGAGCCTCATCAACAAGGCGGAACGGGCGCTGTTCGAACTGGCCGAGCGCGGCAGTTCGGAGCGCGGCTTCTCCAGCTTTGCCGAAGCGATGGCCGAGTCGCTGCTGAACGCCGAAGCCGCCTTCAAGCGCGGCGGCAAGATCGCCGGCATCCCGACGGCGCTGCGCGATCTCGACGAGCAGCTGGGCGGCTTTCACCGGTCGGACCTGCTGATCCTCGCGGGTCGTCCGTCGATGGGGAAGACCTCGCTTGCGACCAACATCGCGTACAATGCGGCGGCGGCCTACCGGTACGAGACGCAGGAAGACGGATCGCGCAAGACCGTCGATGGCGGGATTGTCGCCTTCTTCTCGCTCGAGATGTCGAGCGAGCAGCTGGCAACACGTATCCTGGCGGAGCGGACGGGCATCAACTCGCATGATATCCGGCAGGGCAAACTGTCGAAGGCGGACTTCGAGCGCCTCTCGGAAGCGACCGCCGAATTGCAGAACCTGCCGCTCTATATCGATGACACGGGCGCGATTTCCATCAGTGAGCTGACGGCCCGTGCACGGCGCCTGCGCCGGTCCACCGGGCTTGACCTCATCGTGATCGACTATCTCCAGCTGATCACGACCTCGTCCAACTCGAACACCAACCGGGTGCAGGAAGTCACCCAGATCACCACGGCGCTGAAGGCGCTGGCGAAAGACCTGAACGTGCCGGTTCTGGCGCTGTCTCAGCTGTCACGCGCGGTGGAGCAGCGTGATGACAAGCGGCCGCAACTCTCGGACCTCAGGGAATCGGGATCGATCGAGCAGGACGCCGATATCGTGATGTTCGTATTCCGTGAGGAATACTACCTGGCGCGGACCGAGCCGCCGGCGGACCCGAATGATCCGTCGTCAAACGAAAAATGGAAAGCCTGGCGGATGCGCATGGACCAGGTGTTCGGCACGGCGGAAGTGATCGTCTCGAAGCAACGTCACGGCCCCATCGGCACGGTGAAACTCGCTTTCGACGCCCGCCTGACGCGGTTCGGAAATCTGGAGTTCGATGCATCGAGAGCCATCGACCGGTTCGAATAGGGTGCGCCGATGCAGCTGATCTTTGTGTATGGGCCGCCGGCTGCGGGCAAGTACACGGTCTCGAAGCGTGTGGCGGAACAGACCGGACTGCCGCTGTTTCACAATCATCTCGTCGTCGATACCGTCGCCTCAGTGTTTCCGTTCGGCAGCGCGTCGTTCGTGCGCCTGCGTGAGCAGTTCTGGATGGATGTGTTCGAAGCGGCGGTGGCGGAAGATCGCTCGCTGATCTTTACGTTCCAGCCAGAGGGTTCCGTGACGGCGGATTTCGCGCAGGACGTGGTCGATCTCGTGCGCAGCGCGGGCGGCAATGCGCTGCTGGTGCACCTGAAACTGTCCGCCGACGGACAGACGGAGCGTATCGCCAACGCGGACCGGGCGGCGTTCGGGAAATTGCGGGATGCGGGACTGCTGGCGAAGCTGCAGGCGGAGTTCGAGGCGTGCGAGCGGGCGATGCCGGCGGCCGATCTGGTGATCGATATGGCGCAGGTTTCGGCAGAAGACGCAGCGGCAATGATCGCGGCGCGGTTGGCTTAAGGCAACCCGGTTCGGCTCAATCCAGCGCGGCGCGAAGGAGTTCGAGGGCTTCCCTGGCAAACAGGCGCATGTTTTCGGGGCGGTCCGTCAGGCCGGTTTCCAGTGTGCGGGAGACTTCGAACCTGCCGGGACCTGCGAGGGCGACGCAGGTGTGCCCCGCCGCGTCACCATAGCCGTTGCCGGTGGGGCCCGAAGCACCGGTTTCGCAGAGACCCCAATGGGCGTCGAGCTTGCCGGCGATGGTGCGCGCGAGGAGGCGGGCATAGGGCTCGGTGGACGAGCGCATGTCGCCCAGGTCCGCTTTGCCCAGCCCCAGGAGACCGCGGAAAGCCTGCGGCGTATAGATGACCCCGCCGCCCCGGTACCAGGCCGAGGCACCCGGGGCCGCGAGGATCGCGGCGGAGATCAATCCGCCAGCAGAGGATTCAGAGATCGCCACCGTCTCGCCGCGCGCTTTCAGGCGCGCGCCGATCTCGGCGGCGAGAGGCAGCAGTGACTGCACGGGATCAGTCCTTGTCGCCGATCCATTCGAACTCGCGTTCCTCCCACCACGGGAAGAATTTCGGCATGCCGTCCGAGACTTTCACCGGATAGGTCGGTGTGCGCTTTTCGAGGAAGCTCATCACGCCCTCCTTGGCGTCCGGCGTCTTGCCGCGCGAGTAGATGGCGGCGGAGTCCACGATGTGGGCGTCCATCGGGTGGGACGCACCGAGCATGCGCCACATCATCTGGCGGGTGAGCGCGTTGGAGACCGGCGCAGTGTTGTCGGCAATCTCCTTGGCCAGCGCGCGGGCGACGGTCATGAGCTCCGCCTGCGGAACAACACGTGAGACGAGGCCGCCGCTGCGCGCTTCGGAGGCCGGGAAGACGCGGCCGGTATAGCACCATTCGAGGGCCTGCTGGATGCCGACAAGGCGCGGCAGGAACCAGCTGGACGCCGCTTCGGGGTTGATGCCGCGCTTGTTGAACACGAAGCCGAAGCGGGCATTGTCGGACGCGATGCGGATGTCCATCGGCAGCTGCATGGTGACGCCGATACCGACGGCCGCGCCGTTGATGGCGCCGATGACCGGCTTCAGGCTTTCGAAGATGCGCAGGGTGACACGGCCGCCGCCATCGCGCTGGATGTCGACCGTTTCCGTACGGCCCTTCTCGCCGGTCGTGGCGCGGGCATCATAGTCGAACGTCTTGGCGCCGGCGGAGAGGTCTGCGCCCGCACAGAAGGCCTTCTCGCCGCTGCCGGTGACGATGACGGCCTTCACCGAATCGTCCTTGTCGGTGATGTCGAAGGCCTCGATCATCTCGAGCATCATGGTGCCGGTGAAGGCGTTCATCTTGTCGGGACGGTTGAGGGTGAGCGTGGCGATGCCGTCCTCGATGTCGAGAATGATTTCCTTGAACTCTTTCGGGCGGGCCATGCGCGTATCCTCCGGCTGATGGGTCTTGGATGCGACAAGGGACCCCTTCCCTTGCGTCCGTCAAGCGCTGCCCCGAGGGGTGGGATTGGGGGTGACGGGCGCGTCATTTTTGAGTAGCGCTGAGCGCATGGAACCTGTGCCTCTGCCCGAAGTCACCACGTTGGCCGCGCCGTTTTTCGTGCTGTCGGTTGCACTCGAATGGTGGGCCGTGAAGACCGGCCGCGCCACCGGGCGCTACGAGACGAAAGACGCGCTCGCCTCAATGGCGATGGGCATCGGCAACCTGGTCGTGAATACGCTGACGGCAGCGATCTTCGTCTGGATGATGGCGCTGCTCTGGCCCTACCGGATCGCGACGCTGCCGTTTACCTGGTGGACCTTCGTGCTCGCCTTCGTGCTGTATGATTTCGTCTATTACTGGAAGCACCGGTTTGCGCACCGGATGCGCTGGTTCTGGATGGAGCATGTGACGCACCACTCCTCCGAGCATTACAACCTGACGACCGCGCTCCGGCAGCCCTGGTTCGGGCCGTTCACGGGCCTGATCCTGCTCGGCCTGCCGATGGTCTGGATCGGTTTTCATCCCTACGTCATCGCCTTCGTGGGGGGGCTCAATCTGCTGTATCAATTCTGGATTCACACGGAGGCGGTGGGGCGGATGCCGGGATGGTTCGAGGCGGTGTTCAATACGCCGAGCCATCACCGGGTGCATCATGCGACGAACCCCCGGTATCTCGATGCGAACTATGCCGGCGTGTTCATCGTGTGGGACAAGATGTTCGGCAGCTTCGTGCCTGAACTCGAACGGGAAAAACCGGTTTACGGGATTGTGAAACCGGTGGGGACGTACAACCCGTTCGTGATTGCGTTCCATGAACTGGGCGGCCTCGTGCGCGATTGTGCCGGTGACGGCTTGCGCCCCTGGCATTGGATCGGGCGGGCGGTGAACCCGCCGGGATGGAGTCCACAAGGTGTCCACAACCGCAGTGTGGACCTGAAGCGCGCCTACGTCGCCCAGCACCCCGATCAGGCAGGACAACCGGGATTGCCAAAATGAGCACGACTGACCTGATCCAGCGCTATTACGCCGCCTTCAACGCGAAGGACTGGGCGGGGATGGCGGCGTGCGTGTCCGAGGACCTGAACCATTTCGTCAATGAAGGCGACAAGCGCGGCGGACGAAAGGCGTTCGCCGAGTTCATCGCGCATATGGACGATTGTTATGATGAATTGCTGACGGAGATCGTGGTGATGCCATCAGCGGACGGCGCACGTGCGGCGGCGGAGTTCATCGTCAACGGGACTTACAAGAAGACCGATCCCGGCCTGCCGGAGGCCTGCGGGCAGACGTACCGGCTGCCAGCGGGGGCCTTCTTCGACATCAAGGATGGAGAAATCCAGCGCGTGACGACCTACTACAACCTCAAGGAATGGATCCGGCAGGTCTCGTGAACACGCGCGCGCTGACCGGGCAGGATCTGGAGCGGGCGCTGCCGGCGCTCGCGGCCTTGCGCATCGAAGTCTTCCGCGCGTTTCCGTATCTTTATGCCGGCAGCCCCGCTTACGAGGTGCGCTACCTGCGCGACTTTGCGGACGCCAAGGACAGTCTCATAGTGGCGGCCGAGACAGACGCGGGCGAGATTGCCGGTTGCGCGACCGGCTCGGCGCTCACGGGAAACCATGCCGAGTATTCGGGCCCCCTTGTGCAGGCCGGCTTTCCGCTCAGTTCGACGTTCTATTTCGGCGAGTCGGTTCTGCTGCCGGCCTTCCGTGGCCAGGGGTTGGGGCATGCCTTCTTCGATGCCCGCGAGGCCCACGCGAAGGCGCGCGGCTACAAGCGGGCGTGTTTCTGTGCGGTGGAGCGGGAAAAGGACCATCCCGCGCGGCCAGCGGACTATTCGCCGCTGGATGGGTTCTGGACGAAGCGCGGTTACCGGAAACTTGATGGGGTGATGACGGCGTTTGCCTGGCCGGTCGAGCCCGGCGGGCCGCACCTGATGCACCCGATGAGCTACTGGATGCGGGAGCTTTGACGCCCCTCCCGCCGCGTCAGTCGTGGACAGGGCGCGGCAGGCCGCTAGAGATACGGGCTGTCATCAAACTCTGATCCGGGGCGGTTTGCCTATGAAACACACTTCCATGGGATTCGGTGGGATCCTCGCCCTCATGCTGGCCGCCTGTGCGCCGGATGCGCCGCCCCCAATCACGGCGCTGCCGGCGCCCGATGCAGCGAGTATTGAGGCGCATATTGCCTACCTCGCCTCGGACGACCTCGAAGGACGGGAAGCTGGCACGCCGGGCTATGATCTGGCGGCCGACTATGTGGCGGCGGAATTCAAGGAGATGGGCCTCCCCCCCGCCGGCACCGACGGCACTTATTTCCAGCCGATCTCGTTTGTCCGATCCGTGCGGGGCACGGACGGGCGCAAGTTTGAAGTGAAGGACGCGGACGGCAAAAGCCTGCCTTTCACGGAGAATGTGAATGTTGCCATCAACGGATCGCTGCGCGGCGCAGAGACTGCCGCAGAGGGCCAGGCGGTGTTCGTGGGATTCGGGATTGTCGCTCCAGACCTCGGCCGAGATGATTATGCGGGCCTCGACCTCAACGGCAAGGTGGCCGTGATGCTGAGCGGCACGCCGAAGGGCCTGCAGACCGAAGAGCGCGCCTTCTATGGCACGCGCAAGTTCAAGAATGCCTCGGACCGCGGCGCAGTCGGCGTCGTCTCCCTGGAGACACCGACGAGCCGAGGCGTTTATCCGTTCCAGCGGCTTATAGCCGAAGGCCGTCTCGACGGGGCCAACCTCGCCTGGACGCAGGCGGACGGCTCGCCCTACTCGATCGCCCCGAACATCGTTGCGACCGCCACGGTTTCGCTGGAAGGCGCTGCACCGCTTTTTGCCGGGACCCCGAAAAGCTGGGAAGAAATCGTTGCTGAAGCAGAGGCCGAGGGCGGCGCCGTGACCGGCTTTGACCTGCCGCTGACGATCTCGATTGCGCAACGATCGACGCTCGACTCCGTCCAATCGGCAAACGTGATCGGGATGATCGAAGGCACCGACCCGGAACTCAAGGATGAGGTGATCGTGCTCAGCGCGCACCTCGATCACATCGGCGTCCTGAAAACGATCGAAGAAGATACGATCAACAATGGCGCGCTGGACATTGCCAGCGGCATCGCAACGATGCTCGAAGCTGCGCGAATGCTGAAAAACGGGCCCCCGCTGCGCCGCACCGTTCTGTTTGCCGCCGTTACGGCAGAGGAAAAGGGCCTTCTGGGCGCACAATACTTCGCGAACAACCCAACCGTTCCGGCAGGCTCCATCGTCGCCAACGTCAATCTCGACATGCCGATCCTGACCTATGACTTCACGGACGTGATCGTGTTCGGCGCGACGCGCTCGACGATTGCCGTGGCCGTCGAGGCGGCGGCAAAGGAGATGGGTATCGCACTGAGCCCCGACCCTGTGCCGGATCAGGGCCTGTTCACCCGGTCCGATCATTTCCGGTTCGTCGAAGCGGGCATTCCGTCCGTGTACCTCGACCCCGGCTTCCAGAATGGCGGGGACACGGCATTTGCCGAACACATGGCCAAGAATTATCATCGGCCTACGGATGACATGTCCAACAACCTGAACTTCGACGCAGGCGCCAGATTTGCGGATCTGAACGCGCGGATTGCGCTGGCATTGGCCAACCAGGACGTGCGGCCGCTGTGGAAGAAGGATGACTTCTTCGCGCGCCAGTTCAACGGGCCGATGGAACCCTGATACAACTTACAAGAAACGCTCCGGAGGAGACCTCATGCATCCCTTTCATCATGCCAAAACGCACCCGGACAAGGCGGCCATCATCATGTCCGGCTCGGGCGAGACGATCACGTTCAAGCAACTCAACGAACGCTCCAACCGCATCGCGCATGCGCTGCGTGCGGCGGGCTGCGCACCCGGCGACACGATTGCCATCTTCGCCGAGAACTCGCCGCGGTATTTCGAGATCTGCTGGGCCGCCCAGCGTGCGGGCCTTTACTACGTCGCCGTCTCTTCGCGCCTGACGACGCCGGAAGTCACCTACATCATCGAGGATTCCGGCGCCAAACTCCTCATCGCGAGCGCCTCCAAGGGCAGTGTTGCGAAGGAAGTGAAAGCCGCGACCGGCCTCAAGGACAACTGGTCCATCGACGGCGCAATTGACGGCTTCGCCGAAATGGAAAGCCATGTTGGCGCCTTCCCGGCGACACCCATTGCCGACGAGATGGCGGGCACGGACATGCTGTACTCGTCCGGCACGACGGGACGGCCCAAAGGCATCCGTCCGCCGCTGGAGCGCGGGCTGCCGATCGACGGCGACAATGCGCTGATCCAGATCGCGCGGGTGATGTCCGGCGCCACGGCCGAGTCGATCTACCTGTCGCCCGCGCCGCTCTACCACGCCGCACCGCTGCGCTGGTGCATGGCGTTCACGCGGATTGGTGCGACGCTGGTGATCATGGAGAAGTTCGAGCCGGAAGATTACCTGCGGCTGGTCGAGAAATACAAGGTGACCCACTCGCAGCTCGTGCCGACGATGTTCGTCAAGATGCTCAAGCTGCCGGAAGACGTGCGCAAGGAGTATGACGTGTCGAGCATCAAGTTTGCCATCCACGCCGCGGCGCCCTGCCCCGTGCCGGTGAAGGAGCAGATGATTGCCTGGTGGGGACCGGTGATCGACGAGTATTATGCCGGGTCCGAAGGCAATGGCATGACCTGGGTGAAAAGCCCGGACTGGCTCACGCACAAGGGCACGGTCGGACGGCCCGTGCTCGGCGAACTGCACATCTGCAACGAGGACGGCGATGAAGTGCCCGTCGGCGAAGAGGGCCAGGTCTATTTTGGCGGCACGACGCCGCCGAACTATCACAACGCCCCGGACAAGAACAAAGCCGCGCTGAACCCGAAACATCCCGACTGGTCGTCACTGGGCGATGTCGGCAAGGTGGACGCGGACGGCTTCCTTTACCTGACCGACCGCAAGGCGTTCATGATCATTTCAGGCGGTGTGAACATCTATCCGCAGGAATGCGAGAACATCCTGATCACGCACCCGAAGGTCGCCGATTGCGCCGTCATCGGTGTTCCGGACGAGGATTTCGGCGAGGCGGTGAAGGCCGTCGTGCAACCGATGCCGGGGATTGCGCCGTCGGAGGAACTGGCGGCCGAGCTGATGGCGCATTGCCTTGCCAACCTGTCGAAGATCAAGTGCCCGAAGAGCATCGACTTTGATCCGGAACTGCCACGCCACCCGACCGGCAAGCTGTACAAGCGCCTGATCCGTGACCGCTACTGGGGCAACAAGGACAGCCGGATTGTCTGAACCGTCGACGGCGCTGATCGGCAATCAGCGCCATCTCTTCGATATTCCAGAGGACGTGGCCTATCTCAACGTCGCGACGATGGGGCCATTGCCAATGGCCGCCTGCGAAGCTGGGCAGCGGGGCCTTGCGCGCAAGCTGCAGCCATGGACCATTCCGGACGCAGACTTTTTCGCGGACACGGACCGCCTGCGCCCGCTGCTGGCCGAACTGATCGGCGCAGACGAAGCGGGCATCGCGTTCGTGCCTTCGGTCAGCTACGGCCTCGCGACGGCCGCACGCAACCTGGCGCTGACCAAAGGGCAAAAGATACTGCTGCTGGAGGACCAGTTCCCGTCGAACGTCTATACCTGGCGGGAGCTTGCGCGGCAGACCGGCGCGGTGATCGAAACGATTTCGGCGCGCGGAAACGAGTCGCTGTCCGAAGCCCTACTCGGTGCGATCACGCCGGACACGGGGCTGGTCGCCTGCCCGCAGGTCCGCTGGACGGACGGAGCCCGCATCGACCTCGTGGCGATTGGCGCGCGTTGCCGGTCGGCCGGCGCCGCGCTGGTGCTGGACCTGACACAGAGCTGCGGCGCGATGGTATGCGATGTGCGCGCGGTACAGCCGGATTTTCTCGTCGCGGCGGGATACAAATGGCTGCTGGGCCCCTATGCGACCGGCTTCCTCTATGCCGCGCCACACCGGCGGGGCGGCACGCCGCTCGAGCAAAACTGGATCACGCGGGAAGGCGCCCCCGACTTCTCCCGCCTGATTGACTACAAGGACGCCTATGCTCCCGGGGCAGAACGGTATGACATGGGCGAGCGATCGAACTTCGCGCTGCTGCCCGCGCTTCAGGCCTCGGTGCAACAGATCCTCGACTGGGGCATCGCCAATATCGAGGCGACGCTGTCGCATCAGAACCGGGCGCTGGCGACTGCTCTGGAAACGCGCGGGTTGTCCACCGGGCCCGAGGCAGACCGTGGGCCTCATTTTCTGGGGGCGCTGTTGCCGGAATCGGCACCCGGCGATCTCACCGCGCGCCTCAAGGCCGAGAACATCTACGTCTCGAAGCGGGGCAACCGGCTGCGGATCACGCCGCATCTGTTTACGTCCGAGACTGACATCGAACGGTTCCTGTCCGCGCTGGACCGCCATCTCGCTTGAGAGGCTAGAACAGCCAGCTCTGGGGATTCTCAGGCGGCAGGCCGGCTGACAGGGATTTCAGGCCTCTCAGGACACGGAGGATGTACCAGATGATGGCCGCCATGATCAGCAGGACGCCGAAAAGGAAATAGGTCAGCGCAAGTCCGATCAGCACGTAGACCACGCTGCGCCAGAAGATGCTGATCTGATTGGCGGCGTGGCTTTGGGTGAGGTCATCGCCCCTGGTCCGGGCGCGCCAGGCCAGGGCAGCGGCGATCACGTTCAGGCCGGGCAGGAACAGGCCGAGCAGGAAAGCCCAATAGACCAGCCGCGCCTGACCGGACGTTCCCGGCGTAAAGGACAGGCGGGCGGCGGGCGGTGGACTGATGGCGGCTTCGGGGCTCATGAATTACCCTTGCGAGGCGCGCGACGGGCCGTCAACAGGGGCCTTGCCCCATCGTAAACCTTGCGGAACAACAGTCGTCGCGCCACAAGATTGCAAAAGCCGTATCAAGGAGGATCCCATGGCCAACCCGCGTAAAATTTCCTTTGCCGACCTCGAATCGCTCGCCGGCCAGGAAGTCGGCGTGTCCGACTGGCACACGATCGATCAAGACCGCGTGAACAAGTTTGCAGAGGCAACCGGCGACCACCAGTGGATCCACGTCGATGTCGCGCGCGCCACCAAGGAAATCGGCGGCCCGATCGCCCATGGTTTCCTGACGCTGTCGCTGCTGCCGATGCTGGGCGCCGAAGTGCTGCGCGTCGAAGGCACGACCCGGGGCATCAACTATGGCTCGGACAAGGTTCGCTTCACCAACATGGTGCCGGTCGGCTCCAAGGTGCGCCTGCGCCAGAAGTGCCTGTCGGTTGAATCCAAGGCTGGCGGCAAGACGATGAAGATGGAAGCGACCGTTGAAATCGAGGGCAAGGACCGCCCGGCGCTGGTCGCTGAGTCGATTACCGTTCTCTACGGCTGATCGCCACCCTATATTGGGGACGAAACAAGAGTGGAGCGTCCCCGATGAAAACGACGAAAATTGAACGCACCGACGCCGAATGGCGCGCCCTTCTTGACCCCGAAGCCTACCGCGTCGGGGTCAAGGACGGCACGGAGCGCGCGTTCACGCCCGGCAACTTCCAGGACGAGAAGCGCGCCGGCATTTATCATTGCAAGGGTTGCGGCACGCCGCTCTGGTCGTCCGAGCACAAGTTCGATTCCGGCACCGGCTGGCCGAGCTACTGGCAACCGATTGACCCGGCTGCGATCGGTACATCCACCGACTTCAAGATGATCTATCCGCGCACGGAATGCCACTGCGCCACCTGCGGCCTCCACCAGGGGCATGTGTTCCGGGATGGCCCGCCACCGACCGGCGAGCGCTGGTGCATCAACGGCGCCGTTCTGGACTTCCGCCCGGCCAAGTAACGCCTCGCCGATTATGGCTGGACAGGCGCCTCCGGCGTGATCCAGTGTCGCAGGAATCGACAAGCGGAGCTTTCAATGCGCCTTGCAGCAAAACTCGCCGGCCTTGTGGCCGCGGCGACCCTTTTTTCCGGATGCATGATGACCAAAGAGACTGCGACCCCCGCCGCCAACGCTGCGGCCCCCACTCTGCCCGCGCCTCCGGTCGCGCCCCGCATCGACAAGGAAATCACGCAGCTCGGGCGCACGCGCGTTGATCCGTACAACTGGCTGAAGGATGAAAACTGGCAGGAGGTGATGCGCGATCCGTCACTGCTGAAGGCCGACATTCGCAGCTATCTCGAAGCGGAGAATGCCTACACCAAGGCGCGCCTCGAAGACCCGACGGCGGCCCTTCGCGAAGAACTGTTCAACGAGATGCGCGGGCGCATCAAGGAAGATGACAGTTCGGTTCCGTCCATCCACGGCGGCTGGGCCTACTACACGCGGTTCCGGGAAGGCGGCGAGTACGCGATCTATGCCCGCAAGCCGGCCGCCGATGCCTTCACCGGCGCAGGTGAAGAGACGATCCTGCTGGACGGCGACGCGATGGGCAAGGATCAGGAATATTTCGCCTTTGGCGACATCGAAGCCTCTCCGGATCACAAGACGCTGGCTTACGGCGTCGATACCAAGGGCAGCGAGTATTACCAGATCCGCGTCAAGGACATCGCCACAGGCGCCGATACGGGCGTACTGATCGAGAACGCTTACGGCCCCTTCGAATGGAGCGCGACCGGCAAGGCGATCTTCTGGGTGAAACGCGACGAGAATGGCCGGCCGAACGCGGTATACCAACGCGAACTTGCGAGCGGCAAGGACACGCTGATCTATGAAGAAAAGGATCCCGGCTTCTTCGTGGGTCTCGATACGAGCGAGAGCGAAGAGGTCATCTTCATCGCCTCGGGCGGGCACACGACTTCGGAAGTGTACTGGTTCCCGGCGGATGAACTGAACCCCAAACTGCGCCTGATCGCTGCCCGGCAGACGGACAACGAGTATTCGGTCACGCATTGGGACGGCGCTTTCTACATCTCCACGAACCTTGATGGCGCAGTTGATTTCAAACTCGTCCGCGCACCGATGACCTCGACTTCCCGCAAGGACTGGAAGGAGGTGGTTCCGCATCGTCCCGGCACCTTGCTGCTCGGCATGCACGCACAGAAGGATTACCTGACGATCATGGAGCGCGAGGGCGGCCTGCCCAGGATTGTCATCCATAAGCGCGGCCTGAAGGACAGCCACACGATCAGCTTCGAGGAGGCGGCGTTCGATCTCGGCCTCGATGCGGGCTATGAATATGACGTGCCGGTCCTGCGGTTCGACTATGCCTCGCCGACGACGCCGGACCAGGTGATCGACTACAATCTCGAAACGCGCGAGCGCACCCTTCGCAAGACACGCGAAGTTCCGTCGGGCCACAATCCGGCGGACTATGTTGTCGAGCGGATCATGGCGCCGTCCTGGGACGGCGCGGAAGTTCCGGTGACGCTGCTGCGTCACAAGAACACGCCGGTCGATGGCACGGCGCCGGTGCTGCTCTATGGCTACGGGTCTTACGGGATCACGATCCCATCGGACTTCCGGACGGGCCGGCTCAGCCTCGTCGACCGCGGCTTCATCTATGCCATCGTCAATCCGCGCGGCGAGATGGCCAAGGGTTACCAATGGTACCTTGATGGCAAACTCGACAAGAAGACGAACACGTTCAAGGATTTCGTCGCGGCCGGAAACTATCTCGTCGAAAAGGGCTACACCAGGCGAGGACAGCTGATTGCCGAAGGCGGCTCGGCCGGCGGCCTGTTGATGGGCGCCGTCGCCAACATGGCCCCGCCCCTGTTCGGCGGCATTATCGCGTCGGTTCCGTTCGTCGATGTGCTGAACACGATGTCGGACGAGAGCCTGCCACTGACGCCGCCGGAATGGCCGGAATGGGGAAATCCGCTCACGGACGAAAAAGCGTATGACACGATCCTCGCCTACAGCCCTTATGATCAGGTGACGAAGCTCGACTATCCGCCGATGCTGATCACTGGCGGCGTGACCGACCCGCGCGTGACCTATTGGGAGCCCTCCAAGTGGGCTGCCAAGCTGCGCCATGAAGCGCCGGAGGCCGGCCCCTACTATCTCCGGATCAACCTCGACTCTGGACACTTTGGTGCGTCGGGCCGGTTCGAGGGGCTGAAGGAGGTCGCCATCGACTATGCCTTCGCCCTTGCCGCCGCCGGCAAGATCGACAGCGTGGACCTCACGGCGCCGGAGTAGGCGCCGTGATCTACGGCCTGGATTGCGAGTTCAACGGCTTCGGCGGGGAGCTCATCAGCCTGGCCCTTTCGGGTGAGGCGGGTGAGCTTTACCTCGTGCGCACCGAGGCGGAACTCAACGCGATGGTGGCGCACGAGTGGGTGGCCGAGCACGTCCTGCCCTTCCTGTCGCTGGCAGATGCGCGCCCCAAGGTCTTGCCGGTCGATCAGTTCGGGCGCGCCATTCAGGCCTTCCTCAGGGCGGACAAGGCGCCGGTCATCATTGCCGACTGGCCGGAAGACCTCATGCACCTGATGCAATGCCTGATCATTGCCCCCGGCCAGATGGTCCGGATACCTGACCTGTCGCTCCGCCTGTTGCAGACATCGGCCTATCCCAGCGAGATCACGGACGCCGTGCAGCACAATGCGCTTTGGGATGCACGCGCCCTGCGGCACGCGCTGACAGGCTGAGTGCGGGCGGATTATCCCGGTTGCAGCCGCCAAGCCCTTTGCCTATACAGCGCGTTCGGTCGGAGCGTAGCGCAGCCCGGTAGCGCACCAGTCTGGGGGACTGGGGGTCGTGGGTTCGAATCCCGCCGCTCCGACCATTATCTCAAGTGATTGTTCAGGCGATGCGGCCCACACGGGCGGCATCGATGCGCTGCTTGATGTCTGTCAGTTCCTGCAGGGCGTCTTCCAGCCGGGTCGCGCGATCCGGCGCCGCGAAGGCTAGGGCGACCGTTGCCTGCAGCTCGCGGGCCGGGCTGGTGATGTCACCCTGCGCGGCGCCGAGCCTCGCCGTGCCACCGAGAACAGCGTCGATACCCTGCTCTGCCAGAATGGTCTTGGCGCCCTTCAGCGTCATGCCGCGCTCATGCACAAGGATGCGGATGGCGCGCAGGGCGTTCATGTCTTCCGGCCGGAACATGCGACGGCCATCATCCCGTTTGACGGGGCGAACCTCTTTCGGAAAGCGGGTCTCCCAATAGCGCAGGACGTACGTTTCGAGCCCAAGCTCACCGGCCGCTTCACCGATCGACCGGAAGGCAGTCGAGGATTTCCGGGTTCCGGACCTGAGGGCCGTCATGCAGCGTTCCGCATAAGGATCAATCCTTGCCGACCAGGGATTTGAGCATCGGCGATGGGCGGAACGTGACGACACGGCGGGCGGCGATGGGCGCTTCCTCACCGGTCTTGGGGTTACGTCCTTCGCGCGCGGACTTCGCCCGCACGACGAAGTTTCCGAAGCGGGCGAGTTTCACCTCTTCCTCATGCTCCAGCGCGGCGCCGATGAGTTCGAGCGTGCGGTCGAGAAGGTCTGCCGATTCCTGGCGGGTCACGCCGACTTCGCGGACGATGGCTTCGGTGACTTCAGCCCGGGTGACGGTCGCGTTGCTCATGTGCCCATTCGCCTTTCATGAAAGCCTAAGCCCGGTATCTTAACGAATTCCTAGCGCGGCCGTTAGCGAAATCTGGAGGTGGGGCCTTACAACCTGAACAGGCTGGCGCCCCATGAGAAGCCGCCCCCCATGGCCTCGGACAGGATAAGGTCGCCCGGCTTGGCGCGGCCGGTGCGCACGGCATGATCGAGGGCGAGCGGGATGGATGCGGCGGACGTGTTCGCGTGCTGGTCCACCGTGATGACGACCTTGTCTTCCGGGATGTTGAGCTTCCTGGCCACGCCGTCGAGAATGCGTTTGTTTGCCTGGTGGGGCACGAACCAGTCGATGTCGGCGGAGGTAAGGCCCGTCTCGTCCAGCACCGCTTCGATCGCGGCAGAGATGTTTGCGACAGCATGCTTGAAAACGCGGTTGCCTTCCATGCGGACATGGCCGATCGTGCCGGTGGAGCTGACCCCGCCATCGACATAGAGCAGGTCCGATTTCGAGCCGTCGGTGCGGATATGGTGTGTGATGATGCCTTCGTCGGGGGCAAACTCGCCGTCCCGGACCTCGATCACCACCGCGCCGCCACCATCACCAAACAGCACGCAGGTGCCCCGGTCAGACCAGTCGATGATCCGCGTGAAAGTCTCGGCGCCGATCACGAGGGCGCGGGTGAACAGGCCCTGTTTCAGCATCGAATCGGCAGTGGCGAGAGCAAAAAGGAAGCCCGAGCATACGGCCTGGACGTCAAAGGCCGCGCCGCGCGTGATGCCGAGTTTTGCCTGCACGGCGGTCGCCGAGGCAGGGAAGGTCCGGTCCGGCGTGGTGGTGGCGAGGATGATCAGGTCGATGTCGGCCGGGGTGAGCCCGGCGGCCTCGAGCGCGCGGCTGGCCGCTGCGGTCGCGATATCGGAAGTCAGCTGGCCGTCGGCGGCGACGTGGCGCTGGCGGATGCCGGTACGCTCCTGGATCCAGGCGTCGGACGTATCGACCATGCGGGCGAGGTCAACGTTGGTCAGCACGCGCTCCGGGAGATAGCTTCCCGTACCAAGGATGAAACTGCGACGCGCCATTGGGACTGTCCTTTCGATAACCGGGGCGAAGCTACTCAGCTGCGACGCCGCCAGTTCCTATTCTTGCGAGGTTGGCGGCGATCTCGCCCTGGAAATCGCTGGCTGCCAGGTCGGCCGCCATCTCGCAGGCCCGGGCAAATCCACGGGCGTCGGCGCTGCCGTGGCTCTTGACCGAGATACCGCCGAGCCCGAGGAGCACGCCGCCATTGACGTTGCTGGGGTCCATCAGCGATTTGAGCCGCTTCAGGCCGTTCATGGCAAGCACGGCGCCGGCTTTCGACATCAGGCTTTCGGTGAACGCTTCCCGCATGTGGCTGGCCAGCATGCGGGCGACACCCTCGCCGGTCTTGAGTGCCACGTTGCCCGTGAACCCGTCGGTGACGACGACGTCCACGACGCCGGCAGAAATGTCATCGCCTTCGATGAAGCCGCGATAGTCGATGTCGATCCCGGACGCGCGCAGCCATTCATGGGCCTCACGCACTTCCTCATGACCCTTCATTTCTTCGGAGCCGATGTTGAGCAGGCCCACCGAGGGGCGCGGCAGGCCGAGCGTTGCGCGGGCAAATGCCTCGCCCATGATCGCGAAGGTCACCAGCTGCTGCGCATCGGCTTCCACGTTGGCGCCGACATCCAGAACAACCGTGCGGCCGCGCAGCGTCGGCCAGACAGCGGTCATGGCGGGCCGGTGCACGCCGTCCATCTTGCGAAGGACAAGCATCGAGATCGCCATGAGTGCGCCGGTATTGCCGGCGGAGACGGCGGCCCCTGCCCGGCCATCCTTCACCGCTTCGACGGCGTTCCACATCGAGCTGCCCTTGCCGCGCCGAAGCGCCTGGCTGGGCTTCATGTCGCTCGTGATCTTGCCCTCGGCATGCACAATGGTGGCACGGGACTGAAGGTCCGCCCGGCCGGCCAACATCGGGCGGAGCACCGCCTCATCCCCGTGCAGGAGCACCGACATGGCGGGCCGGCCCGAGAGGAACTCGGCGACACCGTCGATGACGATGCGCGGCGCATCGTCTCCGCCCATCGCGTCTATCGAAAGCGTCTTTGAGGGCTGCATCCGGTCCTGTGCCTGCGTGAGTGGCCAGATTCTTGGTTGGTTGGCGTGGTTTAAGCGCCGCTGCGAGGCAAGGCAACGGCCCAGATGCGACCGTGATCAGCGCGGCACGGCGCCGCTGTCGGCTGCCGCGCCAGACCAGTCAAACCTGCCGTGCAGGATTTGATCGTCCGGCTGGCGTGCCAGATGGGCCAGAAAGCCGCCCAGAGCGGCGGCGAGCGCGTCAATCCGGTCCGGCGCGGCGACGCCGTTACGGCGCAGAACGCCCGCCACGTTTTCGAGCTGTTCGGGCGTTTCAGGCGCAGTCAGGGCCGCAAACAGGGCCTTGCCGAGACCGGCATGATTCTGCGCCAGCGCGCGGACTTTCCGCGCAATCGAGGCATCTCCCACGCCTTTTTCCCGGTAAGCGGCGTCAAAACCATCCAGAACCAGCGCATCCAGCCGCTCGATCAGCCCCGCCGCCTCGGCTCCGCCCATCCGGCTGAGCCGGACGCAGGCGAGGCTGGTCAGCAGCGTGACCATCCGGGCCCGGCCTTCAAACGTGTCTGGCACCCCCAGGTCCCTGTAATGACTGGGGTCCAGAGCATGCCGGAGAAGGCCGCGATAGGCATCGGATGCAGCCTTGCGGCGAGCCGCCCGGCGCTGGAACCAGTTGCCCGAAAATGCCGTCACGAATGCACTCCCATGCTTGCCAAGTCCCGTTACCTGCAGCTAGGTCGTGCGTCAAAGACCATCGGGAGTTCTTCCATGCGTAAACTTGCCATATTGGCGGCCAGTGTGTTCGCGCTTCCGT
>JAIXRO010000108.1 GCA_027485145.1 Hyphomonadaceae bacterium | reverse complement strand
GTCGCCAGATCCTTGCGCTCGATCGCGAAGATCCCCGCGTTGGAATCCTGCGCATATTCGAAAATCGGGCCCGAGGTGGTGTTGCGGGTGTAATAGATCGCGCCGCCATCGGGGGCGAACACCGGCTCGCCCAGCTCCTTCTGCAACCGCTCACTGGCGCGCTCGACCACCTGCACCCCGCCGCCGCCGCTGACGTGGTAGAGCCAGATTTCGCCCGTCCCCGCGCTGCGTTCCGTGGTGAAGTGCTTCTTGGCGGCAATGAAGCGCCCGTCCGGCGACCATGTCGGCTGATTGAGGAGGCGGAAGTCTTCCTTGGTGACCTGCCGCTTGTCGCTGCCATCTGTGTTCATCACCCAGATATTGTCCCCGCCAGCGCGGTCGGAGGTGAAGGCGATGCGCGTGCCATCGGGCGAGAAACGCGGCTGCACTTCCCACGCGAGGCCTTCCGCGATGCGCTTGGGCGTGCCGCCGGTGATCGGCATGGTGTAGATATCGCCGAGCAGGGTGAAGGCGAGCGTCTGCCCGTCGGGCGACACATCGACATCCATCCACGTGCCTTCATCGACCTTGATCGGCACCTGCTTGATCACCGCACCCTTGGGCGCCTCGACGCTCCAGCTTTCGTCAGCCTTGGCGGCTTTGCCCTTGGTCTGGGCTGCAAGCGGAGTGGCAATGCCAAAAGCAAGGGTCGTGGCCCCGGCGAGCAGGGCGGCGGCGATATGGCGCATGAAAAGTCTCCCTCAGTTGGCGCGGGAGACTAGCGGGGCGAAACGATATTGCTAGGGGGCGAAACGTCGTTGGTCGATTACGGACAGCGGCTTGAGGGGATGGTACCGGATGCTGCGCACAATCACGAACAATTTCGCTTTGCTGACCGTGATCGGCGTCGCGCTGGCGTGGTTCTTCCCGCCTGCGTTCACCTGGATGACCGACGGGCGGATCGCGGTGGCGGGACAGCCGCTGCTGAGCCTCGCGCTCGGCGTGATCATGCTGGCGATGGGGCTGACGCTGACCTTCGATGATTACCGCCAGCTCGCCGCCGCCCCGCGCGCGCTGATCGCGGGTGTGACGCTGCAATTTGCGGTGATGCCGCTCACGGGTTTCGCCGTCGCGCGCGGGCTGGCGCTGGAGCCGGGGCTGGCGGTGGGCCTCATATTGGTGGCCTGCTGCCCCGGCGGCACGGCGTCGAACATTGTCACCTACATCGCGCGCGGCCACGTTGCGCTGTCGGTGGTGATGACGATGGCCTCCACCCTCGCCGCCGTGGTGCTGACGCCGCTGCTGACGGGGTGGCTTGCGGGGGCTTACATCGAGATCGACCGGCTCAACCTGCTGCTCAACATGATCGCGGTGGTGCTGGTGCCGGTGGCGGCCGGCACGCTACTCAACCGCCTGTTCCCGCGCGCGGCCGAGAAGGTGAGCGCGGTGCTGCCGCTGATCGCGATCGTACTGGTGATCCTGATCGTCGGCGGAATCGTGGGCGGGGCAAAGGCGCAGATTGCCGAGCACGCCGGCGTGCTGCTGCTGGCGACCTTCCTGCTCCATTCGCTGGGTTTTGGGCTCGGCTATGCGCTGGCGCGGGTGCTGGGACTGGGCGAGATCGAGGCGCGGACGATTTCTATCGAGGTGGGGATGCAGAATTCGGGGCTGGGCTCAGGGCTGGCCAAGACGCCTGCGTTTGCCGCGCAATTCGCCAGCGCGAGCCAAGCCGCGCTAGCCCCCGTCCCGGCGGCGATTTCGGCGGTGTGGCACGTGCTGATCGGGAGCCTGCTGGCGGGGTGGTGGCGGCGTAAAGGTTAGCAGAGATGTGCGACGGAGCGGATGTCGATCACCTGCTCGACGAGGTATCGGGCCCGATATCCCCCGATATGCCCGGCAGGCCCCGGCTTGCGGCGACCGATGAAGCGGATTTCGAACACTTCCGTGCGCGCCGCGACACTCGGTTCACCAGCGCCTTGGCACGGATCCGAGGGTAAAGTGATGTCCTTGGCGGAGAGATATCCGACATTGTCGGCGTCAATTTTGGGAGGAAAACTTTGGCTAAGCCCCCCTTCGCTGAAGGTTTGTTCTTCATAATGAAGAATATAGATGCTGTGAAACTGCCGCACCGGCCCAACCCAACCGTCTGACGTCAGCCCCACCGCCAAAGCGATGCCCGCCGTGATCAGCCCCAGCACCGCGTAGGCGCGCGCGCCCTGGCTCACCCGTACATCCCCCGCTTCGGCCCTAGATAGCCGAACAAGTACGCCCCCACCTTGCGCATCTGGATCTCCTCTGAGCCCTCGGTGATCCGATACCGGCGGTGGTGGCGGTAGATGTGCTCGAAGGGCTTGTGCCGCGAATAGCCGATGCCGCCGTGGACCTGCATCGCGCGGTCGGCGGCCTCGCACACCAGCCGGTTCGCCCAGTAATTGCACATCGAGACCTTGTCCGAGATCGTCCGCTCGATCTGTTCGTGGGGCATGTTGTCCATCTCCCACGCGGTCTTGAAGATGAGGAGGCGCAGCATCTCGGCCTGCGTCGCCAGTTCCACCAGCG
>JAIXRO010000201.1 GCA_027485145.1 Hyphomonadaceae bacterium | reverse complement strand
CTCCAGGCTGGTTCTGCCTTGTTCAGCAAGTCTTGTTCCATAAAGAGATTAGGGCCGGGTTAGCCTGACTTTACTGCAAATTTCCGCATTAACCTTCACCGGCGCCCCTCATGCCCTCGCGGACGGGCTTGCCGCCTTCCGCGGACTCCATACTGTGTAGTGAAAACATCACCCCGGAGGAACGAACATGATCGGCGTTGTCGCAAAACTCAAAATCCAGGATGGCAAGCAGGCTGAATTCGAGCAGGTCGCGAAGGACCTGATGGCGAAGGTCAAGGCCAACGAGCCGGGCTGCCTGACCTACCAGCTCTACAAGACCAAGGGCTCGTCCACCGAATACATCTTCATGGAACAGTACGCCTCGTCCGACGCGTTGAAGGCGCATGGCCAGACCGAGTACTTCAAGGCAGCCGGCCCCAAGCTCGGCGCCGTGCTCGGCGGCGCGCCGGAAGTCAGCTACTACGACATCGTCGAATAGGAGGCCCGATCGATGGATCTCTCCCTCTCGCCCTCCGATCTCAAATTCCAGCAACACGTGCGCGACTGGATCGCGGAGAACTTCGACGCCGGCCTGCGCGCGAAGATGGCGCTCTCCAAGAACGGCTATGTCGACAAGGCCAGCCAGGTGGCCTGGCAGAAAAAGCTCGCCTCGAAAGGCTGGATCGCGCCGAACTGGCCGAAGGAATATGGCGGCCCCGGGCTGTCGGCCAGCGAACGCTACATCCTCCATTCCGAACTCTCGGGCGCCGGCACGCCGAGCGTCGCCCCATTCGGCGTCTCGATGGTCGCCCCGGTGATCATGGCCTTCGGCAACGAGGCCCAGAAGAAGGAACACCTGCCGAAGATTCTCTCGTCTGAACTCTGGTGGTGCCAGGGCTATTCCGAGCCCGGCTCGGGCTCGGACCTTGCCTCGCTGCAGATGAGCGCCGTGCGCGACGGCGACGACTACATCCTCAACGGCTCGAAGATCTGGACCACGCTCGCCCAGTGGGCCGACATGATCTTCTGCCTCGTGCGCACCTCCAAAGAGGGCAAGCCGCAGGAGGGCATCTCCTTCATCGTCTTCCCGATGAGCCTGCCCGGCATCACGGTCCGCCCGCTGCCGACGCTCGACGGCCCGGCCGAAGGCCAGCACGAGATCAACCAGGTCTTCTTCGAGAACGTCCGTGTAAAGATCAGCGATGCGCTGATCGGCAAGGAAAACGAAGGCTGGACCTACGCCAAGTACCTGCTCGAGTTCGAACGCGGCAATGCCTACGCCCCTGGCCTGCGCCACATGCTGAGCAAGACCCGCAAGGTCGCCTCGAAAGAGTATGATGGCAACGAGCCTGTCATCCGCAACCCGGATTTCGCCCGCAAGCTGACGCTGCTCGAAATGCGCATCGACGCGCTGGACGCCACCGAGCGCCGCGTCCTGTCCTCGCTCTCGGCAGGGCAGAATGTCGGCCCGGAAAGCTCGATGCTGAAATGCGCCGGCTCCGAAGCCCAGCAGGCGATCACGGAACTGACGCTCGAAGCCGCCGGCCTCTATGCCGAGCCCTTCATGCAGGACACGCTCGCCCTCGCTGAACCCGGCAACAATGCGCAGTCCCCGACACCGGACTACGCCCTGACCGCCGCGCCGAGCTACTTCAACTACCGCAAGACCTCGATCTATGCGGGTTCGAACGAAATCCAGCGCAACATCATGGCGAAAGCCGTGCTCGGCCTCTGAGGGCGAGCACTGACATCTGCGAGAGGCCGCCTGATGACGACCACGACCGCTGACAAACCCACCCTCTGGACCCGCCTTGCCTTCGGCATCGGCGGCGTCGCAGAGGGCGTCAAGAATAACGGGTTCGAGTATTTCCTGTTGTTCTTCTACAGCCAGATCCTCGGCGTGCCTGCGCCGCTGGTCTTCACGGCGCTGATGATTGCCCTGGTGGTCGACGCCATCTCCGACCCCATCGTCGGTTACTGGTCGGACAACATGCGCACGCGCTTCGGCCGGCGCCATCCGTTCATGTATCTCGCCGTCGTCCCGGTCGGCTTGACCTATTTCTTGACGTGGAATCCCCCGGCCGGTTTCTCGTCGGACCAGCTCTTCATCTGGCTGGTCTTCTTCACCATCGCGGTCCGCCTCTCCTTCACCTTCTACGAAGTGCCGAGTTCCGCCCTCGTCCCGGAACTGACGCAGGACTATGACGCCCGCACATCGCTCGTCTCGCTGCGCACGTTCTTCGGCTGGTTCGGCGGGCTCTCCATCCAGATCTTCCTCTTGTTCTTCCTGCTGCGGCCCAGCGAAGCCAACCCCTCGGGCTATTTCCACCTGCCGGGCTGGAGTCTCTACGGCACGGTTGCCGCGGTCGTGATCTTCCTCGCCGCGGCGATCTCCACGCTCGGCACCCATGCCCGCATCCCGTACCTCAAGCCCCCGCCACCGCAGCGAGACCTCACCATCCGCAAGGTCTTCGGCGAAGTCTTCGAGTCGATCTCGAACCCGTCCTTCCGCGCGCTGTTTCTCGCGTCGCTGTTCGGGCTGGTGGCGAGCGGCGTGTCCGCGTCGCTCAACCAGTATGTAAACGGCTATTTCTGGGGCTTCACCACCACCCAGACCGCCGGGTTGACCGTCTCGGTATACCTGTCGGCCATCATCGCGCTGGTCGTCGCGCCTTTGGCCGGGCGCCTGCTCGGCAAGAAGCGCGCGGCGCTGGTGATCGGGGTCTTCGCGTTCACGATCGCTCCGGCGCCCGTGTTTGCCCGGCTGCTCGGATTCATGCCGCCGCAGGGATCGGAAGAGCTCTATAACATCGTCCTCTGGGTCACGGTCATCGACCTCGCGCTGATCATCGCCACCCAGATGCTGATCGGATCGATGGTGGCCGATATCGTCGAGGATAGCGAAGTCCAGACCGGGCGGCGTTCGGAAGGCGTTTTCTACGCCGGCATCAGCTTCATCCGGAAGCTCGCCCAGGCGTCCGGCGTGTTCGTGGCCTCGGTCGTGCTCACGGTAGCCGGAATCCAGGAAGGGGCGCGTCCGGACGAAGTCTCGGCGGATGCCCTCCAATCCCTCGGCTGGGGCTATGCCACCACGCTCTTCTCGGTCTGGATGCTGATGATGCTCTGCGTCAGTTTCTACAAGATCAGCCGGGAAAGCCACGAGGCCAACCTTGCGAAACTCGCCGCCAGGGAGGGCTAGCGGAGCCGGGAAGGGCGACTATCTGATTTGTCATGCGAGGACGAATTGCGCCTCATTTCCAGCCGCAATAGAGCCATACTCATGACCCATCCCGTACCCATGATAAAACATGTCTCCAAACTGCTCGCCTTCCTGAGCATCGCGGTCCTGATGCTCCTGACGGTGGCGCTGGCGCCGATGTTCTCGCAGGCCGAATCGGGGCTCTCCGCTACCGCGCCCGCCGCTGCGGCCGCCCCCGTTGCTGGCTCTCAGGCCGTGGTCGCCATGGCCCAGAAGGTGCCTGTCTCCGCCGAGCAGATATCGCTCACCTTCGCGCCGCTCGTCCGCCAGGCCTCGCCGGCCGTCGTCAACGTGTTCACCGCCAAGAACGTCGCGAGCCGTGTCACCCCGATGGAGCAACTGCTCTACGGCGTTGCGCCGCAGGGCAGCGTGCAGAACTCCCTCGGCTCCGGCGTCATCGTCAGCGCGGACGGCGTCATCGTCACGAACAACCACGTCATCCAGGGCGCGGACACGTTCCGGGTCGTCCTCAGCGACCGGCGCGAATACGCGGCCGAACTCCTGCTGGCCGATGAGCGCACGGATCTCGCCGTCCTGAAGATCGACACCGGCAAGGAAGTCCTGCCGACGCTCGCCTTCGCCGACACCCGCGCCGTCTCGGTCGGCGACCTCGTGCTCGCCATCGGCAACCCCTTCGGCGTCGGCCAGACCGTCACCAACGGCATCATCTCCGCCACCGCCCGCACCGACGTCGGCGTGTCGGACTACTCCTTCTTCCTGCAAACCGACGCGGCGGTAAATCCCGGCAATTCCGGCGGCGCCCTGATCAACACCAAGGGCGAACTGGTCGGCGTCAACACCGCCATCTTCTCGCGTACCGGCGGCTCGGTCGGCATCGGCTTCGCGATCCCGTCGGAAATGGTCAAACGCGTCGTCGATGCGGCCGTGAACGGCGGCACGTTCGTGCGCCCCTGGCTCGGCCTCGCCGCCCAGTCCGTCAGCTTCGACATCGCCAAGACGCAAGGCCTTACGCGCCCGATCGGCGTCATCGTCACCGAAGTCTATCCGAACGGCCCCGCCGCCCAGGCCGGCCTGCGCCGCGGCGACCTCGTCACCGCCATCGATGACCGCGAAGTGTTCGACGAAAAGGGCCTCAAATTCCTCGCCGCCGTGCGCAAGCCGGGCGAACTTGCAAAGCTCACCGTGCTGCGGGCCGGCAATGCACAGACCATAGATGTCCGCGTCGAGCCGCCCCCGGGCGCGACCGAAGCAGACGTTGTGCTCCTGTCGGACGCCTCGGTGTTCAATGGCGCCCGCGTCATCGAGCTCTCCCCGCGCCTTGCCGAGGAGAACGGCCTCGATCCTTTCTCGAAGGGCTCGGGCATCTACGTCCACTCCGTCACGCGCGGCACCATCTCCCGCAACTATTTCCGCCCGGGAGACATCATCCGCAGCGTGAACGGCAAGTCGACCAAGACCGTGAAGGATCTGCAGGGCGCCCTCGCCAAAGGCGGCCGCAGCTGGGAAATCGAACTCGAACGCAACGGCCGCACCGTGAAGGGCACCGTCCGGACCTGATCCGCCCCCGGCGGTAAGATTTCGGCGCACAAGTTTCCACTTGTGCCTACGAAATCCCGCGCTCGTGTCTCTTCCCGGCATTTAATTCTTGTCGCCCCGGCGAAAGCCGGGGCCCAGACTTCCCTGTAATTCCTCAGTTTCTGGGTCCCGGCTTCCGCCGGGATGACAGATAACTGAAAAAACTTTGTCCCCACGAACCCTGCTGCGTTCCCACCGGGGTTAGTCTCATCCCCGATGACCTACACGCTGCATCAGCCCCCCGCCGGCCTGACCGGCTGGCCGCGCCTCATCTGGCCGCTGGTCTACGTGCAACTGATTGCCCTGAAAGCCTGGGTGCGCACGCATTACGGCCCGGGCGTGCCCTACTGGTACGAAATCAGCCGCTGGGGGATCGTCTCCCTGAAACACATGCCGATCGACTTCACCTGGAGCTATTCGGCGAATTGCACACTCCAGCCCACCAAGTTCGACTTCACCCTGGCGATCACCTCGCCGCGCCTTGCGGGCTCGTTGATTGATGAGGCTGTCACGGAACCCGTCGCCCCCGAACAAGACGCGCGCGCATACTCCGTACCCGCACGTTCATACATCGCGCGCCCGGACACGTCTTAGAAAGGCCCCACCCCAGCCCTCCCCGCAAGCGGGGAGGGGACGGCTCAGCGCGTGGTGAGAGTGAGCTCTCCCCAGAGCGCAACCGGTCCCCTCCTCACGCGAAGCGTGGGGAGGGTTAGGGTGGGGCCTTCCTTCAAACTCAAACACAACCCGCACGGCGCCGCCGCTGCGGCCGCCCGCGCAGCCCTCAGCGCGCGTGCACGATCACTGGCAGCTCTTCATAGCCTCGCACGAAGTTCGAATGCACGCGCTTCGGCGGCCCGACAACTTCGATCCGGTCAAAGCGCTTCAGGATTTCCTCCCACAGGATACGCAGTTGCATCTCGGCCACGCGGTTGCCCATGCAGCGATGGATGCCGAAACCGAACGAGATGTGCCGGCGCGCATTCGTCCGGTCGATCAGGAATTCGTCCGGCCGCTCGATCACCTCTTCATCCCGGTTGCCCGACACATACCACATGACCACCTTGTCGCCCTTGCGGATCCGCTGGCCGCCGAACTCGATATCCTCGAGCGCCTTGCGCCGCATGTGAGGCAGCGGCGTCTGGTATCGGATAATCTCGGACACCATGTTCGGGATCAGGCTCGGGTCGGCTTTCAGTTTCGCGTACTCGGCCGGAAACTGGTTCAGGAAATACACGCCGCCCGAGATCGAATTGCGCGTCGTGTCGTTCCCGCCGACGATCAGCAGCATCAGGTTGCCCATCAGCTCCATCGGATTGTGGATCATGCCCGCCGTATCCGGATTATGCGCCAGCAGCGAAATGAAATCCATCTTCGGCGCCGCCGCCGCCCGCTCCATCCAGAGGCGCGAGAAATACTGCACGCACTCGGTCAGATGCTTCATCCGCCATTCCATATCGGCGCCGACGATTCCGGCGGCGTCGGTGGTGGTCGCGACATCCGACCAGAAGGGCAGCTTGTGACGGTCCTCGAACGGAAAGTCGAACAGCGTCGCCAGCATCTGCGTCGTCAGCTCGATCGATACCTTCTCCACCCAGTTGAACCGCTCGCCCGTCGGCAGGCTGTCCAGGATATTGACCACCCGTGTCCGGATCAGGCCTTCAAGCTCCGCCAGCTGTCCCGGGGCCACGGCCGGCTGCGCCGCCTTGCGCTGGATGTCATGGATCGGCGGGTCCATCGCGATGAACATCGGCGGATAGATGCCGTCGCTCGGATCGCCGATGCCGATGCTCGGCTGCGACGAGAACACCTTGTGGTTCGTATCCACCGCCACGATGTCGTTATACTTCGTGATCGACCAGTAAGGCCCGACCAGGCTGTCCGGGCAATAATGCACCGGCGCCTCTTTCCTCAGTCTGCGGAAGTATTCCCAATGCAGGTCCTGCTCGAACAGCTCCGCCTTCGAGACATCAAATGTCTCCAGCGGCAGGGTCCACGGATCGGGAATGCCGGCGTTTGCGCCGTGCCAGGTGTCAGCCATCGATGTTCCTCCCGGGCCATCTGCGCGGCCCTCGAACGAACACTACCCCGAAGCCCGCCGCTGGGGAACGACTTAAGCCGCGCCAATTGTGGTGCGGTGCAGCAAACGGTCATGCCCGGCATAGCCGCCGGTCGCCATGTGCAGGGTGCAGCGATTGTCCCACATCACCAGCATGTCCGGGCGCCACTTGTGCCGGTACTGGAATTCCGGCCGCGTTTGCCAGCGATAGAGTTCGGACACGAGATCCCAGCTCTCGGCCGCCTCCATGCCCTCGATGCCGATGATGTAACCGGCGCAGCCGAACAGGCTGTCCCGGCCCGTCTCCGGATGCGTCCGGATGATCGGATGCGTCTGCGTCGCCTGCGCCTCGTCCGAGGGGCGAATGTCCATGCTGCGGCCCTTGTCGCCCGCGCCGTAGAAGCCGCTCGGTGCGTAGGCATTCTTGGCCGAATGGATGGCGCGCTTGCCCGCAATCCGCGCCCGAAAGTCCGAAGGCATCTGCTCCAGCGCCAGATACTGGTTCGTGAACAGCGTATCGCCGCCGACGGGAGGAATCGTCTTGCCATACAGGCACGTGCCTTGCGGCGGCCGGGCCTGGAAGCTCCAGTCGGAATGCCAGCTCTCGGCGAAGATCGGCGAGGTTTCGTCCGCCATGCGCTTGACCGCAATGATATGCGGATGGCCCGGAATCGGCGCGATGAACGGGTCCTCGCCGAAGGGGCCAAAGTTCAGTGTGAAGGCTTCCAGCTGGTCATCCGTCAGTTTCTGGTCCGGAAAGGCGAGCACCTGATGCTGGAGCCACGCCGCCCGGATCGCGGCGGTGGTTTCCGGAGCCAGCGGTTTCGACAGGTCCGCGCCGCGAACGGCGGCGCCGCAGGCTTGCCCCGAGGGCGTGATGTCCAGATTCATGATGTCCTCCCGGTTTTTTGGCAGAATTTTTTCCCAGCTTACCACATTGGCCGCGCTCGCCTAGAAAGCCTCTGATGACCGACCTTTTCGACTCTGCCGGCCTTTCGAACGATGCGCCGCGCCCGCTCGCCGACCGGCTGCGCCCGCAAACGCTGCAGGAGGTTCTCGGGCAGGGTCACCTGATCGGGCCGGACGGCGCGCTGTCGCGGATGCTGATGTCGAAGCGGCTGTCCTCGATCATCCTCTGGGGCCCGCCGGGGACGGGCAAGACGACGATTGCGCGCCTGATCGCGGCCGAAACCGATCTCGAATTCGAAGCGCTCAGCGCCATCTTCTCCGGCGTGAAGGATTTGCGCGCGGCGTTTGACCGGGCCGAGGCGCGCCGCAGGATGGGCAAGGGTACGCTGCTCTTCGTGGACGAAATCCACCGCTTCAACCGCGCGCAGCAGGACGGCTTCCTGCCGTTTGTGGAAAGCGGCGTCGTCACGCTGGTGGGGGCGACCACTGAGAATCCGAGTTTCGAACTGAACGGCGCGCTCCTGTCGCGCTGCCAGGTGCTGGTGCTGAACAGGCTCGATGAGGCGGGCCTGGAAAAACTTCTTCAGCGGGCAGAGAATCTGGAAAAGCGCCGCCTGCCGGTGACCAAGGCGGCGCGCCAGATGATCCTGAAAATGGCGGACGGGGACGGGCGCTATCTCCTGAACCTTGCCGAGCAGGCCTTCGCCATGATGGGCGAACCGGGGCTGCTCTCGCCGGAGGACCTTGCGAAGTCGCTGTCGAAGCGCGCGGCGGCCTATGACAAGGACAGGGAAGAGCATTACAACCTCATTTCGGCCCTGCATAAATCCGTACGCGGATCAGACCCCGACGCAGCGCTCTACTGGTTTGCGCGAATGTTGGAGGGCGGCGAAGACCCGCTCTTCCTTGCCCGGCGCCTCATTCGCATGGCGAGCGAAGACATCGGTCTCGCCGATCCGACCGCCTTGATGATCGCGGGTGAAGCCGCGCGCACCTATGAGCGCCTCGGCTCGCCGGAAGGCGAACTGGCGCTGGCGCATTGCGTGATCCATCTCGCCACGGCGCCCAAGTCGAACGCCGCCTATGTTGCCTACAAGGCGGCGCGGAAGGCTGCGGCGGAGACCGGCAGCCTGATGCCGCCGAAACATATCCTGAATGCGCCGACCTCGATGATGAAGGACCAGGGCTACGGCTCCGGTTACCAATATGATCACGATACGGAGGAAGGATTCTCGGGACAGAACTATTTCCCGGACGGCATGCCACGCGGCGCCTTCTACACGCCGAAAGGCGAAGGCCGCGAAGCGCCGATTGCGGAGCGGCTCAAACGTCTTGAGCAATTGCGCAAGGCGCGGCGCGATGACTGAGACGGCATCGATCATAACACTTGACCCAGACACGGCGGCGCAGCTGATTTACCGTCAGTTCCCGGAGCTCGCGGGCCTGGCGATCCGGCATCAGCCCGCGAAGGGGACGGACAACCACATCTTCCGCATCGGCCAAGACCTCTGTGCCCGGTTTCCGAAAGTGCCTTGGGCAGCCGGCACGGCAAAACGTGAGGTGGAGGCTTTGCCGCGCTTCGCCGGCGCACCGCTCGCAATTCCGGCAGTCTATCGTCTCGGCGCGCCGGGCTTCGGCTATCCCCATGACTGGTCCGTGCTGACGTGGCTGGATGGGACGCCGCTCGAAGACGGCATGGCCTGCATCATGATCGACGCGGCCAGCGCGCTGGCCAACTTCTTCAGGTTCCTCAGGCAAGTGCGAGTGGACATCGCCTTTCAGTATGGTCCGGCCAATAATGGCCGGGGCGCGCCGCTCGCCACCCGATCGGCGAAATTTGAGGAAGCGCTGGCGCGCTTGCCCGGCATGGATCGCGCCTGGGCGATGCGCCTCTGGTCCGAGGCATTGCGAGCGGAGCCTGCCTGGGAGCCCGTCTGGCTGCACGGCGATGTGCATCCGGGAAATGTCCTGATACTGAATGGTCGGATTTCGGGCGTGATTGACTGGGGCATGTGCGGCGTTGGTGACGGCGCCTGTGATCTCCTGACAGCCTGGGCGATGTTTGATGGCGGACCGCGCGACGTATTCCGGCGGTCCGTCGGCGCCAGCGATGCAGAATGGCTGCGGGGCGCGGGTTGGGCCTTGTCGATGGCCATAATCTATTTGCCCTACGCATACGCAAACGGGCTAAGGTCAGACATGTCCGAAACCATGATCGCGCGCCTCAGGGAAGAATTCGCATGACCCGCAACCGCGAAGTTCCCGCCGTCAGCCCCGAGGACGCCGCCCTTGTGCGCGGCATTGTTCTGCATGAGGACAATTCCATCATCGCGTTCAACAAACCGGCCGGCCTTGCCGTTCAGGCGGGCAGCGGCGTGCCGCGCTCGCTGGACGACATGATGGCGGTGTTCGCGAAGTCGAACGGCAAGCGACCGCGGCTTGTGCACCGTCTGGATCAGGGCACGTCCGGCGTGATTGTCGCGGCGAAGACGCAACCGGTCGCTGCGAAGCTTTCAGAGGCGTTTGCGGGACGCGAGGTTCAGAAGACTTATCTGGCGCTGGTGAAGGGGCGCTTGCCGCCGGCGGAATCCGGTGTTGCGGATGCCGCGCTCGTGAAGGTCGAGGAAGGCGGCAAGGCGCGGATGATCATCGCGCGGGCCGACCGGAAAGGCGCGCAGGCCGCGCGGACCGGCTGGCGGATCGTCGCCCGGCAAGGCGCGTACGGCCTGGTCCAGCTCGCGCCGGAAACCGGCCGGATGCACCAGATCCGCGTCCACCTCATGTCGCTTGGCTGCCCGATCCTCGGGGACGCGCTCTACGGCGAAGGGCAGGTGACGGCGCCGCGGCTGATGCTGCATGCGGCGCGGCTGGATCTTCCGCATCCGGAGGGTGGCCGTCTCGTTCTGGAGGCGCCTTTGCCGGAGGATTTCCAGGCATCGGCCGAAGCGGCGGGCCTTCAGGCCGGCTTGTAGTAGTTCCGGAACCAGTCGACGAAAGCGGGAATGCCGGTGCGATAGTCCGTGTTCGGCGTATAGCCGGTGAGGGCTTTGAGAAGGCGCACATCCGCAAAGGTCTGCTTCACGTCGCCGGGCTGCATGCCGAGCATGTTCTTGACAGCCTTCTTGCCGATGGCGGATTCGATGGCCTCGATATAGTCGAGCAGGCGGACTGGCGCCGCATTGCCGATATTGACCAGCCGGTAGGGGGCAACGGGCGAAAGGGAATCGCCGCGGATCATGTGGCTGCCCATCTGGGGCGGGCAATCCATCAGACGGCGGATCGCTTCCACAAGGTCATCGATATAGGTGAAGTCCCGAAGCAGGTCGCCGTTGTTGAACACGTCAATGGGCTTGCCCTTGAAGATCGCGTCGGTGAACAGGTAGAAGGCCATGTCCGGCCGGCCCCAGGGGCCATAGACGCTGAAGAAACGCAGCACGGTCGTCGGCACGCCGTAGAGATGGGCATGGCTGTGCGCGATCAGCTCGGCGGCCAGTTTTGTGGCCGCGTAGATGGTCAGCGGATAAGGCGCAGAGTCGCGTTCCTCGAAGGGGAATTTCTGGTTAGCTCCGTAGGCGGAGCTGGTCGAGGCAAGGATGAGGTGGCGCGCCTTGTGGCGGCGGGCCAGGTCGATGATGTTGAACGAGCCGACGACGTTCGCGTCGATATACTCGCGCGGATGGTCAAGGCTGTAGCGTACGCCGGCCTGCGCAGCGAAGTGGAAGATGATGTCCGGTTTCACGCGCTCGAACACGCGGTCCATCGTGGCTGCATCTTCGACGCCGGAGCGGGCGAGGCGGAAGTTCGGGAAGGCGATCAGCCGCGCGGCGCGGTCTTCCTTCAGCTTCACGTCATAATAGGCCGTGAAGGAATCAATGCCCGTGACCGAATGGCCTTCGCGCAGAAGCCTGAGCGCGATTTCGCTGCCGATGAAGCCGGCGGCTCCGGTGACGATGATGTTCATGGGCTTTTGCGACGCCTTTCTTCCCGCGGGCTAGACGATCCTCGGAGTGATCACAAGCGCAGCCTCCGTGTCAGGTGAATTGCGCGAAACAAAACGGCCCGCCAGCGCGAACTGGCGGGCCGCTTCGAATGGGCTTACGACCCGCCTAGCGTTCGCGGATGCGCGGACCCATGGCCAGGGCTTCGCCGGAATTGATCGCGTCCGCCACTTTCAGCTCCTCGATCAGGGCCTGCGTGCGGTCGTCACCGGCCAGCGCGCTGAGGACGGCGGCGGCGCGAACGGTTTCGGTCGACACGCCGAACAGGTCTTCGAGCGCTTCGAAGCCGGACTTGCGGTGCGGGTAGAAGACCAGCATCGGCTCGACATCGGCGTCGATCTTGCCGAGTTCCTTGGCTTTCGCCACGGCCGTCATGAAGCCGCCGATCTCGTCAACCAGGCCGTTATCTTTCGCCTGAGCACCGCTCCAGACGCGGCCGCGGGCGATTTCGTGCACCTGCTCGAAGGTCTTGCCGCGGCCCTCCGCGACGAGGCCGACGAAACGGTCATAGCCACGCTTCAGCTGCTCGCGGACTTCCGCTTCCTGGGCCTGGTTGAACGGCGCCACGCCGTAGGCATTGGCGAACTCGCCGCCCACGGAGACGGTATCGAAGGTGATGCCGATCTTGTTGAAGGTGCCGTCCACAGCGAACTTGCCGCCGAAGATGCCGATCGAACCGGTGATCGTCGCCTTGTTGGCGATGATCGCGTCCGCGCCGGCCGAGACGTAATAGCCACCCGAGGCCGCCAGCGAACCCATCGAGACGACGACGGGCTTGCCTTTTTCCTGGGCGCGTTCGACCGCGCGCCAGATCTGGTCGGATGCAGTGGGCGAGCCTCCGGGGCTGTCGACGCGGAAGACGATCGCCTTGACGTCTTCGTCTTCGGCCGCATCCAGGATGGCGCGGGCGATGGTGTCGGACGCAAAGCCCGGCGCGTCGCCGAACGGCGAGTCGGAGTCTCCGCCGCCGGTCACGACCGCGCCTTCGCCGCCGACGATGGCAATGATGCCGTCCTTCGCCTTGGCTTTCGACGGGGGCGGGGTGTAGGCGAAAAGGTCGACGAGTTCGGCGTCTTCCCCGGCGCGCTCGAGGACGGCGTCCTCAGCATCTTCCGGCCAGCCGAGCTTGTCGACCAGCTTGGCTTCCAGCGCTTCCTCGGCCGTTTGCGGGCCCGATTCCAGCAGGGCCTTGAGGTCAGCGACCTTGAGGCCGCGATCCGCCGCCATGTCGGTCAGGGCGGTGTCCCAGAGCGACGTGGCGAGGCTCGTGAGGGCTTCGCGGTGCGGTTCGGTGAAGGCGGTCTCGTTGTAGGAGTTGGGCGCGTTCTTGTATTCGTAGAACGCGTAGATCTGCGGGGTGAGGCCGATCTTCTCGAACAGGCCTTTGACGAACTCAGTTTCGAAAGTCACGCCATTGATCGCAAAGTCGGCGCCGGGCTGCATCCAGATCTCTTCAGCCGACGAGATCGAGTGATAGGCCGACGGGCCGCCGTAGCCGAACATGCCTTGCGTGTGGGCGACGATGAACTTGCCCGATCCCTTGAAACTCTCGAAGGCGGTGCGCAGCTCTTCAGCGCGCGAGGTGCCGATGCCGGAGAACGAACCACGCAGGTAGATGCCCTTGATGGCATCGTCGGTCTCGGCGGCTTTCAGCCTGAGCAGGATATCCGTGAAGCCCGGCGTATTGGCGAAGGCGGCGAAGCCGCCAAGCGGGGCCTGGTCTGGAATGGCGTAATTCAGGTCCAGCGACAGGACGACATTGTCCGGGCTCGGCGGCTTGGCGCTGGCGGCGCTGAAGATCAGGCCCATCAGCATGAAGAAGCCGAGGATCACAAACAGGATCATCGCGACGAAGGCGCCTGCCATAGACAGGAAGAAGGTTCTCATGACCGGGACAATTCCTTTGCTGGTTCTTGAGTCTCAATTTTCTCGATTTTCGATATTGTTGATAATCGATAAAAAGTAAAGAGGCAGTATCGCCGCAGAGTCATTTCCTGCGCAGTGGGGCGGTCGAATGTGCGGCGTGTTGCATGTTCACAGGGGAAACGCCTTTCGGGAGTTGCCAGCTGCCCGCAGAGTCGCTATTTCGCGCGCTCCACTGTTGGGGTGTCGCCAAGTGGTAAGGCAGCGGTTTT
>JAIXRO010000186.1 GCA_027485145.1 Hyphomonadaceae bacterium | reverse complement strand
TTCACCCCCGTCCCCCGCCAGCGCATGCGCCGCCGCGGGTGGAGCGCCGCGCGCCAGCGCGAGTTCATCGCCCACCTCGCCGAAACCGGCTCTGTGCGCGCCGCCTGCCGCCGGATGGGCGTGGGCGAGCACCAGGTCTATGTCCTGCGCAACCACCCCGAGGGCGCGAGCTTTGCCGCCGCGTGGGAAGCCGCGCTCGACATGGGCATCCAACGGATCGAGGACACCGCGATGGACCGCGCCCTCAACGGCGTCGAGCAAGAGGTGTTCTACCACGGCGAGGCTGTCGGGAAGCGCCAGGTCTATAATGACCGCCTGCTGATGTTCCTGCTCAACAACCGCGCCCCGGGGCGTTTCGCTCACGGCAATGCCCGCGCAAAGGGAGGCCTCAGCCAGCGCGAGCTCGACCGGCTCAAGAAGAAGTGGATCGCCGAGCACGAGGCCAGCAAGCCCAACGTCTCCGCCGCCGAGGTGCGCGCGAGCATCGACCGCAAGATCATGGACATCCGCCGCCGCATCGAGCGCGAACGCCCCAAGCGCCGCGCCGTCCTCAGCGAAGAAACCCTCGCCGCCTTCGCCCACTTCGCCGCCCTACGCGACCGCGACCTCGCCGCGATCAATGCCGACGAGCACACGCGCAAGATGGTCGGCGGCACAATCGACACCGCGAACACGTTCTATGATGCGCCCGCAGCGCCGCAACTCCCGGCGCCGAAGAAGGAGGCGGAGGAGGAGCCAAGCCGCCACCCGCCGGAGGGCTACTCCTACGGCAAGCCCAAGCCCGCGCCGCCGCCTAAGACGTCGTGGACGATCAAGGATGAGAGCTTTGATCCTTGATCCGCCTGACCTAAAAACTCATATTGAAAAAAATGGTCATCTATCGTATTGCAGGAACACGATTTGCCTATTTTTATCTATTTAAATTATCAAACATCGAAGATATCGAAGAATCAGAGTCAGGAGATGAATATACTGAACCAGTTCTATGAGATCTCTCATAGTCTGAGTAGCCTTCAGTTTCTTTGTATTCTAAGTATTCCCGTCTCTCTTCGATTTTCAATTGCGGCAAAGGCCCATTATATCTCTGCGCTTCTACAAGAAATTTTAAACGCTCCTCGAATTCATCAAGCTCCTCAACAGTACCAAACTCTTGCATAGCATATTCGATCTGCTCGATTATAAGGGTGAGAGCTCTGTCCCAAGCTTGTGTGCCCCGGCCATCAACATCGTTAAAATTCGACAGTACTTGATGTAATTGCTCTACATCTGCAAGAGGCACTTCGTCAGCATGATTTTCAAGTAAAAGGTAGATTGCATTCGTGACTGCTACTCGCAGATTGTCCTGAGCATCTCCAACTTCGACAAAAGAATCTATGGCGCTAAGGAGCTCAAGGAGTTCGTCTGTCTCAGACGAATCGAACGCGACACCCTCCATGCTCTCCACCCACTGCATCGCTATGTGGAGGAGGCGGATATCTCCAAAGTACCCGTGAATTTGAAGGCATAGCAAGATACCTTCGAGGATTGGGGCAGCACCTGATAGCCGCTGCACCTCCATAGCGTGTCGCCAAATTTCAGAATCGCTCGCCGTCGGCGGACGCAACGCCCGACTGGTCTCTGACAGGCCCCAGCACGCTTTGACCTCTTGAAAGGTCTCAGAATTTGTCAGCAGAGGGGCGATAAGAAAATCGTTTGTCACGACAGACTGCAGATAATCTCTGACCCCGGGATTCGAGAATTGTATCGTGTCATTGACGATATATATCGCCGACCCCTCCAACTCCTTAAGTGCCGAGTTGAATCGATAAACCTCTTGCGCCGGCGGAACACTCAACCCCATCGCCTTACTAATGCGCGGAAAAGACGACCTAAGCGAGCCGAGCGGGGCAACGCGATCAAAAAGTAGTGTGGCGATGAGGAGTGCCCGAGCATCTTCACTAATGTGCTCTCTAAAAGGACGCTCCCACAGCTGATGGGGGTTTTCCAAAATCCGCTCAACTGACGCACGGAAGTCGCCGCTTGAAAGTCTTGAGTAAGAAGGACTTGTCAGAATCTCGATCAGGCGGGGGTTAAAATTAGGGTGATCGATGATTTTGAGATAGAATTTATCATCGATCAAAGAATTTATCTGATCGGTAGAAAGACCAGAGAAGTATATATGGTTGTATAAGATCCTCGCCCTTATTAATCTAGTATAGCTCCCGACATTTAGAACGTATTTGCGAGGATTAGATTTTTCGGTGAGTCGGTGTGATATTTGAAATGCTTGACTCAAAATGTATTGCCGGGTCGTCAGAATGATCCGTAGGTTCTTATCGTGCTCCGCACGACTTAGAAGCGGAGGAAGCTTTGAATCAAGCCCTCGAACATGGTCAGGAGACAGTCGCACTTGCCCCAAAAAATCATCGAATAAAACTAATCTCTTTGTACCGTTGTTCGGAATTTTATAAGCATCAGATATATCGTCAATTACAAAGACGTCCCAGCCTTGCGATGCATGGAGCCAAGACAGCATTCTCGCCAAGGTTGTTTTTCCTACGCCCGGATGGCCGGAAATAATCAAAGAACCTCCATCAGAAAGGATGGCCTCAGCTTCATCTATACTCTTATTCTGAACGAATTTTGGAATCAATGCTTCAATAACTTCGAGCTCTATTTCAGTCCTATTATAAATTTCACTGTGAACAATTCTTTCCAGGACCGCAGTACTCGATAACCAAAGTTTGAAGTGTGATTTTTCTACTCTAGGATTCTCACGGAGTAAGGCGTTGATATCCTCCTGACCAAAAATATCGGCAACCACCAAGTTGACAGATTCGAATATCTCTTTGATCTGGTTTTTCAAATTTGGGTTCAAGGAGATCGAAGTCGCAATGATGTAACGATTTGGCTTCAGCTTTTGCACCTTCGGGACTTCTCGTTTCAGGCTTTGTAGGAGAGCATTTTTCCCACTCCTTACATAATGCTTCGCCTGAATGATTGTGGCGCCACGCTTCCCTGAAAAACGCGCATCGATACCTTGATCCACACCGGGTCCAAATGCCTCAACATGGACGCCAAAATGAGCAGAAAACAAGTCGCGCACTAACTCTTCGAAGTCGATCGGCGACAATTGCGAGAAATCGTACAATGCACTATCTCCGAAGCTACGATAGCTCGCGCTAGTAAGCGCCGCCATAACGCGTGCAGCCTAGGATAGTTACTCCTCGCCCATTCTCAAGGCCGCGATAAACGCCACCTGCGGAATAGAGACGTTGCCATCCGCTCGCCTCCGCGCTTTCCCCTTATTCTGCTTCCCGTCTTCGCGTGAAACGATAGGAAAGCCTCTCACTCTCCGCCACCACCTTCGGAGGTCCCCCTCACCTTGAGGGGAAGATTGAAGGTTAGCCGCGGCAAAGCCGCGGCCATTACGTCGAACGGGCTGGCCTGCGGCCACCCGCCGGCCGGAGTTACAGCCTCTCGCTTCTAGCTTGTCGATTGCTGCGCAATCGCCTGCGCTAGGCGCGGGGCTTCATCTTTTCCGCGCTTTCCGTGCCGCATACTTCGCGTCGCGCACAGCCTTCAGTTCGGCTTCCGTTGGCGCAGGGCGTGCGGCTATTTCGGCTGCGGCTTCGGCGGCGGCTTGCGCTTCCGCCTTGGCCTGTTCGACCTCGGCCTTGCGCGCGGCGCGTTTTTCGGCTGCGGCGGCGTCGCGGGCCTCTTGTGCGGCCTTGCGGCGGGCGACTTCCGCTTCGTCCATCTGCGGTTTCGCGGCGAGTTTCTTCAGGGCCTTTTCGCGCGCCTTTTGCGCCAGCGCGGTGCGCTCCTGAAACGTCGGTTCCTTGTAGGCAGCCATGATGTGTGTCGGTCTCTGTCAATGGTCCGGCGCGGGGCCGGAGCGTGTGTGGGGGTGCGGTTGGATCGCGGCGGGGGCCAGGCGGGAGGCTCTTACTCCTCACCCATTCTCAAGGCCGCAATAAACGCCTCCTGCGGAATGGAAACATTGCCATACTCCCGCATCCGCGCCTTGCCCTTCTTCTGCTTGTCGAGCAGCTTCTTCTTCCGGGAAATGTCGCCGCCATAGC
>JAIXRO010000078.1 GCA_027485145.1 Hyphomonadaceae bacterium | reverse complement strand
GCCGCACCGTCGGCGCCGGCGTGGTCTCCGAGCTCAAGAAGTAAGACACCCCGTCTACAAACCGTCCCAACCGTCTGGGCGGTTTGTGGACGGAAAAACGACCCGAAGGCCGCCCCGAAACGGGCGGCCTTTTCTTGTCAGCTGAAGTCTTTTCAGGCCCGGTCTTGCAGCCCGGCGGCAGATGAGGCAAACCCCGGATTGGCCTGAAGGGGTATAGCTCAGTTGGTAGAGTGGCGGTCTCCAAAACCGCAGGTCGTGGGTTCGAGTCCCTCTGCCCCTGCCAGGCCCGGCGTCCGCATCTTGTGCCGACTCCGGTCCGATGCCTAAAAAGCCCGCCTAGGCAATCCGAGCGGGAGACAGCACCTTGAGCAGCGTCAGCGAGTCACCCGACAACACAGTCGATGCCGCCCGGCCTTGGTGGCGCGGTGCGGTTGTTTATCAGATTTACCCACGCTCCTACCTCGACACCAATGGCGACGGGGTCGGGGACCTGCCGGGCATCACCCGCAAGCTTGGCTACATTGCCAGCCTCGGCGTGGATGCAATCTGGATTTCGCCCTTCTTCCGCTCCCCGATGCGGGACTTCGGCTACGACGTGTCGGACTATTGCGACGTCGATCCGATCTTCGGAACGCTTGAAAACTTCGATGCTCTGCTTTCGGAGGCGCACCGGTTAGGCCTGAAGGTCATCATCGATCAGGTCTATGCGCATACGTCCGACGACCATGACTGGTTCGCGCAGAGCCGGGCTTCGCGGGATAATCCGTATTCGGACTGGTATGTCTGGCGCGATCCCAAGCCGGACGGCACACCGCCCAACAACTGGCAATCGGTCTTCGGCGGTCCGGCCTGGACCTGGGACGCAAGGCGCCAGCAGTACTACATGCACAATTTCCTCGCGAGCCAGCCGCAATTGAACGCGCACAACCCGGTCGTTCAGGAAGCGCTGCTGGCCGCAGCCAAGTTCTGGCTGGACAAGGGCGTCGATGGGTTCCGCCTCGACGCCATCAACTTTGCGATGTTCGATCCCGAATTCCGCGACAACCCGCCCTGGCCGGCCGGGACGCGCACGATCACGCGTCCCTTTGACCTGCAGCACCATATTCACAACCAGTCGCACCCGGACATACCCGTCTTCATGGAACGTGTCCGTTCGCTGGCCGATACATACGGCGCTGTGTTCCCCGTCGCCGAAGTGCCGGGCCCCGACCCGCTGCCCGAGATGCGCGCCTTCACCGAGGGCGAGACGCGGCTCAGCTCCGCCTACAGTTTCGATTTCCTGTATGCGCAAAGCCTGTCTCCCCGCCGGGTCAGGGCGTCGCAGATGAACTGGGCCGGGCCCTTCAGTGAAGGCTGGCCGTCCTGGGCCTTCTCCAATCACGACGCCCCGCGCTGCATCAGCCGTTGGAGCCCGCCGGGCGCAGACCTGACATCCTATGCGAAACTGACCAATGCGTTGCTGCTTTGCCTGCGCGGCAATCCCATCCTCTATCAGGGCGAGGAACTTGGTTTGCCGCAGGCCGATGTGGCGTTCGAAGACCTGCAGGATCCCGAAGCGATCGCCAACTGGCCGCGTACCCTCGGGCGCGACGGCGCTCGCACGCCGATGCCCTGGTCGAAAGACAACACGTTTGCCGGATTCTCGGAGTACAAACCCTGGCTACCGGTCGGGCAGGGCCATGCAGACCGGGCCGTCGCCGTGCAGGACCAGGACCCTGCGTCGGTGCTCAATTTCACCCGCGCGATGTTGAACGTGCGCCGCCAGTCCCGCGCGCTGCAACTTGGCGATGTGTCGTTCCCGGACGTGACGCCGCCCCTCCTCGCCATTCGCCGCGAATGGAACGGAGAGGTGGTGACCTGCCTCTTCAATCTTGGAACCGGGAACGTGCCGGTTCCCGCCGAACTGGTCAGCGGAGATACCGTACTTCTGGCATCGGGCGTTCCGGATGATGTGCCATCGGAACTACCCGCAAACGCTGTCTGGATCGGTCGGCGCTAGGCGAGGCCGCAGGATTCGCGGACGATCAGTTCGGTCGGCAGCCGCTCCGAACGCGGCGGCTTGCCTTCCCCGGCCGCGAGCAGTTTCGAGATCATCAACCGTCCGGCCTTTTCCATGTCCTGCGAGATGGTGGTCAGCGCGGGAGAGGCATAGGCCGCCAGTTGGATGTTGTCGTAGCCGACCACCGCAACCTCCTGTGGCACGGCGCGCCCCGCTTTGAGCAGGCTGCGGATCGCGCCGAGGGCGATCAGGTCTCCGGCGGCGAATATGCCATCGAACGCGACGTCGCGGCTGGTCAGGCTGTCGACTGCGGCTTCGGCGTAGCTGATTTCGAACTGTGCCGGCACGATCAGGCCGGGATCCACGGTCAGGCCCATGCGGCGATGGGCATTGACGTATCCTTCATAGCGCTGCTGCACTTCCCACGCGGCGGTGTCACCCAGGAAGGCGATCCGCCGGCGGCCCTGGTTGAGAAGGTGAGACGTCGCCCGCGCGCCGCCGCGGACGTTGTCGGAGCCCACCGAGCAGTATTTCTGGCCGGGCAGTTCTGCGCCCCAGACGATGAACCGGCTTTCCGTTTCGGCGAGCGCGTTCAGCCGCTCATGCAGCAGGCTCTGGCCGAGGAAGATCACGCCCTCGGCCCGATTGGTCGTCATGAGGCTGGCAAGGTCATCCATGCTTTCGGGGGCGAGATGCGAGATCAGCAAGTCGCAGCTGATCGCCCGCGCCGCCTCGGCGATGCCGCCGATCAGTTCCTGGAAGAAGGGATCGGACACGCGGGTCTGGCGCCCCTGGGGCGTCGGGATCACGACGGCGATCGTTGCGGCCGCGCCCGAAAGCATCGCGGGCATGGATGGCCGGAAATTGTAGTTCTGCTCGCGCGCAATTTTCCAGACCCGGCGCTTGGTCTCGTCATTGACGGCCGGGCTGTTGTTGAGCGCGCGAGAAACGGTCGCGATGGAAACCCCCGCGATGGACGCAAGATCTTCAAGCCGTGTTCGGCTGGACATGACCCGCAAACTCCCCCACCCGTAGCGTCTGCCGTGTCCGGCGCTGCGCCCGCGACACCTTTGGTTGAGTATAACTTGTCAGACGAATTAAAAAACGGGTTTGCGCAGATCGCGGCAGTTTAATACGGCACCTGAATCGTCCAGTGTTTGAACCGGATCGCAAACGGAGTTTGACATGGCCAAGTTCGTTCCGGTCGAGCCCTTTGATATCGTGATCTTCGGTGGCACCGGCGACCTCTCGCGCCGCAAGTTGCTCCCCGCGCTGTATCACCGCTGGCTGGATGGCCAGATCCCGCCGAGCAGCGTGATCATCGGGACGGCCCGGTCGCCGATGGACCATGCCGCCTATCGCGAGCTCGCCCGCACGGCCTGCGAAGCTGCTTCGGGCCAAAGCTGGGACGCCGCGGCGTGGACAGACTTCGAGAAAATCCTGCACTACGCCACCATCGACGCGACGGACCCCGGGGCCGACTGGCCCGCGCTGCGAAGCTTGCTCACGCCCGACGACAAGCGCCCCCGCGTGTTCTACCTGGCGACATCGCCTCACATCTACGTCGACATCTGCCGGGCGATCGGGCGCGCAGGGCTCGCGAGCGATCAGGCGCGGGTCGTTCTGGAAAAACCGATCGGCACGGACCTCGCCTCCGCCCGGGCCATCAATGACGGCGTGGGGGAAGTCTTCTCCGAGCGGCAGGTTTTCCGGATCGATCACTACCTGGGCAAGGAGACGGTGCAGAACCTGATGGTGCTGCGATTTGCCAACATGTTGTTCGAGCCGCTCTGGTCGCACAATTACATTGACCATGTCCAGATTACGGTCGCCGAGAATCTCGGGCTCGAAGGCCGGGCTGACTATTATGACCGGTCGGGCGCCCTGCGGGATATGGTACAGAACCATCTGCTCCAGCTGCTCTGCCTGACGGCCATGGAGCCGCCCAACGACATGCGCGATGACGATATCCGTACCGAGAAGATCAAGGTTCTGAACGCGCTCGGATTCATTTCTCCGGATCAGGTCAAGCAGACCGTACGCGGACAATACACGGCCGGCCTTCACGACGGAAAGCCCGTGAAGGGATACCTTGAAGAGCTGTCATCGGCGACGGGTAGCCAGACGGAAACCTTCGTTGCGATCAAGGCCGAAGTGAAGAACTGGCGCTGGGCAGGGGTGCCGTTCTACCTGCGCACCGGCAAACGGATGTCGGGGCGCCATTCCGATATCGTGATCCAGTTCAAGCCGGCGCCGCACAACATCTTCGGGCAGGGGGTGGAGAGCGTGAACCGCCTCGTGATCCGTCTGCAGCCGGATGAAGCCGTGCGGCTGTTCGTGCAGATCAAGGAGCCTGGTCCCGGGGGGCTGCGCGTGAAGTCGCTGCCGCTCAACCTCTCCTATGCCGAGAGCTTCATGCTCCGCTATCCGGATGCCTATGAGCGACTGTTGATGGACATCGTTCGCGGAAACCTGTCGCTGTTCATGCGGCGGGAGGAGGTCGAAGCGGCCTGGCGCTGGGTGGACGGGCTGATTGAGGCCTGGGAGGTGAGCCGATACGGGCCGGAGACCTATCCGGCGGGTACGGATGGTCCGCTGTCGGCAGCGATGCTGATGGACCGCGACGGCCGGAGCTGGTGGAAAGAGAGCTAGGCGCGATGCCGCTGCAGATCACCGAGTTCAAATCGCAGGACGCGGCATCGCAGCAGGCGGCCCGGGTCGTCGCCGATGCACTCCGCGATGACATCGTTGCCACGGGACGTGCCGTTCTGATGGTATCGGGCGGCTCGACGCCCGTGCCGATGTTCGAAGCCTTGTCGGCGTGCGAGCTGGACTGGCAAAAGGTCACGGTTGGATTGGTTGACGAGCGTTGGGTGGCGCCGGAGCATCCGGACTCGAACGAAAGGCTCGTGCGTACGCATCTTTTGAAGCGCGGCGCAGGCGCCGCCGGGCTGGTCCCCATGAAGACATCCCACGCAGATCCGGGGCAAGCCCAGCCTGACCGTCAGGAGGCCTACGCGCCGCATTGCGAGGCGCTGAGCATGGTGGTGCTCGGCATGGGGGCGGACGGTCATACGGCCAGCTGGTTTCCGGGTGATCCGGAGCTTCCGGATTTGGCCGGCATGCTGCGAGAGGACTGTGTGGCCGGGGTCAACGCGCCCTCGGCGGTCGTTCCGCATCGCATGACGCTGACGGGGTCGGCGGTGTCGAAAGCGAAACATGCCCTTCTGCTGGTGTTCGGGGACGAAAAGCGGCATGTTCTGAAGGCAGCTGCATCGGGTGATGCGCTCAAGTACCCGGTGCGCTTTGCGCTGGACGGCCTTGGAAGCAGACTTTCAATTTACTGGGCACCCTGATGGTTCGCAAACTGAATTCCGTCATCGAATCCGTCACGGCGCGCATCGACGCGCGGTCCGCCGACTCGCGCGCGGCCTATCTCGAGATGATCCGCTCACGGAGGCCAACGGCGTTTGCGCGCACGCGCCTGACTGAAGGCAATCTTGCGCATGCGTCCGCCGGGTGCGCCGTCATCGAGAAGAGCCAGATTCTTGGCGGCGGCTGGCCCGTCATCGGGATCATCACGGCCTATAACGACATGCTCTCGGCGCACGCGCCGTTCGAGACCTATCCGAAGCTGATCCGAGAGGCGGCGCGCGAAGTGCACGCGGTGGCGCAGGTGGCGGGAGGGGTTCCGGCCATGTGCGACGGCATCACGCAAGGCCAGGAGGGGATGGAGCTGTCCCTGTTCTCGCGGGATGTAATCGCGATGGCGTCTGCCATCGGGCTGTCTCATGACTCGTTCGATGCCGCCTTGCATCTGGGCGTGTGCGACAAGATCGTTCCCGGGCTTGTCATTGCCGCGTTGCGGTTCGGGTGGCTGCCCTCGATCTTTGTTCCGGCCGGCCCCATGCCGTCCGGATTGCCCAACCCGGAGAAGGTCCGGGTACGGCAATTGTTTGCTGAAGGCAAAGTCGGGCGTGACGCGCTGCTGAAGGCCGAGGCGGAGAGCTATCACAGCCAAGGGACATGCACGTTCTACGGCACGGCAAACTCGAACCAGATGCTGATGGAAGTGATGGGGCTGCACTTGCCGGGCGCCGCATTCCCCAATCCGGGAACGCCGCTGAGGGATGCGCTGACCCGGGCGGCGGCGCACCGGGCCGCAGCGATCACGGCGCAGTGCGCATCATACTTGCCGGCCGGGGAATTGATCGACGCGCGGGCCATTGTGAACGGCATTGTCGGCCTCATGGCGACAGGTGGATCCACCAATCACGCGCTGCACATTCCGGCGATCGCAGCGGCCGCCGGGCTGGTTGTGACGCTTGAGGATTTTGCCGAGATTTCGAGCGTCACGCCGCTGCTCGCGAAGATTTATCCAAACGGGCCGGTCGACGTGAACCATTTCCACGCGGCCGGCGGCATGAGTTTCCTGATCACGCAGCTGTTGCAGGGCGGTTTGCTACACGCAGATGCGCAAGGCGTGATGGGCCCGATATCCGGATACGGACAAGAGCCGGTCCTGGCCGATGGGCAGCTTATCTGGCGTGCGGCGCCGATCGAGAGCGCCGACATGGACGTGCTTCGCCCGCTCGATGATCCGTTCTCGGAGGAGGGCGGTCTGCGATTGATGAGCGGCCCCCTGGGCGAAGGTGTCAGCAAAGTGTCGGCAGTGAAACCCGCGCACCGAATGGTCGAGGCGCCGGCGCTGGTTTTTGATTCGCAAGAGGCATTGAAGGACGCGTTCGAAAGCGGCCGCCTCGACCGGGATTTTGTGGCGGTGGTGCGGTTCCAGGGCGCGGCCGCGAACGGCATGCCGGAGCTGCATGGGCTGACCCCGATCCTGGGCGTTTTGCAGGATCGCGGCCACAAGGTCGCGCTCGTCACCGATGGGCGCATGTCCGGGGCGAGTGGCAAGATTCCGTCTGCGATCCACATGAGCCCGGAAGCGGCGCAGGGCGGGCCGATTGCCCGTGTCCGCGACGGCGATGTCATCCGGCTGGACGCAGACGCGGGCCGGCTCGAGATTCGGGTTGATCCGGCCGTGTTCAACGCGCGCGCGCCGGCAGAGTTCCGGCCGAACCGGGCACCGGCCGGGCTCGGACGCGAGCTGTTCGACCTGTTCCGGCTGAATGTGAGCAGCGCGGCGTCCGGGGCCAGTCCGTTCAACTTTCTCGGGCTGCGCACCTGACATGACGCCGTCGCTTCTCGTCGCCGACATCGGGGGCACGAAGGCCCGCTTTGCCACCGCCACCCGGCGCAATGGACGTATCGATATCGACGACTTTCAGGTGCTTGCGGGCGGCGACTTCGAGACGTTCGACGGTGCCCTCCAACGCTATCTCGACCTCAGCGGCGTGCAGCCGGGGCTGGCCTGCATCGCGGCGGCGGGTCCTGTGCAGAATGGTGCGGTGCATCTGACCAACCGGGATTGGACGGTCTCCGAGGCAGCCTTGCGGAAAAGGTTCGGATTTTCGAGCGTAGCGCTCTTCAACGATTTTGTCGCGATGGCGCGAGCCGTGCCCGAGATGCAGGCCGAAGCTTTCCTGCCGGTGCTTGACGGCGAGGCGGTGCCCGGCGCCCCGGTTCTGGTTACCGGCCCCGGAACCGGTTTCGGCGTGGCGACCCTCGTGGCGCTGAACGAGGGCTGGAAGGTGCTCGGCGGGGAGGGCGGTCATATGGCTTACGCCCCCCGAACGGCGCTTGAGCGCGAACTGGCGGGATTGATGATGCGGGATCACGGTTATGTCTCGAACGAGCTGGTCGCATCGGGCAGCGGGCTGAACGCCGTCCACGCAGCCTTTTGCGAAATGTTCGATGTCGAAGCCGTCCCGATGACAGCCGCCGAGATGAGCGCGCGGGCGGAGGCGGGCGACGAGATGTATCAGGCGTTGATCCAGGTCCGCGCGCTGGCCGTGATGGGCGCGGCCGGAGACCTGGTCCTCGCCAACGGCGCCCTGGGCGGGGTGGTCTTGGCGGGGGGCGTGTCTGAAAAGTTCAAGGATATCTTCCGGACGCCGGAGGCCCGCGAACGGTTTGTGGCGCGCGGCCCGATGAGCGGGTTTCTTGAGCAGTGTCCCATGCGGCTGCTGCACGAGGACACCGCGCCTCTGATTGGCGCGGCGGCGCAGTTCGAACAGATGCGCGCGGACGCGCGATCCCCGGGCAACTGATTCGGGGATGGCCGTTCGGGTGCATCGTCCGGGAACCGTATTGTTGACGCGATAGGCTATGCCAGGCGTTCCCTGATGCGCGCCTTGAATATCCTGCTGATTTTCCTCTTCGTATGGCCGACTTGAGGGGGCGCTGCCACGCGGCCGCGTGACTCACCGCCGCAGCTCGAAACGCGTGAATTGGTGCGACGGTCGGATATAGTGCCCGAGCACGCAGAAGGCGCGTCCCAGCATGTTGCGCATGCGAGGAAACCGTCCTAATCGGGCGATCGTTGGCTCTGCGCCCGGAGGTACAAGGCATGTCCGAAGTTGAACGTCTGGCCCTGGACTATCTGCCGGTCATCTTCTTTCTCGTGATCGGCGGTGTGATCTCTGGTCTGTTCGTGCTCGGTTCGGCGCTCTTGGCGCCGTCGAAGCCCGATCCCGAGAAGAATTCGGCTTATGAATGCGGGTTCAACGCGTTCGACGATGCCCGGATGAAGTTTGACGTCCGGTTCTATCTCGTCGCCATCCTGTTCATCATTTTCGATCTCGAGGTCGCGTTCCTGTTTCCCTGGGCGGTCAGCCTTGGCGAAATCGGCATCCTCGGTTTCTGGTCGATGGTGGGCTTCCTCGGCGTCCTGACGGTCGGTTTCATCTATGAGTGGCGCCGCGGCGCGCTGGAGTGGGAATAATGTCCGGCGGGTCTTACAAACCATATGCGCTGTCTGGTGCGCGGGCCGGTGTCGAGGGTGGCTACAACCCCGGCAATGACGACCCGTTCTACAAGGGTCTCTCCGACCAGTTGGCCGACAAGGGCTATTTCACGGCGGCGGCTGATGACCTGATCACCTGGGCACGGACCGGCTCGCTGATGTGGATGACGTTCGGGCTCGCCTGCTGCGCCGTCGAAATGATGCACGCCGGCAACCCGCGCTATGACCTCGAGCGCTTCGGCATGGCGCCGCGCGGCTCGCCGCGCCAGTCGGACGTGATGATCGTCGCGGGTACACTGACCAACAAGATGGCGCCGGCGCTGCGCAAGGTTTACGACCAGATGCCGGAGCCCCGCTACGTGATCTCGATGGGCTCGTGCGCCAACGGCGGCGGCTACTATCACTATAGCTACAGCGTCGTGCGCGGCTGTGACCGGATCGTGCCGGTCGACATTTACGTGCCCGGCTGCCCCCCAACCGCCGAAGCGCTCGTGTACGGATTTCTTCAACTGCAGAAGAAAATCCGGCGCGAAGGCTCGATTGAACGGTAAGGGCAAAGCAGATGAGCCTCGACAATCCCGGCGCCCTTGCGGCCCATATCCAGGCGAAGATGCCCGGCGCAGTGCGCTCGTCGCAGGTGTTTGCGGGCGAACTGACGCTGCTGGCCGAGCGTGAGCAAATTCTGGCGCTGCTGCAGTTCCTTCGCGATGATCCCGCCTGCAATTTCGAAACGCTGATCGATATCTGCGGTGTGGACTATCCGGAGCGGGCCGAGCGCTTCGAAGTGGTTTATCACCTGCTTTCGATGCACCTGAACCAACGTATCCGGGTTCGCATCCGGGCGGGCGAAGAGACGGCTGTTGCCAGCTGCATTCCGGTATGGCCGGCCGCCAACTGGTTCGAGCGCGAAGCTTTCGACATGTTCGGGATCCTGTTCTCGGATCATCCGGATCTTCGCCGGATCCTGACCGATTACGGCTTTGAAGGGCATCCCCTCCGCAAGGATTTCCCGCTCACAGGCAATTACGAGGTGCGCTATGACGACCTTGAGAAACGCGTGATCTATGAGCCGGTGAAGCTGGTACAGGAGTATCGCAATTTCGATTTCCTCTCACCCTGGGAAGGCATGACGGCCGAGATACCGGGTGACGAGAAAGCCGGAGGCAGCGTCTGAGCATGGCTGATACAGCACACATCATCGAAGAAGACGACCGCAAGTTCACGCTGAACTTTGGGCCGCAGCACCCCGCTGCCCACGGCGTGCTGCGCATGATCATGGACCTCGACGGCGAAGTCGTCACGCGGGTCGACAGCCATATCGGGCTGCTGCATCGCGGCACCGAGAAGCTGCTCGAGTACAAGACCTATCTTCAGGGCCTGCCGTATTTCGACCGGCTGGATTACTGCGCGCCGATGAACCAGGAGCACGCTTGGTGCCTTGCGATCGAGAAGCTGCTCGGGACCGAAGTGCCGCGCAGGGCGAGCCTGATCCGCGTGATGTTCTCCGAAATCGGCCGGATCATGTCGCATATCCTGAACGTGACGACGCAGGCGATGGATTGCGGCGCACTGACCCCGATCACGTGGGGCTTCGAAGAGCGCGAGAAACTCTGCGTGTTTTACGAGCGCGCGTCCGGCAGCCGGATGCATGCGGCCTATTTCCGTCCGGGCGGCGTCCACCAGGACCTTCCACAAAGGCTGATCGACGATATCGCGGCCTGGTGTGAACAGTTTCCCGAGAAGATGGACCGGATCGAAGACCTGATCACGGAAAACCGCATCTTCAAGCAGCGCAACGTCGATATCGGGGTGGTCGACAAAAAGACGATCCTCGATTGGGGCTTTTCGGGCGTCATGGTGCGCGGCTCCGGTATCGCCTGGGACCTGCGCCGCTCGCAGCCTTACGAGTGCTATTCCGAACTGCAGTTCAAGGTGCCGGTCGGCCGGCACGGCGACAATTACGACCGCTACGTCTGCCGCATGGAAGAGATGCGCGAGTCGGTGAAGATCATCCGGCAGTGTGTCGACCTGCTGGCGAAGGAAGGCCCCGGGCCGGTCCTGCATTCGGGCGGCAAGCTTGCGCCGCCGCGCCGCGCGGACATGAAGAACTCGATGGAAGCGCTGATCCATCATTTCAAACTGTACACGGAAGGCTTCCACGTGCCGGAAGGCGAGTGCTACGCGGCAATTGAAGCGCCCAAAGGAGAGTTCGGAGTGTACCTTGTGGCGGATGGAACAAACCGTCCGTACCGGGCCAAGATCCGGGCGCCGGGCTATCCGCACCTCCAGGCCATGGACCATCTGGCAAAGGGTCACCAGCTGGCCGACGTGTCGGCGATCATCGGATCGCTCGATATCGTGTTCGGGGAGATCGACCGTTGAGCGCGTCCGCCGAACTCGTCCAGAAACAGCTGGACGCTTACAACAACCAGAACATCGAGGCTTTCCTGGCGTGCTACGCAGAGGACGCGGTGCTTGCGAGCTTCAACGGCGACGTGACGCATCGCGGATTGGCGGCAATCCGGAAACGGCACGAGGACCTGTTCTACGAGTTCCCCAGGAACCACGCCAAACTGGTCAACCGGATCGATCTCGGGACGACCGTGATCGACCATGAGCAGGTCGAGCGCGCGCCCGGCGGAGATCGCTTCGCAGTTGCCGCGATCTATACGATCGCTGGCGGCAAGATCGTCCGCGTCGATTTCGCTCGCGGAGGCGCTGCCTGATGCCCGTCTTGCCCGAACAAAGGTTGTCGATCATCACGATCGGCGTCCGCGACCTCGCCGGGATGGTTCGTTTCTATACGGACGTTCTCGGCTTCGTGGATGGCGGCGTCAAAGGCGAGGTTGCCTTTTTCAATGCGGGCGGCATGGCGCTCGGACTGTGGGACGAAACGAAGCTTGCGAATGACGCAGGCGCGCCGGACGACCGCAAGGGTGAATTCAAGGGCTTTGCGCTGGCGTTCAATGCACGCTCGGTCGACGAAGTTGACGCGATTTTTGCGCGTCTTGGCGAGGCGGGTGTCCGCATTCCGAAGGCGCCGCACAAGACGTACTGGGGCGGCTATTCCGGCTATTTTGCCGATCCCGAAGGCAATGCCTGGGAAGTGGCCTACAACCCGTTCTGGCCAATCGATGAAGCCGGGCGCGTAACCGTGCCTGCGCGGAAGGAGCGATAGATGGCTTTGCGCCGGTTTGATCTGGACGCCGGAGGCAGCAGCTTCGCGTTCAAGCCTGAAACAGAAGAAAAGATCGCGTTCTGGCGCGGCAAGTATCCTGCCGACAAACAACGGTCGGCCGTCATTCCGCTGCTATGGCTTGCGCAAAAGGACAATAACGGCTGGTTGTCCGAGCCGGCGATGCGCGAAGTCGCCGATCGGCTCGAAATGCCGTACATCCGGGTGTACGAGGTTGCGACTTTCTACACGATGTTCCGGCTTCAGCCGGTCGGTAAGTTCCACGTCCAGCTTTGCGGCACGACACCTTGCCAGCTGCGCGGCGCGGAAGACCTCAAAGAGGTCTGCACGAAGGAAATCGGCAAGCCGATGCACGTGACTGACGATCAGCGGTTGTCGTGGGAAGAGGTTGAGTGCCTAGGTGCGTGCGTGAACGCGCCGATGGTGCAGATCAACGATGACTATTTCGAAGACCTAACACCGGAAACGCTGTCGGGCATTCTATCCCGCCTGCGCAACGGCGCCGACGCCAAATCCGGTCCGCAAGTCGCTCGCGTGAACAGCGCGCCCGAAGGCGGGACGTCTGTTCTCACGGATCCCGCGCTTTATGACGGCAGCAAGAGCCGCCTGGCAGAGCTGCCGAACCTTCCGGGGGCCGCTGCGCCGCCACCCGCGCCTCCGCCCGCTCCGAAAGTTGAACCGGAAGCGCCCAAGCCTCCGCCGGCGGATGATCTGAAGCGTATCAACGGCATCGGGCCGAAGTTCGAGCAGATGCTGCTCGACATGGGCGTGCGCACCTTCGCGCAGATCGCCGGATGGAGCCAGGAAACGGTGGTTTCCATCGAGGCCAAGTTCGGCTTCAAGGACCGGATTGATCGCGAGAAGTGGGTGGCTCAGGCGCGCATGCTTGCCGAGGGCAGGATCGACGAACACGACCTCATTTTTGGCCGGGGAAAAGACTGATCATGCTGCAGGACAAGGATCGCATCTTCACGAACCTTTACGGCGCGCATTCGCCGGAGCTCGAGGCCGCGAAGAAGCGCGGCGCGTGGCACCTGACGAAAGAGATGCTCGATCTCGGCCCGGACTGGCTTTGCGATCAGATCAAGGCGTCGGGCCTGCGAGGGCGTGGCGGGGCAGGGTTCCCGACCGGCCTCAAGTGGACCTTCATGCCGAAGGAAGTGCGTGACCGGCCGCATTATCTCGTCGTGAACGCCGATGAGTCCGAGCCGGGCACGTGCAAAGACCGTGAGATCATGCGGCACGATCCGCACCTGCTGATCGAAGGCTGCATGGTGGCGAGCCGCGCGATGCGAGCCCACAAGTGCTACGTGTACATTCGCGGCGAATACATCGCGGAGCGCCATGCGCTCGAGAAAGCGGTCAAGGAAGCCTACGAGGCGCGCCTGATCGGACAGAACAACCTCAATGGCTGGGACTTCGATCTCTACGTCCACCACGGGGCCGGCGCGTACATCTGCGGCGAGGAAACCGCGTTGCTCGAAAGCCTCGAAGGCAAGAAGGGCCAACCCCGCCTGAAGCCGCCGTTCCCAGCAAATGCGGGCCTCTATGGCTGCCCGACGACCGTGAACAATGTGGAGTCGATTGCCGTTGTGCCGACGATCCTGCGGCGCGGCGCGCAGTGGTTCTCGGCCTTTGGACGGCCGAACAACTCGGGCACGAAGCTGTTCTGCATCTCCGGGCACGTCAACAAGCCGTGCAATGTCGAGGAGGAAATGTCGATCACGTTCCGTGAACTGATCGAAACGCATTGCGGCGGTATTCGCGGCGGTTGGGAAAATCTCAAGGCGGTGATCCCGGGTGGTTCGTCGGTGCCGATGGTGCCGGCCGAGCAGATCATGGACGCCTACATGGATTTCGACACGCTCCGTGATCTGAAGTCTGGCCTCGGCACCGCGGCTGTCATCGTGATGGACAAGCAGACGGACCTGATCAAGGCGATCGCGCGTCTTGCCTACTTCTACAAGCACGAGAGCTGCGGCCAGTGCACCCCGTGCCGCGAAGGGACGGGTTGGATGTGGCGCGTACTCGAGCGGATGGTCAAGGGCGAAGCAACGCACGATGAGATTGACACGTTGCTCGATGTCACCAAGCAGGTCGAAGGCCATACGATCTGCGCGCTGGGCGATGCTGCGGCCTGGCCGATACAGGGGCTGATCCGGCATTTCCGGCATGAGATCGAAGACCGCATCAATCGTTACAGGCTGCCGCGCGCGATGGTGCAGGGCGCCGTGATCGCGGCGGAGTAGGGGCCATGTCAGACACGTTCAAACTCAACATCGATGGGCAGGAAGTCGAGGTTCCGAAAGCCTACACGCTGATGCAGGCGTGCGAGGAAGTGGGCGCCGAGATTCCGCGTTTCTGCTACCATGAGCGTCTCTCCGTGGCGGGCAACTGCCGCATGTGCCTCGTGGAGTGGGAAGGCGCGCCGAAACCGCTGGCCTCCTGTGCGCAGATCGTCGGCGACCTGCGTCCGAACCGCGACGGATCGCCCCCGGTCATCCGCACCAAGGGCGCGTATGTCGAGAAAGCGCGCAACGGCGTGATGGAATTCCTGCTGATCAACCATCCGCTGGATTGCCCGATCTGCGATCAGGGCGGCGAGTGCGATCTTCAGGATCAGGCGGTGGCCTACGGCCGCGGCGACAGCCGGTACGACGAGAACAAGCGCGCGGTCGAAGACAAGAACATGGGCCCGCTCGTCAAGACAATCATGACGCGCTGCATTCAGTGTACGCGCTGCGTGCGGTTCGTGGCCGAGGTCGCCGGTGTGGAAGAGATCGGCATGATCTCGCGCGGCGAAACGGCCGAGATAACGACTTACCTCGAGAAATCGCTGACGTCCGAACTGTCCGGCAATGTGATCGATCTTTGCCCGGTCGGCGCGCTGACGTCCAAGCCTTACGCGTTCAACGCGCGCCCCTGGGAGCTGCGCAAGACGTCGTCCATCGACGTGATGGACGCAATGGGCGCGGCGATCCGCATCGACTCGAAGGGGGATGCCGTGATGCGCATTCTTCCGGAGACGAACGAGGACGTGAACGAAGAGTGGTTGTCCGACAAATCCCGTTTCGTCTGGGACGGCCTCGCGAGGCAGCGCCTGGACCGGCCGTACGTGCGGCGGAACGGAAAGCTGCAGGCGGTCTCTTGGCCCGAAGCTCTGGACGCCGTGAAGGCCGCATTGTCCGTAGGCGCGGATCAGATCGGCGTGGTGGCGGGCGATCTGATCGAAGCCGAACAGGCCAAGGCCGCCCTGGATTTCTTCCGCTCGCTGGGTGTCAAGAATACCGACTGCCGGCCGGCGGGCGCTCAATATGGCCTGAGCGGCGTTCGGGAACACTATCTGCTAAACCCGACCCTGGCCGGTGTGGAAGAGTCCGACGCGCTGCTGCTGATCGGCACCAATCCCCGCGTGGAAGCGGCGGTGTGGAATGCCCGCATCCGCAAAAGCTGGCTGTGGGGCAAATTGAAGGTCGGTGTCATCGGCCCGGTGGCTGACCTTACTTATCCTTATGAGCACTTCGGAAATTCTCCTACTGCGCTGGATTCGGAGGCAGTGCGCGCGTTCTTCAAGGGCGCGACCAAGCCGATGATCATCATCGGGGAAGCGGCCGTTTGCCGGAGTGATGGCGAGGCGGTTCTGGCGGCAGTGCTGGGACTGGCACAAAACGTCGGCGCGATTGCTGAAGGCTGGGCCGGCTATGGCATGCTGCACACGGCAGCTGGCCGCGTGGGCGCGCTCGATGCGGGCTTCGTGCCGGCACAGGGCGGCAAATCCACGGGTCAAATTCTGGATGGCAGCGTGAAGACGGTCGTCTTGCTCGGCGCCGACGAAGTTGACCTGTCGCGCCTTGGCAGCTCGACCGTCATCTACGTGGGCACACACGGCGATGCCGGCGCGTCGCGCGCGGAAATCGTGTTGCCGTGCGCCGCCTACAGCGAAATCAGCGCGACCTATGTCAATACAGAAGGCCGTGTGCAGATGACCACGCGCGCCGTCCAGCCAAAAGGCGAGGCGCGCGAGGGCTGGGCGATCTTCCGTGCGTTGTCCGGACTGTTCGGCAAGGTGCTTCTGTATGACACAGCCGATGAACTGCGCGGCGTGCTGCGCGGGAAAGACGGCGAGAACACACCCTTTTCAGGGCGCGGATATGCCCCCGGCGCCAAGGGTTTTGCTGCGCTCAGCGCGGCCGTACCGGCAAGTTCCGGGGCCATCGGCAATGAGCCCTTCGGTCGTTCGATCGACGACTTTTACCTGTCAAATCCGGTCGCGCGGGCTTCACGGACGATGGCTGAGTGTTCGGCGCTGGCGACCAGCCTAGACACCGCCGTGGCAGCGGAGTAGGGCGGCGCCATGAGCAATGCCATCGAGTCTTTGGGGAGCCTCTGGGGGCCGCTTCTGGTGCTCGGCCAGATCGGGCTGTTCACGCTTGTTCTCCTGATTTCGATTGCGTTCCTGCTGCTGCTGGACCGGAAAGTCTGGGCCGGTGTGATGATGCGGAAGGGGCCGAACGTTGTCGGTCCATTCGGCCTGCTTCAGTCGTTCGCGGATTTCGGGAAGTTCCTGCTCAAGGAAATCGTGATCCCGGCAGGCGCCAACAAGTTTGTGTTCATCTTCGCCCCGATCCTGACCTGCACGCTGGCCTTCGCGGCTTGGGCCGCCATTCCGGTGGCGCCCGGCCTCGAGGGCGGCACCAGTTGGGTGATCTCGGACCTCAACGTCGGGATCCTTTATCTCTTCGCGATCAGCTCGCTCGGCGTCTATGGCATCATCATGGGCGGTTGGGCGTCGAACTCGAAGTATCCCTTCCTCGGCGCGCTCCGGTCGGCTGCGCAGATGGTGTCCTACGAGGTGTCCATCGGTTTCGTGATCATCACGGTGATCCTGATGGTCGGTTCGATGAACCTCAGCGACATCGTGAACAACCAGACGGGCGGACTTCAGAACTGGCACGCGTTCAGTTTCCAGAACTTTCCTCTGGTGATTGTGATGTTCCCCATGTTCGTGATCTTCTTCATTTCGGCGCTGGCGGAAACGAACCGGCCGCCCTTCGACCTTCCGGAAGCCGAGTCGGAACTCGTAGCCGGTTATCAGGTCGAGTATGGCTCGACGCCGTATCTGCTGTTCATGCTCGGCGAGTATCTGAACATCGTTCTGATGTGCGCCATGATGACGATCCTCTTCCTCGGCGGCTGGCATGGGCCGATTGCCCTTGGGCCTGAAATCGCGAACGCGTTGCCGCCGCTTCTCCTCAGCCTGTCCGGACTGTTCTGGTTCATGCTGAAAATCCTGTTCTTGTTTTTCCTGTTCGCCATGGTGAAGGCCATCGTGCCCCGCTATCGCTACGACCAGCTGATGCGTCTCGGCTGGAAGATTTTCCTGCCCACGTCGCTGGCGGCTGTGCTGGTCGTCGCTGGTTACGTCACTTACTTCGGAGTTCAGGCATGAGCCTTGCTCAAACCCTTCGCGGCGCGCTGCTCACCGATTTCCTCGGCGCGTTCTGGGTCGCGCTGCGTGAAATGGTCCGGCGCAAGCCGACGGTGAACTATCCATTTGAAAAAAATCCGCTGTCGCCGCGCTTTCGCGGAGAGCATGCCCTCCGGCGCTATCCGAGCGGCGAAGAGCGGTGCATCGCATGCAAGCTTTGCGAAGCTATCTGCCCGGCCCAGGCCATCACGATCGAGGCCGAACCGCGTGAAGACGGCGCGCGGCGGACGACGCGGTACGACATCGATATGGTGAAATGCATCTATTGCGGTTTCTGTCAGGAAGCGTGCCCGGTGGATGCCATCGTCGAGGGGCCGAACTTCGAGTTCGCGACCGAAACGCGCGAGGAGTTGTTCTATGACAAGGAACGCCTGCTTGCGAATGGCGACCGCTGGGAACGGCTGATTGCCAAGAATCTTGAGTTGGACGCGCCGTACCGGTAGCGCGCCGAAGTGTAACCTATACCGGCCGGGCGAGGGGCGCCTTCCGGATAAACAAGGGGCGAGAAGGCAGTGGCACTGATCGCATTTGGATTGATCGCGGCTATCGTGATCCTGTCGGCGGTGTTTGTCATTGCCGCGCGCAATCCGGTGCACTCGGTGCTCTGGCTGATCCTGACATTTTTCTCGGCGGCGGGGTTGTTCGTGCTGATCGGGGCAGAGTTTCTCGCGATGCTGCTGATCGTCGTCTATGTGGGCGCAGTCGCCGTGTTGTTCCTGTTCGTCGTGATGATGCTCGACGTCGACTTCGTGGAACTCAAGGAAGGCACGCTCCGCTATTGGCCGTTTGCCCTGCTCGTCGGTCTGATTTTCCTCGGTGAACTCGCGCTGGTCTGGGCAACCAGCGGCGAGATCAGCACCACCACGTTTGATCCCTCACCCGGCGGCGATACGAACGCCGAAGCTATCGGCGCCGTGATGTACACGGATTATCTGCTGCTGTTCCAGATGGCAGGTGTCATCCTGCTCGTGGCCATGATCGGCGCGATTGTACTTACGCTGCGCCATCGTCCGAATGTGAAACGCCAGAATGTCGGCGAGCAGACGGGCCGCCGCCGCGCTGACGCCTACGAGATGAAGGACCCAGCTCCGGGTGAGGGGATCTGATATGGCTGAACTCGGACTGATCCATTTCCTCATCCTGTCGGCCGCTCTGTTCACGGTCGGCGTGGTTGGCATCTTCGTGAACCGGAAGAACATCATCGTCATCCTGATGGCGCTCGAGCTGATCCTGCTTTCCGTCAATATCAACCTCGTCGCTTTCTCGGTGTTTACCGGAACCATTCAGGGCCAGATCTTCGCCATGCTGGTTCTGACGGTTGCTGCAGCCGAAGCCGCCGTGGGGCTCGCGATCCTCGTTGTCTACTTCCGGAACCGCCGGGACATCTCGGTTGAGAATGTCGATTTGATGAAGGGCTGACCCAGGCATGCTTCCGGATAGCTTTCTCATCTACATCGTCCTTGCGCCTGGCCTCGCCGCGCTGACGGGACTGTTCCACAAATGGATCGGCGACCGTGTGGTCATGGCGATCACGACCGGTGTGGTGATGTCAGCCGGCGCGTTGTCGCTCTACCAGTTGTTTGCCTATGTTGCCGGTCTCGCCAGCGGCGCTGCGCCGGAGCACCATGCCGGGTTCGATGCGTACCTGACCGCTGGAACCGACGTCGCATCGGTCCAGCTGAAGCAACACATCATCACGCTGATGCCCTGGATTCACGTTGGAGACTTTCAGGCTAACTGGGCTATCCGCGTCGATACGTTGTCGATCGTCATGATGGCGGTGATTACCGGCGTGTCGGGCCTCGTTCACCTCTATTCCTGGGGCTACATGAGCGAAGATCCGCACAAGGCGCGCTTCTTCAGCTATCTCTCGCTCTTCACGTTCATGATGCTGATGCTGGTGGTCGCGGACAACTTCATCCAGCTCTTCTTTGGCTGGGAGGGCGTGGGCCTCGCATCGTACCTGCTGATCGGTTTCTGGTACACGAAGAAGGCGCCGAACGATGCCTCGATCAAGGCTTTCGTCACCAACCGGGTCGGCGACTTCGGCCTGGCGCTGGGTATCATGGCGGTGTTCTTCGTATTCCGTTCGGTCGAATTCGGACCGGTTCTGGAGGCGATCCGGACGAATGCGATCGTGACGCCGATGGCGTTTGCGGAGGCTCTGCCCGCCCGGGAGTCGGTGATCGTGTTCTTCGGCGAACGGGTCTATGCGCTGGAGTTGATCGGCGTCCTCCTGTTCATCGGTGCGATGGGCAAATCGGCGCAGTTCTTCCTGCATGTCTGGCTGCCGGACGCTATGGAAGGCCCCACGCCCGTCTCCGCGCTGATCCACGCGGCAACGATGGTGACGGCGGGCGTCTATCTCGTCTGCCTTCTTGCGCCGATCTACGAGTACACGTTCTTCGCATCCGGCATGGTCGCGCTCGTCGGCGCTGTGACGGCGCTTTACGCGGCGACGGTCGGCATGGCGCAGAACGACATCAAACGGGTCATCGCCTATTCGACGTGTTCGCAGCTGGGTTACATGTTCTTCGCGGCCGGTATCGGCGCCTATGAAGCTGCCATGTTCCACCTCTTCACGCACGCTTTCTTCAAGGCGCTGCTGTTCCTGGGGGCAGGCTCGGTCATCCACGGCATGCATCATGAGCAGGACATGCGCCGCATGGGCGGGCTCGCGAAGTTCATGCCGCTGACCTATGCGGCCATGATGATTGGCACGATTGCGATCATCGGCCTCGGTATTCCCCACACCAAACTCGGTTTCTCGGGCTTCTTCTCCAAGGACGCGATCCTCGAAAGCAGCTTTGCCGGCGCCATGGCTGGCGTTTCGTTTGCGGAAGTCGCGTTCTGGTTCGGCCTCCTCGCGGCTTTCCTGACCAGCTTCTATTCCTGGCGGTTGATTTACATGACCTTCCATGGCCCCGCGCCGCATGCTGCGCATGATCATCACGGGGCGGATGATCATGCCCACGCTGACGACCATCACGGCCACGATCATGCGCATACGCCGCATGAGAGCCCGGCCGTGATGTTGATCCCGCTGGCGCTTCTCAGCCTCGGAGCGATCTTTGCGGGCTTCTATTTCTACGACGCCTTCGTGGACGGTCAGAATGAGGCGTTCTGGGCCGGTGCGATCTACCGCGACGCGGCGAACCACGTCCTGCATGACCGCCACGATGTGCCCGAGTGGGTGCTCTGGGCGCCGCTGGTTGTGACGGTCGGCGGGTTCCTGATCGCGACCTTCACGTACTTCTTCAATCGAGGCGTCGGTGCGCGTGTTGCGGCCAGCGGCGGTCCGCTTCACGCCCTGTTCTCGAACAAGTGGTATTTCGACGAAATCTACCAGGCGACTTTGGTGCGTGGCTCAGCGTTTCTCGGCAACATTTTCTGGCGTGCGGACAGGAAGATTATCGACGGGATCGGCCCGGACGGCATGGCAAAGCTGGCGGGGCTTGGCTCGCGCGGCCTGTCGCGGATGCATTCCGGCTATCTCTATCACTATGCCTTTGTGATCATTGGCGCAGCGATCGTCTTCGGCGCCGTTCTGTGGCTCCGGTCGGGCGGAGCAAACTGATGGGCAATCTACCAATCCTTACGCTGATGACTTTCCTGCCGCTGGCCGGCGCGCTGCTGGTGATGCTGATCCATTCCGCAACGGGTGGCCGGGGGCAGTCGGGCAAACTCGTACTGGCGACCGGCATTCTCGTGTCGGCTGCGACATTTGCGGTTTCGGTTGCGGCCTTCGTGGCATTCGATCCGAATACGGCCGGTTACCAATTGGTCGAACAGCACGCCTGGTACGGTCCGATCAGCTACAAACTCGGAATCGACGGCCTCTCGCTTTCGCTGGTCGTGCTGACGACGTTCCTGACGCCGATCTGCCTGCTGGCGAGCTGGAACTCGATCGAGAAGCGGATGACGGAGTATGTCATCGCATTCCTCGTCCTTGAGACATTCATGATCGGCGTGTTCGTCGCGCTCGATCTGGTCCTCTTCTATGTCTTCTTTGAAGCTGGCCTGATCCCGATGTTCCTGATTGTCGGGATCTGGGGCGGGAAGGATCGCGTCTATGCGGCGTTCAAGTTCTTCCTCTACACGCTGATCGGATCGCTCCTGATGCTTGTGGCGATGGTCTACATGATCCTCGCGGCCGGCTCGGCAGACGTTGAGGTGCTCGAGACATATTCGTTTGCGCCCGGCATCCAGACCTGGCTGTGGCTGGCATTTGCGGCTTCCTTTGCCGTCAAGCTTCCGATGTGGCCGGTCCACACCTGGTTGCCCGATGCGCACGTGCAAGCGCCGACGGCTGGTTCGGTCATCCTCGCCGGCGTCCTGCTGAAGATGGGCGGTTACGGCTTCCTGCGCTTTTCACTGCCGATGTTCCCGGACGCGAGCGCGCTGTTCCAGCCGTTCATGTTTGCGCTGGCGGTGATCGCCATCGTGTACACCTCGCTCGTTGCCTGGCGTCAAACTGACATGAAGAAGCTCATTGCCTACTCTTCCGTCGCGCATATGGGCTTCGTGACGCTCGGCATCTTTGCGTTCAACGAAACCGGCGTGCAGGGCGCGATCTTCCAGATGCTCAGTCACGGCCTGATCTCGGGCGCGCTCTTCCTGATCGTTGGTGTCGTTTATGACCGGATGCACACGAGAGAAATTGCGGCTTACGGAGGATTGGTGAACCGGATGCCGATCTATGCGTCCTTCTTCATGCTGTTCACGATGGCCAACGTTGGCCTGCCAGGAACGAGCGGTTTCGTCGGCGAGATCCTGACAATGGTCGGTGGCTTCCAGGCGGCCACCTGGGCGGCTGCCGGCGCCGCGCTCGGAGTTATCTTCTCGGCCGTTTACATGCTGACGCTTTATCGGCGCACCGTGTTCGGCGAGATCACGAATCCCGAGCTGAATGGCATCAAGGACATGAACCTTGTGGAATGGATCTGTATCGCGCCGCTTGCGGTCCTGACCCTGCTGTTCGGCATCGCACCCAATCTGATTTTCAATCTGACCGACGGCTCAACCGCTCGGATCCTGTCCATGATGGCGAGGGGCCAGTAAGACATGCTGGACCTGACAGACATCCTCATGACGATCGCGCCCGAACTCTGGCTGGCCGCGGCCGGTCTGGTTGGCGTTTTGCTGGGCGCGGTGTTCGGCGAGCGGTTCAATTCGCTTTCGTTCAAGTTCGGCGCACTCTCGCTGTTTGGAGCAGCCGGCCTGGCAGCCGCCCATTTCCAGGGCGGTGAAGCGTTTGGCGGACTGGTTCGTACGAACACGTTCGTGAACTTTGCAAAGGTGATCAGCTTCGGGCTGGCGGGCGTGGCACTCATTGTCTCGGAAAGCTTCCTGAAGCGGCACCAGACAAACCGGTACGAGTATGCGCTGTTGATGATCTTCGCGAGCGTCGGCATGGGCATCATCCTGTCGGCCGCCGACCTCATGACACTGTACATGGGTATCGAGACTCTCAGCTTGTCGTCCTACGTGCTTGCGGCTTTCCATCGCGACTCGGCTCGTTCGTCCGAAGCCGGATTGAAATACTTTGTGCTCGGCGCGCTCGCATCCGGCATGCTGCTGTACGGGGCTTCGCTCGTATATGGCTTCACCGGCAGCACGTCCTTCACGGGCATCGCAGAAGCCGGTCTGTCGAACGGGGCGATGTTCGGGATGGTTCTCATCATCGTTGGCCTCGCGTTCAAGATTTCGGCTGCCCCTATGCACGTCTGGACACCGGACGTGTACGAAGGTGCGCCGACGCCTGTCGTTGCGTTCTTTGCTTCTGCTCCGAAGCTGGCCTCGACCGTCGTATTCGCGAACGTGCTGTTCACGGTGTTCGGCGATGCGATGGATCAGTGGCAGTTGATCGTTGGCATCATTGCCGGTGCCTCGATGATCGTCGGGTCACTCGGGGCGCTCGTGCAGACCAACATCAAACGTCTGCTGGGTTATTCCTCGATTGCGAACGTCGGCTATGCGCTGGTCGCGGTGGCAGCGGGTCCGGAAAATGGCGCAGCCGCACTGCTGACCTTCTCCACGATCTACGCCGTGACCACACTTGGCCTGTTTGCCGGCGTGCTTGCCATGCGCCGGGCCAGCGGCATGGTTGAGGGTGTGTCGGACCTCGGCGGTTTGATACGCACCAAACCTTTGCTGACGGTCATGCTCTCTGTGTTGATCTTCTCCGTGGCGGGCATGCCCCCATTCGGCGGGTTCTTCGGAAAATATGAAGTGCTGCAGGCGGGTCTCAACGCGCAGCTGATGCCGCTGGCGATCCTCGTGGTTATTTCATCGGTGATTTCGCTCGGGTACTACCTCAAGCTCATCAAGATCATGTGGTTCGATGAGCCAGCCGAGCGTCTTGAAACCGTTGATGTGTCCGTCATGGGTGTGGTGCTGCTGAGCGCCTTGATCGCTGGCGTCGTGTTTGTGGTGTTCATCAGCGAACTCGGCACCGGTGGCTGGGCAACTTTTGCGGCATCGGGGCTTTTGCGTTGAGTGAGGCTTGGCCCGTTCATCGGTTGGGCATCATCGACAGCACAAATACCGAAGCCAAGCGGCGGGTTGCCGCCAGCTTGCACGACCAGTGGATTGTGGCCGACCAACAGACTGCGGGTCGCGGCCGGCAAGATCATCAATGGGTTTCGCCGCCCGGGAACATCTATGCGACAGCCCTGTTCCGGGAGCCGCGCGGGCTGGCGGCCGCGCTTCGCTTGCCGTTTGCCGCCGCGCTGGCTGTTCATGACGTCGTCAAGGCGCATGCTCCCGAAGCGGACGCCCGCTTGAAGTGGCCAAATGACGTGCGGATCGACCGCAAGAAGGTGTCTGGAATCCTAGTTGAGACGGGCGGGGCAGGGGCCGATTTCTGGATCGCGGCGGGTATCGGCATCAACGTCCGGGAGGCACCGGAAAATGTTTCGCAACCTGTCACAAGCCTCGCCGCGCTGGGCATGTCGCCGTCAACGGACGTGGACGCCGTGCTCACAACGCTCAGAGGCGCCTTTGCGCGCAGGTTGGAGCAGGCAAGAGACGGGTTCACCGAAATCCGGAAGACGTGGCTTGCGAACGCGGAAGGTCTCGGCGAGCCGGTTCACATTCGCGCGGGCGAGGTTGTGATTGAGGGCGTGTTCGAGGATCTGGAGCATGACGGCGCCCTTGTGGTCCGATTGCCCGACGGAACGCAGCGCTCCATAAGGGCTGGTGAAGTAGAAAATCGCAGGAGCTGATGGGCCATGCTGCTCGCAATTGACGTTGGGAACACCAACACTGTTTTTGCCCTGCATGATGGGGATGACTGGGTTCACAGCTGGAGAAGCGCAACCGACTCGACGAAAACCGCCGACGACCATGCCTCCTGGCTATGGCGACTGGCGGACATGCACGGCGTAGACCTGTCGGGGACGCAGGGCTGCGTCATTTCGACGGTCGTACCCCAGGCGCAGTTCAACTTTCGCACGCTGGCGCGGCGTTACCTGAACGTCGAGCCGATGTTCATAGGCGAGCCGGGCCTGAAAACGGGTGTCGAACTCCGCGTCCGGCATCCCGAGCAGGTCGGCGCGGACCGGATCGCGTCTGCGCTTGGTGCTCACGTGAAGTATTCCGGCCCCCTCGTCGTGATCGACAGCGGTACGGCGACCACGCTGGATGTGGTGGCCGCGGATGGTGCATTTGAAGGTGGCATCATCTCGCCCGGCATCTATCTCTCCATGAGGGCCTTGCATGAGGCCGCCGCCCAGTTGCCGAGGATCGCGATCCAAAAGCCTGCGCAGGTGATTGGCAAGGATACGGTTTCGGCGATGCAGTCCGGTGTTTTTCTTGGATATATTGAGCTGATCGATGGGCTCGTGCGGCGGGTCAAAGCCGAGTATGGTGAGCCCATGACCGTGGTTGCCACGGGCGGGGTCGCCTCCCTTTTTGAAGGCGCCAGCGAAACTATCGATTACTACGATCAGGACGTCCTGATCCGCGGATTGCTGGAAGTCTGGAAGCGGAACCGTTGAGACCTGATGCCCGATAGCGCTGCGACGACAGACGAACTTGTCTTTCTGCCCCTCGGAGGGTGCGGCGAGATCGGAATGAACCTGAACGCCTATGGCTATGGACCGCCGCACGCGAGACGCTGGATTGTCGTGGATGTTGGAGTCACCTTCGGCAACGCATCGACGCCGGGCATTGACCTGATCTGCGCAGACCCGGCCTATCTGGTGGGCGAGCAGATCGATGCCGTTTTCCTCACGCATGCGCACGAAGACCACATCGGCGCGATCGGCTTGCTCTATCCTTTGCTGCGGACGAAGGCGCCGATCTACGCGACGCCGTTCACCGCCGAACTCGTGCGCGGCAAGATGCAGGAACGCGGGCTCGATGCACGTCTGCTGAAGACGATTTCGCTGGAAGCCTCGGTCAAGGCGGGACCGTTCACGGTCAAGTACATAACGCTGACGCATTCGATTCCTGAACCAAATGCACTGTCCATCGACACGCCGGCCGGCCTGATCCTGCATACAGGTGACTGGAAGATCGATCCGGAGCCCTTGATCGGCGCACGGACGGATATCGAAGGGCTGACGGCTCTCGGCGACCGCGGCGTGCTGGCGATGGTCTGCGACTCCACCAACGTGTTCGAGAGCGGCGAGGCGGGGTCGGAGGATACGGTCCGCAAAGGCCTGATCGATCTTATCGCCAAGCAGACGGGCGCTGTGGCGGTGACCACGTTTGCCTCGAATGTGGCGCGGGTGAAGTCGATTATCGAAGCGGCGAACCTGGCCGGACGGGACGTCTGCCTCGTGGGCCGCAGCATGCACAAGATCACCGGCGCGGCCAAGGCCGTTGGCATCCTGCCACCTCGGCTCGAGTTCGTGGACGAGTCTGAAGCGGGCTATCTGCCGCCAGAAAACATTCTTTATCTATGCACCGGCAGCCAGGGTGAAGCGAATGCTGCGCTGTCACGAATTGCGCGCGGTGACCACCGGCATGTCACGTTGAGAGAAGATGACACGGTCATTTTCTCTTCGCGTCTCATTCCCGGGAATGAAAGCTCGGTCTACGCGCTTCAGAACTCACTGGCGGAGCAGGGGATCCGGATCATTACACCTCGCATGGTGGAAGAGCCGATCCATGTATCCGGTCATCCGTGCCGGGACGAATTGCGGCGGATGTACCAATGGGTTCGCCCGCGGGTTTCGATCCCGGTGCATGGCGAACGCCGGCACATCATGGAGCATGCGGCCTATGCCAAGTCGCTCCAGATTCAGTCTGCCCTCACGCCTCGCAACGGAAGTCTGATCCGGCTTGCGCCGGGCGAGCCGGAGATCATCGACGAGGTGCCGTCCGGCCGCCTGATGCTTGATGGATCGCGACTTGTGCCGGAGGCCGCCGAGGGGCTCATAGAGCGGCGGCGACTGTCCGTCAGCGGACTGATCGTGGCCACGGTTTGTCTTGATGATGACGGGGATGTGCTCGATGGGCCGGTCATCGCCGTGAAAGGGCTTTCCGAATCCGATGGACGGATCGCGGATGAAAGTCTTGAGCCCCTCGACATGGCGGCCGCGCGCGCGCTCGATGGTATCAAGAAGCGCGACCGGCTCGACGATGACGTCGTGGAAAAGGTCGTCGGTCGCGCCTTGCGCAAGGCTTGCGAACTGGAATTCGGCATTCGTCCGCTTATCGAAGTGATTGTCCTTAGGAGTTGACGCGACATGAGTGAATTCAAGATTGGCCCGTTGAACCATGTAGGCGTGGCTGTTCCAAATATCGAACAGGCCTGTGAAACCTACCGCACACTGTATGGCGCGACGGATATCACAACGCCGTTCGACATGCCGGAGCAAGGCGTGAAGGTTTGCTTCGTAAACCTGCCGAACAGCCAGATCGAACTGATCGAGCCGCTGAATGAAGCGTCGCCGATTGCCAACTTCATCAAGAAGAATCCGAATGGCGGGCAGCACCACGTCTGTTTCGAGGTCGCTGATATTCATCAGGCCGTGACCGAAATGGAAAAGCGGGGCGCGACCGTTTTGGGCAAGCCGCGCATCGGCGCCCACGGCACGATGATTATCTTCGTCCACCCGAAGAATTCGAACGGTGTCCTGGTCGAATTGATGGAAACGCCCAAGGGTCATCATTGATGACCCTCGCGGGCGGCGTCATCGTTTTTGTGCTGGCCTGGTGGATCAGCTTCTTCGCCGTGCTACCGATCGGCGTGCAGGGGCAGTGGGAAGACGACTCCACGATCCCGGGAACCGAGGAAGCCGCCCCCAAGAACCCGATGCTGGTCAAAAAGGCGATCTGGGCATCTGCAGGTGCAGTCGTCGTGACGGCGCTTGCTGCACTGATCATTCCCCGTGTGCTTGCGCTTTAGGGGTCCGACCGGCTAGTTGAGCCCGTCCGGAACAGCCTGAAAGAGATCATTGAATGCGCCTGTCGAACTATTTTCTGCCCGTTTCCAAGGAAGCGCCGGCCGACGCGGCAATCGTCTCCCACCAGATGATGCTTCGGACCGGCATGATCCGGCAGAACGGCGCTGGTATCTATTCCTGGTTGCCGCTCGGATACCGCGTTCTCAAGCGGATAGAGCAGATCGTGCGCGAGGAAATGAACCGGTCCGGCGCGATCGAAATGCTGATGCCAACGCTTCAGCAGGCTGACCTGTGGAGGGAGTCGGGTCGCTATGAAGCCTATGGCGACGAGATGCTCCGTATCAAGGACCGCCACGACCGTGAAATGCTTTACGGACCCACGAACGAAGAGCTGATCACCGACGTCTTCCGGGCCTATGTGAAGAGCTACAAGCAATTGCCACTCAATCTCTACCACCAGCAATGGAAGTTCCGGGACGAACGGCGCCCGCGCTTTGGCGTGATGCGAGGCCGGGAATTCCTGATGAAGGATGCCTATTCCTTCGACCTGACCGAGGAGGATGCCCGGAAGGCCTATCGGCGCATGTTCTGCGCTTACCTGAATGCGTTTTCCCGGATGGGGCTGACCGCTATTCCTATGCGCGCCGATACGGGCCCGATCGGCGGTGACCTCAGCCACGAGTTCATCATCTTGGCAGACACAGGTGAGAGCGCCGTCTTTTGTGACCGCGAGCTGCTCGATCTGCCCGCGCCGGGGCTCGATCTCGACTTCAGTTCCGACCTCACGGCGATCGTCGAGCAACGGACAAAATTCTACGCGGCAACGGAAGAGATGCATGACGCCGCCTCCTTCGAGGCGCTGCCCGAGGCGCGCCGGGTATCCGCACGCGGCATCGAAGTGGGGCACATCTTCTATTTCGGCACCAAGTACTCTCTGCCCATGAACGCAGTTGTTCAGGGTCCGGACGGTCAGATGGTGCCCGTGCAGATGGGTAGCTATGGCATCGGCGTCTCGCGCCTCGTCGGCGGTATCATTGAAGCCAGCCACGATGAACACGGGATCGTTTGGCCAGATGCCGTGGCGCCGTTTCCTGTCGGGATCATCAACATGCGTGCGGGGGACACGGCCTGTGACGCGGCGTGTGCCGCGCTTTACGACCAGTTCGCAAAGGCCGGCGTCGCAGCCATGTATGACGACACGGACGAGCAGGCCGGAGGCAAGTTTGCGCGCATGGATCTGATCGGCCTGCCGTGGCAGATCGTGATCGGCCCGAAGGGCCTCGAAAAGAGCACCGTTGAACTGAAGCGTCGCAAGACCGGCGAGAAGATTGAAATGTCCGCCGAAGACGCTCTCAGGAAGGTTCTCGGGTGAGCGAAAAAGTCGCCAGCAATGCGGTTCCATTCGGACGGCTCGAGCGTACGCTTGCCTGGCGCTACCTTCTGGCGCGGCGTGAGCATGGCGGCGCCAGCCTCATCGCGATCATTTCCTTTGTCGGCATCTTCTTCGCTGTCGCGGCCCTGATCATCACGATGTCGATCATGAGCGGCTTCCGGGCGACGCTTCTCGATGCACTGCTCGGAGGCGAGCCTCACATAGCGGCGGCCGTGGATGGTTATCCCCAGGACGAAGCCAATGAAATCGCTGACATCATCCGCCAGACGCCCGATGTCTTGAGCGTTTCGCCCTACATCGAACAGTTCGTGTTGCTCTCGGCCAATGGCGTCCGCACCGGCGGTGTCGTGCGCGCCATTCCGCCTGCGGACCTTTCCACCATGCCGATCCTCAAGGACGGCGGCACCACCGCTATAGCGGCCGGTTTCGGCGAAGGGCGCAACGGCGGGAACGTGATCATGATCGGGCAGTACCTGGCCGCCAATCTCGGACTTGGCGTCGGCGACCAGGTGGAAGTCGTCACGTCCCAGATGCGATCGGGGCCCATTGGGCAGACGCCGATCAGCAAGTCGTATGTTGTCGGTGACATTTTCCGGACTGGCAGCGCGCAGCTCGACAATGTGTACGTTTTCATGCCGATGGAGCAGGCGCAGCTCCTGTTTCAGTCTAAGGGTCGTTACCAGTATCTCGACATCCGGGTGAAAGATCCCGACGCGACCGAAGGCGCCATGCAATCCATTGCCGATGCAACCGGCTACAGCTTGCTCCTCCGCGACTGGAAAACAAAGAATCGCACTTATCTCGGCGCGCTGCGTACCGAGCGGGTCATGGTCCGGTTGCTGGTGACGATCATCATGATGATCGCAACACTCAACATCATCGTGGGTGTCGTCATGCTCGTGAAGAACAAGACGCGCGACATCGCGATCCTTCGAACCATCGGGCTAAGCCGCTCGGGCGTGCTCCGGGTCTTTCTCATGGTTGGCACCGCGCTGGGATCGGCTGGGGCTTTGCTGGGTATGGCCGTCGGGATCCTCTTCATCCTGAACATCGGCCCCATCGAGTCTCTCATCAACCTTGCGATCGATGGCGAGGTGTTCCCGGCCGAACAGTACGGACTCGACCATCTTCCCGCCATTCTCGATTGGAACGAGGTTTTCAGCACCGGCTCTTACGCCCTCTTCATGTCGATGTTCGTGTCGTTGATCCCGGCGATGTGGGCATCGTCCCAGGACCCTGTCAAAGCGCTGAGGTTCGAATGAGCACCGTTCCAGTTCTCGAACTCAGAGCCATCGAGCGCACCTACAAGACGAGCGCTGGCGAACTGCCTGTGCTCCGCGGAACCGAACTCAAGATCGCGCCGGGTGAGCTCGTCGGGCTGGTGGGGCCTTCGGGCTCCGGCAAATCGACCCTCCTGCATACGGCAGGCTTGCTGGAGCGACCGGAAGCCGGCGACGTGCTTCTGGACGGCGCCGACTGCCTGAAGCTCAGCGAGGACGGACGCACAGCGATCCGCCGCCGGAAGATCGGCTTCGTCTATCAGTTTCACCACCTGCTGCCGGAGTTCAACGCCGCCGACAACGTGGCCATGCCGCTCATGATTGCGGGTCGCAGCCGCAAGCAGGCTCGGGAGAAGGCGGCGTTCTTGCTGGAGGAAATGGGATTGGCCGGCAGGCTCGATCACCAGCCTGGCCAGTTGTCGGGCGGAGAGCAGCAGCGGGTTGCGATTGCGCGCGCGCTGGCGAATGACCCCCGTCTTGTCATTGCCGACGAGCCGACCGGCAATCTCGATCCCGCCACCACCGAGCGCGTCTTCGCTACGTTGATCAAGATGGTACGGGAGGAGGGCGCAGGCGTTCTCGTCGCCACGCACAATCTTGCCCTGACACGGCACATGGACCGCGTCCTGACCCTGAAGGACGGCAAGCTGGTGGACTACACCGAGCAATAGGCTGTGGAACCGCTGGGGCTTAAGATGGCGTTCCGCCTGATTCGGTGAGACGCTTCTCGCAGGGAGTAACGCGCCATGACCAGCCCGGTTTTCATTCCGCTTGCCATTCGCTCGAGCTACTCGCTGCTCGAGAGCATGATCACGCCGGCAGACATTGCCAAGTGGTGCAAGGCGCACGGGGTGCCGGCGGCGGCCGTAACCGACCGGAACAACCTGTTTGGCGCTCTGGAATTTTCCACCAAGCTTGCCGATTACGGCATCCAGCCCATCATGGCTTGCGCGTTCGATCTGACCGATGGTGTGCCGAAGTCTGATCCGTCGCGGATATCGCTCTACGCCCAGAATGAGACCGGCTATCTCCGCCTGATGTATCTGTCATCGCGGGCCTTTCTCGATGCGCCGGATGGCGTTCCGAAGCTGCACCGTGCTCAACTCCTCGCGGAGACCGATGGGTTGATCGTTTTGACTGGCGGCGCGGAAGGGGAAGTTGCGCGGCATATCGCCAAGGGACGGATGGGGGATGCCCGAACGGAGCTTTCGACCTTGGCAGCCGCGTTCCCGGGCCGCTGTTATGTGGAGATCACCCGGCACGGCACGCAGGCGGAATTGAAATGCGAAGCCGGGCTGCTCGAACTTGCCTATGACCTCGGATTGCCCATCGTGGCGACGCATGACGCGCGCTTCCTGAAGCCGGAAGACTCGGTCGCGCATGATGCGCTCATGTGCATCGCGAACGGGGAATACCTCGGGCAGGATGACCGCAAGCGTGTGGCCCCGGGTCAGTATCTCAAGACGCCGGCCGAAATGCGCCTCTTGTTCGCCGATCTGCCTGAAGCCATCGATTCAACTGAAGAAGTCGCGCGCCGATGCGCCGTTCGTGCTCAGACGCGCAATCCGATCTTGCCGGGTTTCAGCAATGGCGGACGTTCCGAGCCCGAGGAATTGAGGCTTCAGGCAAAGGAGGGGCTCGAGCTTCGTCTGCGGGAAGCAGATCGTCTGTACGCTGATCGCGAGGTCTATCTGGAGCGACTGGACTTCGAACTGGGCGTGATCGAACGGATGGGTTTCCCGGGCTACTTCCTGATCGTGTCCGACTTCATCAAATGGGCAAAATCCAATGGTATCCCCGTGGGCCCGGGCCGGGGGTCAGGCGCCGGTTCGCTTGTCGCCTGGGCGCTTCTGATCACGGACCTTGATCCCATCCGGTTTGATCTTCTGTTCGAGCGGTTCCTGAATCCCGAACGCGTGTCGATGCCCGACTTCGACGTGGACTTTTGCCAGGAGCGGCGCGGAGAAGTCATTCGCTACGTCCGCGACAAGTATGGCGCAGACAGCGTCGCCATGATCATCACCTTCGGCACTTTGCAGGCGAAGGCTGTGGTCCGGGATGTCGGCCGGGTCATGCAGATGCCTTACGGCCAGGTGGACCGGCTGGCGAAGCTAATTCCGTTCAACCCCGCGAAACCGCCAACGCTGGATGAAGCAATCGCGGGTGAACCAAAGTTTGACGAGGAAATCGCTGCAGATCCGCGCGTCGGTGAACTCATCGAAATTGCTCGGGCGCTGGAAGGGCTTTATCGCAATGCGGGCACGCACGCTGCCGGTGTCGTGATCGCTGACCGGCCGCTTGTGAATCTCGTGCCGCTCTACAACGATCCGCGTGCGGAACTGCCAGCCTCGCAGTTCAACATGAAGTATGCCGAGATGGCAGGGCTCGTGAAGTTCGACTTCCTCGGCCTCAAGACGCTGACCGTGATCGACCGAGCGCTTAAGTTTATCAGTGCGGGCGGCAAGGAAATCGGACCCGCATGGCGCAGCCTCGATGACGCCGCGACCTACGACCTGATGGCGAGCGGGGAAACCCTCGGCGTATTTCAGCTCGAAGGCTCGGGTATGCGCGATACGCTTCGGCGCGTGCGGCCGAGCAATATCGAGGATGTGATCGCGATCATCTCGCTCTACCGTCCGGGCCCGATGGAGAACATCCCGGTTTATGTTCAGGGCAAGGACGATCCAAGCTCGGTTCGCTATCAGCACCCGGATTTGAGACCGGTTCTTGAGGCGACCTACGGCGTTCCCGTCTACCAGGAACAGGTCATGCGCATGGCGCAGGAGGTTGCCGGATACTCGCTCGGCGAGGCCGACTTGCTTCGCCGCGCTATGGGCAAGAAGAAACTCGAAGAGATGATCGCCCAGCGCCGCCGTTTTGTTGAGGGCGCCGAGCAGACGAAGGGTATGGCAGCCAATCTTGCCAACGAAATCTTCGATACGATGGAGAAGTTTGCCGGCTATGGCTTCAACAAGTCGCATGCTGCGGCCTACGCACTGGTCGGCTATCAGACGGCCTTCCTGAAGTGCCATTTCCCGGTCGAATTCCTCGCGGCCTCGATGAGTCTCGATATCGGCAATACGGACAAGCTGGCCGCGTTCTTCCTTGAAGCCAAACGCCTGCGCATCCCCGTGCGCGCATCAGATATCAACACGTCGCACGCAGACTTTGACGTGCGTGACGGTGCAATCGTGTATGCGCTCGGCGCCATCAAGGGCGTCGGTGTCGAAGCGATGCGCCACGTGGCGGCAATACGCGCAGACAGCGGTCCTTTTGCCAGTCTCTACGATTTCGCAGAACGCATCGATCCGCGCCAGGTCAACAAGAAAGCTTTCGAGTCGCTGGCGCGGGCAGGGGCCTTCGATTCGCTGGAGCCGAACCGCGCCAAAGTGCTCGACGCTGCGCCGATGCTGTCCCAACTGGCAACGAGTTCGGCAGGAGACCGGCAAGGTGGTCAAGGCGGCTTGTTTACGGATGCGGAGCCCGCCCTCCGGCCACCGCTCCCATCCCCTCGGCCGTGGACGGCCCAGCAAAAGCTGGACGAAGAGTTCAAGTCGATCGGCTTCTATTTTTCGGGTCACCCGCTCGATGACGTCCTTGTTTCGCTGGACCGGGACCGGATCACGCTGATGATGGAAGTCGAGGACCGCGCCGGCGAAGGCCGGCCACTGGAAATGATCGGGATCGTCCGAGCCCGAAATGACCGAACGGGAAAGAATGGCGGCAAGTTCTCGTTCGTCACGGTTTCTGATCCGACCGGCGAGCGCGACGTGATGGTCAACAGCGATGCGTTGCTGCAGTTCGGGGATCTCTTGCGGCCTGGCAAGGCGCTCGCCTTTACGGTTTCGGTCAAGATCAGCGGCGAGGAAACACGGTTGTACGTGGACCGGGTCATCGAAATCGAGGCCGCCCGCCTTTCGAAGCCGTCGGGAATGCTTGTGGTCCGGGTGTCAGCAGGTGCCAACCCTGCCGAAATTGCCGGTGTTGTCAGCCGGCTTGAAAGCCTCCCTGACAACGAGCGCGGGGCCATTCTCCTCGAAATGCCGCTCGAGGATGGCCGGCTGGTGACCGTCCGGCTCCCCCAGACCTACACGATCAGCCTGAGGGCCCAGCGGGCGCTGAAGGAAGTGCCGGGCGTCGAGCGGGTCATACCGCAGAGGGCGGCGTGACGAGGTATAGCGGCGGTTAGCGCTTGCTCCCGACCTAAAAAGTTGTATAGGAGCGCTCTTCGAAACCATGTCGCGGGTGCATCCGGTGCGACGGGCTTTGCCCGTAGTTCCACCCTGCGACGGCCAACCGGATGGAGAAAATCGATGGCCCTACCTGACTTTTCAATGCGTCAGTTGCTCGAAGCTGGCGTTCACTTCGGTCACCAGACCCACCGCTGGAACCCGCGCATGAAGCCGTACATCTACGGCGAGCGCTCCGGCATTCACATCATGGACCTCTCGCACACGGTGCCGTCGCTGCACCAGGCGCTCGTTTTCGTGCGCGATACGGTGGCGAAAGGCGGCCGCATCCTGTTCGTTGGCACCAAGCGTCAGGCTCAGGATCCTGTGGCTGAAGCCTCGCAGCGCTGCGCTCAGTATTACATGAACCATCGCTGGCTGGGCGGCACGCTCACCAACTGGACGACCGTTTCCAATTCGATCAAGCAACTGCGCGAACTGAACGCGATGTTTGAATCGGGCGGCGGTTCGGGCCTGACCAAGAAGGAGCTGCTCGACCTGCAGCGCCGCCGCGACAAGCTGCAGCGCGCTCTGGGTGGTATCGCCAACATGGGTGGCCTTCCGGCTGCGATCATCGTGATCGACACCAACAAGGAAGCCATCGCCGTCCAGGAAGCCCGGAAGCTGGGCATCCCGGTCGTCGCGGTGCTCGACACCAACTGCGACCCGTCCGACGCCGATTATGGCTTCCCGGGTAACGACGACGCCGCGCGGGCGATCTCGCTGTACTGCAACCTGTTTGCCGATGCGGTGCTTGATGGCCTCGCTGAATCTACGGCCGGTCTTGGCGTTGATCTCGGCGCAATGTCGGATGTGAGCGCCATGGCTGACGCCGACGTTCAAGTGGCAGGCGAGACAGCGGCTGGCGACGCCTGAGGCGTGCTTTTCGCACTGGAATTCAACTGAAGGATCAAAGCTATGGCTGAGATTACAGCGGCATTAGTAAAACAACTGCGCGAGAAAACCGGCGCAGGTATGATGGACGCGAAGAAAGCGCTCGTCGAAAACGACGGCGACGAAACCGCCGCCATCGAATGGCTGCGCGCGAAGGGGCTTTCCAAAGCCGCCAAGAAGTCTGGCCGCGCGGCTGCCGAAGGCCTCGTGGGCGTCAAGGTTGCGGCCGATGGAAAGTCGGGCGCAATCGTCGAGCTTAACTCGGAAACCGACTTCGTGTCGCGCAACGAGGGCTTCCAGAAGGCTCTCGGCAGCATCGTGGACGTCGCATTGGCGACGGACGGAAGCGTTGCAGCTGTGGCGGCCGCAGCTTCGCCCGACGGCGAAGGCTCGGTTGACGACATGGTCAAGCGCATGATCGCCACGATCGGCGAGAACATGACCCTGCGCCGGGCCGCGAAGCTGACGGCCAGCGGCCGTGTGGCATCCTACATCCACAACGCCGTCGCGCCCGGTATGGGCAAGGTTGGCGTTCTTGTGGCGCTTGAAGGCGCTGGCGATCTGGAAGACGCGGGCCGCAAGGTTGCGATGCACATCGCTGCCACGTCGCCGGCAGCGGCGACGACGGCTGAACTCGATCCGGCTCTGATTGAGTCCGAGAAGCGCATTCTGACCGAGCAGGCCCGTGAAAGCGGCAAGGCGGATGCGGTGATCGAGAAGATGATCGTTGGACGGATGCAGAAGTTCTACAAGGAAGTCGTTCTTGTCGAACAGCCGTTCATCATGGATCCGGACAAGACCGTCGGCGAATTCCTCAAGGCGCAGGGCGCGACGCTGAAAGCGTTTGTCCACTTCAAGCTTGGCGAAGGCGTTGAAAAGGAAGAAACGGACTTCGCAGCGGAAGTTGCGTCGATGACAAAAGGCTCCTGATCAGGCTTGCCTTTCCCCCCGTGAGGGGCTTTGAACAATCCCGGCTCGGCGGCTTTGCCAGGCCGGGATTTTTTTGGGTCGTGCTTTAGATTGATCGGTGGGACAGATGCCGGCGAATGAACCTGAAAAGAGCCAGCTGAAGTACCGGCGCGTGCTCCTCAAACTCTCTGGCGAGGCCCTGATGGGCCCGGGGCAGTTCGGTATCGACATCCCCACCTGTGTGACGTTCGCGCAGGCGATTGCCGCCGCCCGGGCGGCAGGCGCCGAGATCTGCCTCGTGATTGGCGGCGGTAACATCTTCCGCGGCGTTGCAGGTGCAGCCAAAGGCATGGAGCGCGCGCAAGCCGATTCGATGGGCATGTTGGCAACGGTCATGAACGCCTTGGCGATGCAGAGCGTGCTGGAGGGAATCGGTGTCCCTACGCGTGTACAGTCGGCCTTGAATATGGACGCCGTCTGCGAGCCCTATATCCGGCGCAGGGCGCAGCGGCACATGGAAAAGGGACGCGTCGTGATCTTCGCCGCGGGCATCGGCAACCCCTTCTTCACGACCGATACCGGCGCCGCGTTGCGCGCCATCGAGATGAACTGCGATGCGCTGCTCAAAGGGACGCAGGTTGACGGCGTCTACACTGCCGACCCGAAACTCGACGCGTCAGCGACCCGGTACAATCAGGTCGCGTATGACGAGTTGCTGATCAAGAACCTCAGGGTGATGGACCCTTCTGCCGTCAGCCTGATGCGCGACAATAATGTTCCGATCGTCGTCTTCTCGCTGAAGGAAGAAGGCTCCCTGTTGAACGTGTTGCACGGCCGGGGCACTTCCACGACGATCTCCAAGCAGGGAGGATCGACCGAATGACTTACAGTAAACAGGATATCGAGCGGCGGATGGAGGGCGCGCTGGCGTCGCTCGCCACGGAGTTTTCGGGCCTGCGCACTGGCCGCGCGTCGGTGAACCTGCTGGATTCAATCAATGTGTCGGCTTATGGCGGGGTGTCTCCGCTCAGCCAGGTCGCGTCGGTCACAGTCAGCGACACCCGCATGCTTTCCGTAAACGTCTGGGACAAGACGGTTGTCGGCGCGGTTGACCGCGCGATCCGCGAGTCCGGGCTTGGCCTTAATCCGATCATGGATGGACAGACCCTCAGGATTCCGATCCCCGCCCTGAACGAGGAACGCCGGGTCGAGCTGACGAAGATTGCCGGAAAATATGCCGAAGCAGCCCGGGTGGCTGTCCGCAACGTGCGCCGCGACGGCATGGACGCGCTGAAAAAAATGGAAAAGGCTGGCGAGATCAGTGAAGATCGTGCTCGCTCTCTGGCAGAAGAAGTACAGAAGCTGACGGATGCGTTCGTGCATCGTGTCGATGATGCCGTTAAGGCCAAAGAAGCGGAGATAATGCAGGTCTGATGGCCCGCTCCGGGACCTCTCCAGATCCGTCCCTTGCCGGAGGCGCCCCCCCGGCACCTCAGCATGTTGCCATCATCATGGACGGAAACGGCCGATGGGCGAAAGCCAGAGGCTTGCCCAGAACGGCTGGCCATGAGCGCGGCGTCGAAGCGCTGCGGCGCACAGTCGAGGCGGCCGGAGAACTGGGCATCCAGTATCTGACGGTGTTTTCCTTCTCGACCGAGAACTGGCGGCGCCCGGCGGACGAAGTGAATGTCTTGTTCGGTCTTCTGAAAGCTTACGTTCAACGCGATCTGGCGCGCCTCAAGGACGACGGCGTCCGCATCCGCGTCATCGGTCAGCGAGCAGGGTTGCCAGCAGATATCGCCAGCCTCGTGGACCGGGCGGAGGCCGAAACGGCCGGCAACAGCCGCTTCTTCCTCACGATTGCGTTCAATTACGGGTCCCGCAATGAGATCCTGCGCGCGGCACAGGCGTACGCGGACTCAATTGCCGGGAATCCCGGTGCGGGACCTCTGAGTGAAGAGGCGTTCGGCCAATTTCTCGATACCCGCGAGTTGCCAGATCCAGACCTCGTGATCCGGACGAGTGGTGAGTACCGGATCAGTAACTTCCTGCTGTGGCAGGCAGCCTATGCCGAGCTGCTGTTCGTCGACGTGCTGTGGCCTGACTTCAACCGTGCGCATCTGGAAAGCGCAATCTCTCGCTATCACGAAAGGGAACGCCGTTTTGGTACGGTGGGTCCCGGAGCAACCTGATGGGCGACTGGACACCGCCTGAACAGCGGTTTTCCGAATTGCCGATGCGCTTGCTGACAGCCCTGGTCCTCATCCCGTTCGCTCTGTTTGCGGTCTGGTTCGGATCATGGTGGTTGGCGGCTGGCTGCGGCGTATTCTGCGCGGTGATGATGGTCGAATGGTGCCGCATGAGCGCGACACCCAACGAAGTCCTGCTCGCGGGATTGGCTGCGGTGTTCGGCTTGAGTCTCGCCTTGCAAAATGAACTCATTTCGTGGGCCATCTTCGTCGCCGCGATGGTGCTCGCGATTGTCTCGTCACAACGGAGCACAGAATCCCGGATAACCGGTGGTTTCGGCGTGATCTACGTGTTTGCGATGGTCTTCGGGCTGTTCACCTTGAGGGAAGGCCCCTGGGATGGCCGTCTCGCTGCCCTCTACTTCATGTCCTTCGTGTGGGCGTCGGACGCGGCCGCCTACTTTTTCGGGCGTATGATTCGCGGCCCGCGCCTGTTACCCAAGGAAAGCCCGAACAAGACCTGGAGCGGAGCGATTTCGGCGGCGATCGCTTGTGCGGCGTGCGGATATCTCGCCGCGGGATGGCAGGGGGTCGAGGTGCTGCCGTGGGTCTTGGCGGGCGTCAGCATCTCGGTCGCGGCACAGGTCGGTGACCTGTTCGAAAGCGGCTTGAAACGGCGTTTCAAGGTCAAGGATTCCGGAAACATACTGCCGGGGCATGGTGGTTTGCTGGACCGGGTCGATGGGTTGGGCGCCGTCAGTATCCTCGCAACATTGACTTTTCTGAGTGTTCCGGGCCTTCCAGCACTGCTAGGTCTCTGAACATGAAACCTGCGCGCAGAGTCTCCATATTCGGGTCGACGGGATCTGTTGGCCGTTCGGCCATCGATGTGATCCGGCATGCGAACAGGCTTGAGCCCCGGTTCGAGCTTGTTTCAATCGCCTCCGGCCGCAACGCCGACGCGCTGGCGGAACAGGCCCTCGACGTGCGCCCCCAGATCGCCGTCATCGCGGACGAGGCCCAGCTGCCTCAACTCAAGGCACGCCTTGCAGGCAGTGGCATCGCTTGTGCGGGTGGTGAAGCGGCAATGCTTGAGGCGGCTTCGCGGCCCTGTGACCGCTTTGTGGCGGCCATCGTTGGCGCAGCAGGCCTCAAGTCGACAATGGCGGCCGTGCACGCCGGTAACCACCTGGCGCTCGCCAACAAGGAAAGTCTCGTCTGTGCGGGCACGATCCTGCTTGATGCTGCTGAAAAGGCAAAGGTCTCGGTTTTGCCTGTTGATTCAGAGCATAGCGCGATTTTCCAATGCCTGGGCGATGGTCGCCTGCTTGACCACCTGACCTTGACGGCGTCGGGCGGCCCGTTTCGTCTCGCGACGCTGGATGAAATGGCCCAGGCAACCCCCGCGCAGGCCGCGGCCCATCCGAAGTGGAGCATGGGGCTCAAAATCTCCATCGACAGCGCCACACTCATGAACAAGGCGCTGGAGTTGATCGAGGCGGCCATCTTGTTCAAGGTCGGCGCCGATCGGGTCCATGTGCTGGTGCATCCCCAGTCGATCGTCCACGGGATGGCCCACTTCAAGGACGGATCCGTGATCGCCCAATTGGGCTCTCCGGATATGCGCACGCCGATTTCGCTCGCCCTGGGCTGGCCGGAGCGGGTTGAAACCGAGGTGGCTGCGCTGGACCTTGCTCAGATCGGCCAACTCGAATTCAGCCCGGTGGATAGCCAGAAATTCCGCTCGATCGAACTTGCTCGCCGAGCTTTCCAGATGGGGCCGGCCGGCCCTGTGGTGTTAAATTCTGCTAATGAATCAGCAGTTTCAGCCTTCATTGAGGGAAAATGTGGCTTCCTGGATATAGGATGGGCAGTCGAAGCCGCTCTGGACCACTTTGCATCTTCAAATTTGGCCTCTACCAAGTGCACGACGTTGGATGAAGTGGCGTTTCTGGATAACCACGGGCGATGGCTCGCCGGTGATCTCTTGAAGAACGCCCCGAGCCGGGCAGGAGGAGTGGCAACTTGGAAGGGGTAGTCAGCCAAGGGCCGCTGTTCATCGCATGCCTTGTGTTTCTCATGGGCATCGTGATCGTCGTCCATGAATTGGGTCATTATCTGGCAGGCCGCATGTTCGGCGTGGCTGTGGAATCGTTTGCCGTCGGCTTCGGGCCACCCATGGCTCAGGTGCGGGACAAGCGTGGAACCCGTTGGCGCCTCAACTGGATCCCGCTCGGCGGCTTTGTCGCTTTTGTGGACAAACGCTCACTCGAGGACGAGAGCTTGGAAGCCGACGCCCCGCTTGGCGTGGCTTTTGATGATGTCGGTCCGCTCAAGAAAATCGTGATCAGCATCGCGGGTCCGCTCGCGAACTTTATCCTTGCCGCCTTCATCTTCAGCCTTTCGGTGGGGGTACACGGCGTCGTCGTCGAACCCGTCAGGGTGGCAACCACACTGCCGGACATGCCTGCTGAACGCGCCGGACTGATCGCGGGCGACCGGATCGTGGAAATCGACGGCAAACCTGTACGGAACGCTTCGGACGTCACAGTTGCCATCCTGTTGAGCCCGAATGCCGCCCTGGAGCTTCTGATCGACCGCGGCGGCACCCGGCAGATCGTTGCGGTCACACCGGTTGAAGTCGTCCGGCCGAACGAGGTCGGACAGATGATTGCGCAAAGCACAATCGGCATCGGCATTGCGCCTGCGGAGACCTCGGAGCGGCTTCGGTACGGACCGGTCGAATCAACCGTTGCCGGCGTCCAGAAAACCGGTGTGGCCATCGAGCAGACCGTAACGATGCTGGGCAGCATCGTGACCGGCAAGATGTCGTTTCACACGCTGTCCGGCCCGGTCGGCGTGGGCGATGTGTCCCGCAGAATCGTGAATACGGTCATGGACCGGACCGAAGTCCCGCTCATGGACCGGCTGGACCACCTCTTCTGGGTGCTTCTCAGCCTCTGTGCGGCGATCTCGGTTGGCGTCGGATTTTTCAACTTGCTGCCACTGCCAGTGCTGGATGGCGGGCGTGTGGTGTTTCATGCATACGAAGCCTTGATAGGCTCTAAAATGCCAAGCCAGATTGAGGCGATGGCGCTGCGTGTGGGAGTGTTGGTCTTGGTGGCGATGGTGATCGTTATCACTTGGGGGGACATTCTCGAAACCGGTGTTTTTGGTCGAGGAAGCAGCTGACGCAGTTCAGCTCCAGGAACGAAAGAGTACTCGAGAATGCGTAAATTCCTCGCTGCCACTGTTCTCGCGACCAGCGCGTTGGCACTCGGCTCCAACAGTCATCTGAACCTGGCCCACGCGCAGGAGGAAGACGCCCGTTTTGGCGGCAACATTCGGTCGATCGTTGTCGAGGGCAACAAGCGCATCGAGGCAAGGACCGTTCAGTCCTACCTGCTGCTGGAGCCCGGCGACGCGTTTGACCCAGACCGGATCGACCTCTCACTGAAAACGCTGTTTGCCACGAACCTGTTCGCGGATGTTTCTATTGACCGGCGCGATGACGACCTCGTTGTGCGCGTGGTCGAGAACCCGATCATCAACCGGGTCATTTTCGAGGGTAACCGCGCGCTCAAGGACGACAAGCTTCGCGAGGAAATCCAGGCAGCGCCGCGCGGCGTGTTCACGGCCGCGCGCGTCCAGACGGACGTCCAGCGCGTGCTGGAAATGTATCGTCGCTCTGGCCGGTTCGCGGCGAAAGTCGAGCCCAAGTACAAGCCGCTCGAACAGAACCGGGTCGACCTGATCTTCGAGATCACCGAAGGGCCGGTGACCGGCGTGCGCGCGATCAACTTCATCGGCAACGAAGAGTATTCAGACTCGCGCCTGCGCAGCGAAATTGTCACCCGCCAATCCCGCCTCTGGCGTTTCTTCAGCTCGAACGACAACTACGACTCCGGACGTCTCGAGTTCGACCGTGAGCAGCTGCGCGAGTTCTATCAGAACAACGGCTATTACGATTTCCGCGTGACGTCGGCGGTCGCCGAACTGACGCCTGACCAGAAGGACTTCTACGTCACCTTCACCGTGGACGAGGGACGCCAGTATGACTTCGGTGTCATCAAGGTCGAGACGGCGCTTGAGAAACTGGACGCGAGTGTCTTGCAGGGCGTCGTTCCCATCCAGGAAGGCGAACTCTTCCGCGGCGACCAGATCGAAGGCACGATTGATGCCCTGACCTACGCAGCCGGCGTAGCAGGCTATGCGTTCGTCGACATCCGTCCTCAGATTTCCGTGAATGAAGAAACCGGCCGGATCGACATCACCTTCGCGATTGATGAAGGCCCGCGCGTTTACATCGACCGCATCAACATTGTCGGGAACACCCAGACGCTCGACCGCGTCGTGCGCCGGGAGTTGCGGATTGCCGAAGGCGATGCCTTCAACCGCATCCTGCTCGACCGGTCGCGAAACCGCATCCGGGCGCTTGGCTTCTTCAAGGACGTCGAGATCGTCGAGACACCGGCCGAAGAGCCAGACCGCACGATTGTAGACATCAAGCTGACCGAGCAATCGACCGGAGAACTCTCGTTCGCGGCAGGCTTCTCGTCGGTCGACTCTTACCTGTTTGACCTGAGCGCCTCGCAGCGAAACCTTCGCGGCCGCGGGCAGTCGGTCGTCGCGCGGACCTCTTTGTCGAGCCGTCAGCAGATTGTCGATCTTCGTTTCACGGAGCCGAGATTCCTTGACAGGAACCTGTCGGCCGGCGTCGATCTGTTTGCGACGCGCCAGGACTTTGAAGAGTTCACGGGCTTCACGAGCGAAACGATCGGTGGCGGCCTGCGCGTTGCCTTCCCGCTGACGGACCGGATGCAGCTGGGGCTGAGCTACCGTCTGCAGACGGATGATGTGAACATCGCCGACCGGAACATCATAATCGATCAAAACGGCAACCTGCTCAGAAGCTTTACGCAGACCGCCGGTACCAGTACGCCGGACGACCTGTCGGATGATATCTATCGAGAGCCAGAGATCGGCGATGCGGCGCCGGGTGAAACACTGGTCGATATCTGCGACCCCCTGTACACCTTGCGAGACACGATCTGCCGGTCTGAGCGGAACGATATCTCGAGCATCGTTGGATACAACTTCTTTTGGGATCAGACGAACGATCCCATAACGCCAACCCGCGGGTTCGACTTCCGTCTCAGCCAGGACTTCGCCGGTCTCGGCGGTGACGTGAAATACATCCGTACCGAGACGGGAGCCACTTTCTATCGCGGCATCTGGCGAGATGTCATCGCCAGCGCGAAGTTCTCTGCTGGCTACGTCCTTCCGCTCGACGAAGAGCAGGGCGTGCGCATCAACAACCGGTTCTTCCGGGGTGGCAGCACGTTCCGCGGATTTGACGTGGCCGGTCTTGGCCCGCGCGAGATCCTCCGCATTTTTGATCCGAACACCGGTGAGGTGGTCGAGACCCGCCGCCTCAACTCGCTCGGCGGCAACGCGTACTATCAGGGTACGTTCGAACTGACCGTTCCGAACTTCCTGCCCGAAGAATACGGCATTCGCAGCGCCGTGTTCGTGGATGTCGGCTCACTCGGCATCCTTGAAGACGTCGACAAGGGCACACCTCTGTTCATCACAGATGCAGCTTCACTGGGCGTTCCCGGCGCCCAGGCCGTTCGTATTCCGAAGGACGCGGCATCCCTGCGCGCTTCGGCAGGTCTCAGCGTGTTCTGGGACTCGCCATTTGGCCCCATCCGCTTCGACTTCTCCCAAATTCTTCGCAAGGAAGAATATGACCGGACCGAGTCTTTCCGCTTCTCGACGTCCACCCAATTCTGATCTCGCAAGCCCCCACGAGGAAATCCAAATGAAAACCTACAAGACACTCTTCGCCGCGCTCGCGCTGGCCTCAGCATCCATGACCCTCGCAGCGCCCGCTGCGCTCGCTCAGGGAGCAATCGTCATTGTCATCGACGAGACCCAGATCCTTGCCGACAGCAAGGCGGGCAAGGACATGTTCACAAAACTCAAGAACATCGAAACGCAGATCAACGGTGAGCTCAAGCCAACCCGCGACTCGCTCGAAACCGAGCGCAAGGCGCTCGCTACCAAGCTGGAGGGTAAAACCCGCGAAGCGATCGTTGCCGATGCTGCGCTCGTGAAATCGATCGAGGGCTTCCAGACGAAGTCGAACGAGTTTGCCGCGAAGCGCCAACTCGTTTCGCAAGAGTATGCGGCGACGGAACAAAAGGCGTTCCAGGAATTCAACAAGGCGCTCGAACCTGTGATGATGGAAGTCGTCAAGGAGAAGAACGCTCAGGTCGTCCTGTCGAAAAGCCAGGCCGTCTTTACGGCAGCCTCCGTCGATGCGACGGCGCTCATTGTGTCGAAGCTCGACCAGAAAACACCTGCTATCAACGTCGTGCGTCAGCGCGCACCAGCGCCCCAGTAACTCGCTAGGGATCCGGGAAGCCGTGGCGATTGACAGCCGGTTCTACGCGTCATTGGGGGCTTTGACGCTTGAATCGGCTGCCCATCTGTCAGGGGCGGCCTTTTCGGGCGATCCTGCGCTTGCCATAACGGGTATTGCGGCGGCCGATACGGCCAAAGCAGGTCAGCTGGCCTTTATTGACGGGGATGGGACAGGCCAAGCTTCGCTGAGCGCCGAGCTTGACGTCGTCGTGGTTTCGGAAGGTGCGCGCGCGCGTCTGCCCGATGGCGTGTCGGCAATAGTTTCCTCCTTGCCGCGTTACACGCACAGTCTGATCGCATCGTCGTTGTTCCGGCTTCGCGAGACAGGTCCGTCGAGCGGAGGCAGCATTTCATCATCGGCTGCTGTTCACCCCAGCGCGATCATCTCGCCCGGCGCTGTGATCGGTCCGGGGGCTGCGATCGGCGAGGGCACGACGGTCCGTCCGAACGCAGTTATCGGTCCGGGCGTGCAGATCGGTCGTCATTGCGTGATCGGCGCGAATGCCAGCGTGCACTGTGCCCTGCTCGGGGATCATGTGACATTGCTCGCCGGGGCGCGGATCGGAGAAGCCGGCTTTGGGGTCATGCCGGGTCCGCAAGGTCTTGAGGATGCGCCGCATTTTGGGCGCGTCATCCTGCAGGACCGCGTCACTGTAGGGGCAAATGCGTGTATCGACCGCGGCGTCTTCGCCGATACGGTCATAGGCGAACGGACCAAGATCGATAACCTTTGCCAGATTGCCCACAATGTAGTTCTGGGGCGGTCGGTGATCGTTGCCGCCTTCGGCGGTATTTCCGGCTCAGTCCGGGTCGGGGACGGGTCAATGCTGGGGGGCAGGGTCGGCATTGCAGACCACGTCACCGTGGGCGAAGGCGTGAGCCTCGCAGCGTCCGCCGGGTTGTTCCGTGACGTGGCGTCGGGCGAGACCTGGGGCGGCACGCCAGCAAAGCCGATCCGGCAATGGATGCGGGAAGTGGCCTGGCTCAACAAACAGACTGCAGCCAAGAAGCGTGATTGAACGGTGGCGTAGGCGCCGATCCGCTGATAACGGAAATCCATGACATCCTCCGTCCATCCAACATCTGTCATAGACGCCGGCGCCCGGCTTGGTGAGCGCGTCTCGATCGGCCCGTTCTGCCATATCGGTGCCGGCGCCGAGATTGGCGCCGGAACGACGCTCGTGTCCCACGTCAGTGTCCGTGGGAATACACGCCTTGGCAAAGACTGCACGCTGCATCCCTTCGCCGCCGTAGGCGGCAATCCCCAGGTCATCGGGTTGGGAGAGAGCGCCGAGTCCCGGCTCGAGATCGGCGACAATTGTGTTTTCCGCGAATACGCGACGGCGCATTCCGGGATTCCGAAATTTGGTGGCCTGACCCAGGTCGGGCCGAACTGCTACATCATGATCGGCGCACATATTGCCCATGATTGCCGCATCGGCGCCAATGTCGTGATGGCCAACAATGTCTCGCTCGCAGGTCATATCGAAGTGGGCGACAATGTCTGGTTCGGCGGACTTTCAGCTGTGCACCAGTTCAGCCGGATCGGCCGGAACGCCTTCATCGGCGGGGGCGCGATCGTTGTTGAAGACGTGATCCCGTTCGGGTCGGTCGTCGGCAATCATGCCAAGCTTGCAGGTCTCAACACCGTGGGCCTGAAGCGGCGCGGCTTTTCGAAGGCGGACCTGCACGAAATCCGGTCCGCGTACAAAGCGGTCTTCGAAGGGAACGGTCTTTTCAAGGATCGTCTGGAGGCCGCAACGAAAACATTCGAAGCCCAACCGCTCGCGATGGAACTGATCGATTTCATCCGCCAGGGCGGCGATCGCCCGATTTGCAAACCCGGCTGATCCGATGCCGCCACCTCTCGGCCTGATTGCTGGATTGGGCGACTTGCCCGTCGCCATTGCCGAGAACGCGGTCGCGACAGGGCAGGGCGTGCATGTCTTGAGATTGAAGGGATTTGAGGATCCCCGTCTCGCGGCTTATCCGGGCAGTATTGTCGGCCTTGGCGAAGTTGGCGCGGTCATCAGCCGTCTGAAGGCGGCTGGCTGCCGGGATCTCGTGTTTGCCGGAAATGTCAGCCGTCCGAATTTTGCGGATCTCAAGCTTGACCTGAAAGGCGCTGCATTGCTTCCAAAAGTGCTCAGCGAAGCACGGCGCGGCGATGACGCACTGTTGCGGGTGCTGGTGAACGAATTCGAAAAGAACGGGTTCAATGTCATCGGTAGCGAACAGGCGCATGCAAGCCTGCTTGCCCCAGCCGGGTTGATGGCGGGACCTGCGCCGTCCGACTCCGAAATGAGCGATCTGACTGTGGCGGCCCGCGTATCGTCCGCAAGCGGAGCACTCGATATTGGCCAGGCCTGCGTCGTCTGTGACGGATTGGTTCTGGCGGTTGAAGCGCAAGAAGGCACGGACGAAATGCTTCGCCGCTGCGCGCTCTTGCCGGAAGCCATCAGAGGCCGCGCCGGCGCCCGCCGCGGTGTCCTGGTCAAGCGGCCCAAGCCTGTTCAGGAACGGCGGATCGATTTGCCGACCACGGGCGTGTCCACTGTTGAACTGGCTGCCGCGGCCGGGCTTGCTGGCATCGGGGTCGAAGCTGGGGGCGCGCTCATGCTCAACCGGCCCGCGATGGAAGCAAGGGCCAATGAGCTGGGATTGTTCCTGTACGGATTTTCACCTGACCTCGGCAGCCAATCCTGATGTCGCTCTATTTCGTTGCCGCTGAATCCTCCGGCGACCTCCTGGCGCGGGAAGTGATCGAATGCATCAGGCAGAAATCCCCGCAGACGCGCATCGACGGGATCGGCGGAGCCGAGCTTCTGTCGGTCGGCATTGTGTCGCCGATCGATATCGCGCCCCTGTCGGTTCTGGGCTTTGTTGAAGGCATCAAGGCGTATCGGACTGTGGTCGAACTGGCCGACGCCGCCGCAGAGGATGTCTGCAAGAAACGTCCCAAGGTTCTGGTTCTCGTGGACTCGTGGGGATTCACGCTGCGTGTGGCACAGCGTGTCCGCGCCTGGGATCCATCAATCCGCATCGTCAAGTTGATCGGACCTCAGGTCTGGGCCACCCGGCCCGGGCGTGCAGCAACGTTGGCCTCCACCGTCGATCATTTGCTCTGCATGCATGACATCGAGGTGCCTTACTACGAGCCCTTCGGCTTGAAGGTCACCGTCATCGGCAACCCGGCTTTGACACGCGCAGGCAAGGGAAACGGCGCTGCATTCCGGTCCGCACACGGCATATCTCGGGACGGGCAGGTGGTGCTGGTGCTACCCGGTAGTCGCCGCAGCGAGATTGTGAACGTTGCACCGGCGCTCATCGCGGCCGCACGGCGCGTCAAGGAGAAACGCCCGGCGGTCACCGTTGTCGTTCAACCCGCCGAGAGCATCCAATCCGAGTTGGCTGCCCGATATCCCGATCTTGAGACCTGGGCGAGGGTGAGTGCGGATCCGACCGAGCGCTATGATGCGATGGCCGCCGCGACGCTTGCCTTGGCGTGTTCCGGAACGGTGACAAGCGAGCTTGCGATGCAAGGCGCACCGATGATTGTCGCCTACAAGACAGGTTGGATCACCTGGTCGATCGCGCGTGGACTGCTATACAAGAAAATCCACATCACCTTGCTCAACATCCTGAATGGCGATGTCGAGATCGTTCCGGAATTCGTCCAGACCCGGCTCAGCGCGGACGCGATTGCGGACAAGGCGAACGCCTGGCTGAACGATCCCACGGAGCTGATCGCGCAACGAGAACGGCAGAACAACGCGCTCAAGGCGCTCGTGCGGGGCGGGCAGCCGGCCGCGGAGATCGCGGCCGATGCCATTCTGTCGGAACTTTAGCGAGCCGAAATCGGCACGTAGTCGCGCTGCGCTTCGCCGGTGTAGATTTGACGAGGGCGACCGATCTTCTGCGTCGGGTCGTCCAGCATCTCGTTGAGCTGCGACACCCAGCCGACCGTCCGGGCCAGCGCAAACAGCACGGTGAACATGGTTGTCGGGAAGCCCATCGCTTCAAGAATGATACCCGAGTAGAAATCCACGTTCGGATAGAGCTTCTTGTTCACGAAGTACTCGTCCTGCAGCGCGATCCGCTCAAGCTCCATGGCCACCTTCAGCTGAGGGTGGTCCTTCATGTCGAGCGCTTCGAGAACTTCGTGACAGGTCTTTTGCATCACGGTCGCCCGTGGATCGTAGTTCTTGTAAACGCGGTGCCCGAAACCCATCAGGCGGATATCGCTGCTCGGGTCTTTCACTTGCCGCACGAACTCAGGGATATTGTCGACCGAACCGATTGCGCGCATTTGCCGGAGAGCCGCTTCGTTTGCGCCGCCATGGCTGGGGCCCCAGAGGCAGGCAACGCCTGCTGCGACGGCCGCAAATGGGTGAGCACCGGAAGACGCGGCGAGTCGCACAGTCGACGTCGACTCGTTCTGCTCGTGATCGGCGTGGAGCATGAAGAACCGGTCCATCGCCCGGGCCAGCACCGGATTGATTTCATATTCCTCTGCCGAAACGGAGAAGCACATGTTGAGGAAGTTTTCCGAGTAGGAGAACTTGTTGAGCGGATCGACGAACTTCTGGCCCATCGTGTACTTCATGCAGCGCGCCGCAATCGTCGGCATCTTTGCGATCAGGCGGATCGAGCCGAGCTTGCGTTCAGCGGGGTCCTCGTTGCCGACCGCGCCGGGATAGAAGGCAGCCATGCCGCCGACAGCGCCGGTCAGCATTGCCATCGGATGGCTGTCGCGCCGGAACCCGTCGAAGAATCTGTCCTGCTGAGTGTGCAGGAGCGTGTGATGCTTCACCTCTTTCAGGAAGGCATCGTACTCTGTCTTTTGGGGAAGCTTGCCGTTGAGGAGCAGATAGCAAAGCTCCATGAAATTCGATTTGTCGCAAAGCTGCTCGATCGGATATCCCCGATGCAACAGGACGCCCTGCTCGCCATCAATGAACGTGATCTGGCTTTCGCAACTGCCGGTCGAGGTAAAGCCTGGATCGAGGGTGAAGTGGCCAGTCTGCGCGTAGAGCTTGCTGACATCGATGACATTCGGTCCGACTGTTCCTGAGTATACGGGAAGGTCGACGACCTTGCCGGCCACTTCAAGTTTCGCGACGCCCGCTTTTTTCACTCTGTTTTCCATCAGCTCTCTTCCTGTTCAGTTAGCCGGTCGCGGCGCCGCCCCTGGCGCCGGCCCGAATCTGGTCCTCAATACGGCCGAGCGCTTCGTCGCGCCCGAGCCACTCCATTACCGGCGCCAGATCAGGAGCCGGAAGCCCACCCGTCAACGCAGCCCGCAACGGTGGCCCGACCTGGCCCATCGAGAGCTGTGTTGCAGTGCAATATGCCGAGATCGTTTCGGAAATACTAGCGGTTGTCCAAGTCTCATTCTTACACAATTCGGCGAGCAGGCCCGACAGCCGGGCGATACCGTCCTCGGACAACGCCTTTCTGGCATTCTTGTTGAGCTCAAGCGGCCGATTTGAACGCAGGAAACGAAACGCTTCTGCCAGTTCGACCAAGGTCGAGCCCCTGTCCTTCATGTGCGGAAGCGCAAGGCGAATGCGGTGTGTCGCCGCCGTATCGAGCGCGCCTTCGGTTTGCAGGAAGGGAGTCAACAGATCGAACAGTCGCTCGTCCTCGGCAAGACGGATGAAGTGCGCGTTGACGGTGCCCAGCTTTTCGAGATCGAGGCGGGCAGGGGCCTTGTTGACACCCCCGAGATCGAACAGCGCAATGGCTTCGGCTTCGGAGAAAATCTCCTGGTCACCGTGGCTCCATCCAAGCCGCAGCAGGTAGGCCTTCATGCCTTCGGGCAGATAGCCGAAGTCACGGTACGCTGTCGTGGAGAGCGCGCCGTGCCGTTTGGACAGCTTCGCGCCGTCATTCCCGTGGATCATGGGAAGATGCGAGAAGTGCGGGACGTCCCAATCCATCGCTTCATAGATTGGGATCTGGCGGAACGTGTTGCGAAGGTGATCGTCGCCGCGAATGACGTGCGTCACCCCCATGTCGTGATCATCGACCACGACCGCCAGCATGTAAGTCGGCGATCCGTCAGCGCGGAGCAGAACGAGATCGTCGATCTCCGACGCGCGAACCTTCACGGGACCCTGAACGCCGTCTTCAACAAGCTGTTCGCCGCCTTCCGGGGCCCGGAGTCGAACCGTGAAAGGTGCATCTGGCGAAGGCGGTGTTCCGCCATTTCGCCAAGGCGACCGGAAGGGTGCGAGCAACGAATTGGCTTCAGCGAGCAGCGCCTCGCGTTCGGTCTCGCTCAATCCGTCCTGACGCGCCGCCAAACGCTTCTCTTCGCCGAGATCACGCCGCGCCTGGAGCTCGTCGGCGCTGACATAGCAGCGAAACGCTGTTCCGCGCTCGATCATCTCGCGCGCCACGTCAGCGTGCCGCGGGGCGCGAGCGGATTGCATCACCGGCGGCTCATCCGGGTCGAGGCCAAGCCACGCCATCGCATCCAGAATCGCCGCGGTGGCCTCCGGTGTTGAGCGTTCGTGATCTGTGTCTTCGATCCTGAGCAGGAACCGGCCGGAATGCCTTTTCGCGAAAAGGTAGTTGAAAAGCGCCGTGCGTGCCCCTCCAATGTGAAGCATCCCGGTTGGGGAAGGGGCAAATCGCGTCACAACGCGCATGATCAGGGCTAACTCCGAGAAACCGGCGCGACCGCCGCTGACGGGGTGCAGAAACACGAGGATGATCCGAAGTGCAAGGGGGCGGGCTGCCCGGATCTGGACTGCTGCGCGGCGCCGCCGGAATGGTTGGCATCGACGCGCGACCCCTCATGCTGGCGTTCGCCACCTGTGGCGGAGCGGCGGCTTACTTTTCGCTCCGTTTTGAACCGGATCCACTCCACGTCTGGGGCGTGCTGGGCGCATCCATGCTCATCTGGCTGGCCGCCCGGCGGTGGTCGACGTCGGACACCGCGATCACCCTGACCGTCATTGCGCTCGGCGCAGCCTTGGGCTTGGCGGCAGCAAGTCATCGCGCACGGGAGGTTGCTGCGCCTGTTATTCTGTCTGCAACCGGTCCGGTCATGACCGAAGGCTGGGTGCAGGACGTGGAGCCCGGTCGAAACGGCGTCCGCTTGCTTGTCCGTGTACATTCGATTGCCGGAATGGCGGCCGAACAGACGCCAAAGTTCGTGCGGTTGACACACACGAGCCGGCTGGAAGTTTTCCCCGGCCGGTTTGTGCGATGCTGGTCGGTGCTGCGTCCGCCGCCCGGGCCCGCAATGCCCGGAGAGTATGACTTCCGGCGTCAGGCCTGGTTCGCCGAACTCGGCGCTGTGGGATACGTTCAGGGACGATGTCGAGGCGGGGCTCTCGGCGCACATCGCGATCTCGGAGCGCAGGCACAGCTCTGGCTCGGCGCCGCGCGAAGAAATCTGGCAGCCGCCGTGCACGAGCAGGCCGGGCCGCGGGCGGGCGGATTTGCCGCTGCGCTCGTTTCGGGCGATCGTAGTTTCATGAGCGAAGACGATACCGAAGCCCTTCGCGCGTCCGGGTTGTCCCACATCATTTCGATCTCCGGATTGCACCTGTCCATCCTCGGCGGTCTCGTATTTCTTCTCGTAAAGCGAACGCTGGTTTTCATCGAACCGGTGGCGCTGCGGATCGCTGTCCAGAAGCCGGCCGCTATCGTCGCGATACTGGCCTGTCTCGCCTATCTGGTCGTTTCCGGCGGCGCCGTTGAAACGCAGCGATCCTTCGTGATGGCGGCCATCGTCTTTGGCGCCGTGATCTTTGACCGAGCAGCCATCAGTCTGCGGACTTTTGCGATTGCCATGATTGCAGTCGTTCTGCTTCAGCCAGAGAGCGTCGTGTCTCCGGGCTTCCAGATGTCGTTTGCCGCGACCGGCGCCTTGATTGCGGCGTTCGAAGTCTGGCGGAACCGCCGGTCGCGATCCGACACGGTGCTGGGCCCGATTGCCTTCAGTTGGGTGTCGATCATCGTCACATCGGTGGTCGCCGGTCTGGCAACGATGCCTTACGCAATCTATCACTTTGATCGCGCCTCTCCGATTGGCCTGGTTGCGAACCTGGCCGCAACGCCGGTGATCACGTTCCTGTCGGCTCCCGCAGCGGCGTGCGCTTTCCTTCTGGCGCCGTTCGGTCAGTCCGAGATCGGATTAAGACTCTTCGGCTATAGCCTTGAGCTCGTGCTCTCGATCGGCCACTTCTTTGCGGACTTCGAGGGCGAGGTGACGCCGTCCGCGAATCTGATGCCGGCGTCCGCGATGATACTCGCGACATTTGCACTGGGCGCGGGCGCGGCAACCACAGGTGCAGCACGCTATGTGTTGGGCGGCGCGTTCGGCATTTCGGCGCTGGCCGCCTGGTGGGCCGCGCCGTTGTTTCTGGCGCATTGGTCGCCGTCGGGAGACTTGTTTGCGGCCAACCGAAGGGACGGCATCACCCGGCTTGCCCTGGTGGACGCAGATGGCCTGCCGCCGCTGCGGTTTGCCGATGTGGAGGCAGAAGTGTGCCCGCCGCCCGGCTGCTCGGTTCGAGCCTCGAAGGGTGTCGCAACGCACATCCGGCCGGGTGCAGAACCGCAAGTCTGCTTCAAACGCGAAGCCAATATCTGCCTGCCGGATCGATCGTCAGACGCGCTGACGTGGACCTGGGCAGAGATTTCGAAGAAGGGCGGCGCGACAGCTTACCTGACCCGTTCTGGCATTGTCGTGACCCATCCCGTGCCGTGCGGCGTCAGGCCTTGGCAGCCGTGCGCAGCAAGTGTTGAATCTCGCCATGAGGGCGCTGACAGCGATTAACCGGCCCGGTGGTCCTGGCTATTCGTACTTGCGCACCAGCGAGACCAGACGGCCTTGAACTTCCACGCGGTCCGGTCCGAAAATACGGGTCTCATAGGCCGGGTTTGCAGCCTCGAGCGCCACGGAAGCGCCCTTGCGGCGAAGCCGTTTCAGCGTTGCCTCTTCGCCGTCAATCAGCGCCACGACGATGTCGCCGGTCTGGGCACTGTTTGTGCGTTTGAGAATGACAATGTCCCCATTCAGAATTCCGGCCTGGATCATGGAGTCGCCTTGAACCTCGAGCGCGAAATAGTCGCCGGCGTCGGAGACTTCCGAGGGGGCTGGAACGTGTCCGTTGTCCTGCTGGATTGCCGAGATTGGCGATCCGGCCGCGATCCGTCCGACAAGCGCGATCATGCCCGGACGATAATTGTCCGGGATCTGATTTGCCACAAGCGCGGGCTTGAAATCCCGGCGCTGACGCGAGGCGGGCGAAGGGGCGGCCGAATCCGGCAGCTTGAGAACTTCGAGCGCCCGCGCCCGGTTCGCGAGCCTTCGGATGAAGCCGCGCTCCTCCAAGGCAGTTATCAGCCTGTGAATTCCCGACTTCGAGGCAAGATCGAGCGCCTCTTTCATTTCATCAAAGGAGGGCGACACCCCGGTCTCGCGAATGCGGTCATTGATGAAAAGAAGCAGCTCTTTTTGCTTGCTGGTGAGCATCTGGGGAACCTTTCGGTGTGATTCTATGTTCACTTGTGTTCTATGTGTGTTCCCGTTTCGGGTCAAGACATCCTTAGGCCGAATTGGCTGCGGATGCGCCGGGCGGTCCCGCTCAGAGCGTCTGCCGCAATTGATTTGTGAACGCGGCCCTGTCGCTCCGCTTCATCAGGCTCTCTCCGATCAGGAACCTCCGGATACCGAACATCCGCAGCCGGTGGATATGTTCGGGATCGGAAATGCCGCTTTCGGAGATGATGTGCCTGTTGCCGGTCACTTTGGGTGCAAGCCGTTCACTCGTCCCGAGGTCGGTGACCATCCGCTTCAGGTCACGGTTGTTGATGCCCACGAGCGGGGAGGGCAAACGCAAGGCCCGCTCCAGTTCTGCTTCATCATGCGTTTCAACAAGGACATCCATGCCAAGATCAACGGCGGTTTGTGTGAGCTCGGCGGCGCAGGCATCGTCCACCGCGCTCATGATGACGAGCACGCAGTCGGCGCCATGCGCGCGTGATTCGGCAATCTGAAGCGGATCAATCATGAAGTCTTTGCGCAACATCGGAATGGAAACGGCCGCCCGAATGGCGGCAAAGTCTTCGAGGTTGCCGCCGAAACTTGGCCCGTCCGTCAGCACCGACAGACACGCTGCGCCGCCGCGCTGATAATCTGCGGCAATGTCCGCGGCATTGGCGCCCGGCAGGATTTCTCCCGCGCTCGGAGACTTTCGCTTGATCTCACAGATCAGCGCATTCTTGCCGGACGCGACGACAGCGGAAAGCGCGGCTGCAAAGCCGCGCGCGGGCGGCTGTGCTCTGGCGTCTGCGCAAAGGTCACCATATGTCCGCGACCTTCTCAGGGCGCGCACCTCATCCGCTTTGTATTCGAGGATCCGGTCGAGCGCCGTCGTCATTCGGGCGGCTCTCCTTGCGAGGCGCGTCGGAGCAAAGCCAGATGTTCTCTCGCTTTGCCGGAGTCGATCGCCTGAGCTGCGATGGCCGCGCCCTCGGCGAGATCCGCCGCCCGGTCCAGAACGAGCAGGCCCGCGGCCGCATTCAGCAGAACCATATCCCGGAAGGGCCCTTGATGGCCGTCAAACAAATCGAGGATCGCTTGCGCATTGCCAGCGACGTCCGATCCTTCGACCGTCGAAAGGGGATGGGCCGGGAGCCCGGCTGTCGCAGGATCAATCACAAACTCGCGGACCCCCGTTCTCGTCACCTCGCAGACTTTGGTGGCACCCGAGATCGAGATTTCATCGACGCCGTCAAGGCCATGCACGACCCAGGAGCGGACCGAACCGAGCGCGTGCAGCGCGTCCGCCATCGGCCGAACCCATTCCGGCGCGAATACACCCAGAATCTGATGCTGCGCGCCTGCTGGATTTGTCAGTGGGCCAAGCAAATTGAAGATCGTCCGTATCCCGAGTTTCATTCGGATCGGCGCAACATGGCGCATCGCGCTATGATGATTGCGCGCAAACATGAAACCGACGTTCGCCTCCTCGATGCAATGCTTCAGCGTTTCGTTATCGACCTCGATGTTGACACCCAGCGCCTCCAGAACATCCGCAGAGCCGGTCTTGGGCGGCACCGACCGGTTGCCGTGCTTGGCCACGCGTCCGCCCGCCGCTGCAATCACGATCGCGCTCGCCGTCGAAGTGTTCAGGCTCTTCCAGGGAAGGCCACCGGTGCCGCAGGTGTCGAGCAACTGGCCGCCGATGTCGACGGTGCGGGCATGGCCGCGCATGATGCGTGCGCCGGCAATCAGCTCGTCCGCTGTTTCCCCGCGCACGGCGAGACCCATCAGGAAGGCGCCGGTCTCTTCCGGTGCAGCGGTTCCGGTCAACAAGGCCTCAAACGCACTTTCCAGCACGTCAGCCGGAAGGGCCTGTCCGAGTGCAATCGCCTTCAGCGCCGTGGAAAGTCCGCTCCCGCTCATTTCGGAATCTGGGCCAGAAAGTTTCTCAGCAGGGCATGACCGTGTTCGGTCAGGATGCTTTCGGGATGGAATTGCACGCCGAAGATGGGGCGGGCGACATGATGCAAGGCCATGATCTCTCCATCGTCTGTATACGCATCAGCGCGAAGCGCGTCCGGTAGCGTTTCCGTCTTCACGGCGAGCGAATGATACCGCACCACCGAGAACGAAGAGGGCAAGCCCTCGAACAGCGCGCCGCCGGAATGCGAAATGCGGGATATCTTGCCGTGGCGGATTTCGCGTGCGCCGATCACGTCCCCACCAAACGCCTGTCCGATCGCCTGATGGCCAAGACAGACGCCGAGGATCGGCAGGGACTCAGGCGCCGCAGCTATCAGATCAAGGCAAATCCCGGCTTCGTTTGGCGTACACGGCCCTGGCGATAGCAAAATGCCGGAGGGCTTGAGTGCCAGTGCCTCCTCAACCGTCAAAGCATCATTGCGCACGACATGCGTGCGGCTTCCCAGTTCCTCCACGTAGTGAACGAGGTTCCAGGTGAAGCTGTCATAGTTGTCGATGACGATAATCATTGATCGAACTCGTAGGCTGCCGACAGTTCCGCCGCGCGCCGGAGCGCGCCCGATTTATGCACCGTCTCGTCATACTCATACTGCGGCTCGGAATCGAGCACGACACCGCCGCCGGCCTGAATATGCAACTGGCCATCCTTGATCACCGCAGTCCGCAAGGCGATGCAGGTATCGAGGTCGCCGTTCCAGCCGAAATATCCCACCGCGCCACCATAAATGCCCCGGCGCGATGTTTCCAGCTCGTTGATGATCTGCATCGCGCGGATTTTTGGCGCGCCCGAAACCGTGCCTGCCGGGAAACCGGCAAGGAGTGCGTCGACCGCGTCGAGCCCTTCTCTCAGGTCGCCTTCGACATGGCTGACGATATGCATCACATGGCTGTAGCGCTCGACCACGAACTGTTCGGTCACGGTCACACTGCCATAGGCCGCCACCCGGCCAACATCGTTCCGTCCGAGATCGAGCAGCATCAGATGTTCAGCGCGTTCCTTCGGGTCCGAGACCAGGTCTTCGGCTCGCCGCACGTCTTCGTCCGGATCGCCGCTGCGCGGCCGAGTGCCGGCGATCGGCCGGATCGCAACGCGGCCATTCCTGACGCGCACCAGGATTTCGGGACTGGAGCCGACCAGGCACACGTCTCCGAGATTCATGTGGAACATGAACGCAGAGGGGTTCAGTCGCCGTAGCGCGCGGTAGAAGCTGATGGGCTGGCGTGTGAACGGCGTCGAAAAGCGCTGGCTGGGCACGACCTGAAATATGTCGCCGGCCTTGATGTAATCCCGGCAGGTCTCCACGATCTCGAAATAGCGTTCCTTGGTCGTGTCCGAAACCAGCGTCACGCTTGTCGCGGAGCTGTCCTTGGGCGGCACCGAGGCGAGCCGCTCAAGTCGCCGCTCCACATCATCCAGCAGCGCCTCGATCGAATTGTCCGCGTCATCCTCCTGTCGCCCGACCAGCAAGAGTTCCTGATACAGATGATCGAAGATCACGACCACGCGAGGCACGAGCAGCAAGGCTTCCGGAACGCCAAGCACGTCGGGCTTGGTAATCTCCACAGGCTCGACATATTGGATCATGTCATAGCCCAGATAGCCAAACGCGCCGGACGCCATCGGCGGAATACCGACGGGTGCTTCGGCGCGGGCCGCCGCCACAAAACGTCTCAGGGCCTCGATGGGTGAACCCGGCTCGGTGACGGCGTCCTTGAAGTCAGCCGACAGGCTGGTCTCTGCCACGCCATTCCTGACCCGGAACCAAAGGCCCGGCTCGATCCCGACGAATGAATAGCGGCCCAGCCGCTCACCGCCGGCGATGGACTCGAACAGGAAGCTCCCCGGCAATTCCGCGCCCAGCTTGAGCATTGCGCCGACGGGCGTTTCGATATCTCCGATCCGCCGCCGGATGATCAGGCGCGCGGTCATTGAGGCTCCGCAATTGTCCGTTTGTAAGTCTCGAGAGACCCTTTGTTGGTCCTCACCTTGAGTGTTTTGGCGATCTCGGCCTGGAGTGCCTGCGCGAGATCCTGACCCAGCGTGTTGGACATTGCGGCCGAGATTTCCTGCGCGATCCCGGCGACCGAGTCGGGGTTTGGACGCTCCACGCTATCGACTCTCAGGACGACGAATACATTCGGTGTGCCGGTCGGCAGGTTGACGACTTTGCCCAAAGGCGTGCTGAACATGGCCTGCTGGATCGGGCCCGGAATGCCGGCTTGATTTGCGCTCGACCGCGTAACGGCGCCAGGCAGTGTCTCGATCGGCGCGCCGGCACTTGCCGCCGCCGCTTCAAGAGTCAGTTCAGCAGAATCCAGACGATCTGTCATCGAGTTCACCGCTTCCAGAGCGGCGCTGTTCGCCTTCTCGGCAACGAGATAGGCTTTGACGTCATCGGCGATGTCTTCGAACGCAGGCGTGGAGGCAGGTATGATCTCACGCGTCGATGCCACGACGATGCCGGTCTGTGTGTCGAACCGGCTCGTCAGTTCGCCTTGGCCAAGGCGGAAGGCTTGCGCGATCGCTTCGGACGCTTCGTTGAGCGCACCGATCCGCTGGCCGTTCTCTGTCGCGCCGCTGGCGTCGACCGGAAGGAAGCTGAACAAGGGCAGCTTCAGATCCGCGGCGATCTGTTCGAGGTCGTATCCGGCCGCCAGCACTTCGTCGAGCCGCTCCATCTTGGCGCTGAAGACCAGCTGTGCCCGCTCGCCGCCAAGTTCGCCGCGGATGATTTCAGCGACCTCTTCGAGCGGTTTGACGGGGCCGGGTTGAACCGAGATCAGGCGCGCGACAACCCATCGGCCAGCAACTTCGCGTGGTCCGTACATCGCCCCGCTTTGCCGGCCAGCCCCAAACATCGCATCGCGCAGCGTTTCGTCCGCTACTTCTGCGGCGCGTGCGGTCTTGAGTTGGTTCGAAACGGCGCCGCGAACGGTGCTTGGGTCGCCGCCACCCGCCAGCAGTCCGAAGGCTTCGCGCGCAGCATCCCGGTTATCGAACGTCAACTCGGCATAGGTTCGCTGGTCCGGGTCTGAAAAGCGCTCGGACTTGGTGGCTTCATAAATTGTCGCGACTTCCTGATCGGTCACTTCGACCTCGCCAAGGAAATCCTCGGCCGACATGCGGAGCAGATCGATCCCGCGGCGTTCCGGCTGTTTCAGCTTCTCCAGATTGGCGTCATAGTACGCCTTTATTTCTTCCGCGGTCGGAGCGGCAGGCGGCGCGTCCTTGAGCGGGTCATAGAGGAACCACGAGACGTTTCTGGCTTCACCGAAGTATTGAACTTGAAGGTCCGAGAAGACTTTCGGAGCCGAGACGGCGGAAGTTGCGGCGACCTGCATCGTCTGGATCGCAAGGTCGTCGCCGACCTGCTCTTCGAACTCATTGAGCGTGAAGCCCAGCTGTTGCAGGCGCTGGCGCAGGATCGTGCCATCCAGTTCGCCGGTCAGGGGGTTCTGGAACGCTTCGATCGACCGGGTTTGGGCCAGGATCGCCTCAGTCGAGGGCTTCAGGCCAAGGCTCGCCCCGTAGCCCAGGATGTTGATGCGAGCCGACTCGGACTCGAAAATCTGGTCGATCATGCCATTTTCGAGCGCTTCGGTCTTTGTGATCGGTTTTTCGGACGTCGCATTCATGTTTCGCAGAACGGTTTCGACACGCCGGTCGAGGTCCGTCGCATCGAAGCCGCGCGAGCCTGCCTGGGCCATGTTTGCACCAAGGCCGCCGCGGATCTGGCTGACAATGGTGTCCACACCAAAGAACGCCATCCCGACCACGATAATCATCACGACGAGCTTGCCAAAGACCGAGTTGGTCAGCCGTTTCATCAGGGCAAGCATGGGCACGTCTCTTTGGATTGGGTTTGCCGGTTGGCTCACAGCTTGCTAGGCGACCGACCGGTTACTTGCAAGATAGGGATGGCGGCGTGAACAGGAAGCTGATCGCGGGAAATTGGAAGATGAATGGCTTGCGCGCCGAGTTGCAGGTCGTGCGCGACATTTCGGCCGGAATCGATCCCTCGGAACACGGTCCGGAGGCTGTTTTGTGCGTTCCCGCGACGCTTCTGCCTGAAGCGAGCCGCGAGGCAGCCGGCACATCGCTGAAGACCGGTGGCCAGACCTGCCATGCGCTCGAGAAGGGGGCCTACACAGGCGACATTTCCGCTGCGATGCTCAAAGAAGCGGGCGCGGTCTATGTCATCGTGGGGCATTCGGAACGTCGAACCGCGCACGGCGAAACCGATGCAATCGTGGCCGCGCAGGCAGCCGCGGCGCTCGGCGCGGGCCTGATGCCCATCATTTGCGTCGGCGAAACGCTGGAGCAGCGCAATTCCGGTGAGACCCTGTCCGTGATCGAGACCCAAATCGAGGGCTCGCTCGCCGGCTTGCCATCTGAATCCGGGGTTGTCGTCGCCTACGAGCCGCTTTGGGCCATCGGAACGGGCCGGGTCGCTACCCCAGTGCAGATAAGCGAAGTGCACGATTTCGTTCGCCAAAGGCTCGTTGCGCGCTTCGGTGCGCCCGGGGCAAAGGTCCGAATTTTGTACGGCGGAAGCCTGAGCCCCGCCAATGCGCCGGAAATACTGCCAATTTCCAACGTCGATGGTGGCCTGATTGGAGGTGCCAGCTTGAAGGCGGCGGACTTCCTCGCCATCTACCGGACGGCTGCGTCACTGTCCGAGTGAGCGGTCCGGCTTGGCGAACGCCCATAAGCGGGATAAGCGAGCGCGAAAATCCAAGTCAGCCAGGCCCCCAACATGCAGAACGTCATACTCGTCATCCATATTCTGGCCGCTTTGGCGATGATCGGCCTCGTGCTGGTCCAGAAATCGGAGGGCGGCGGTCTCGGAATCGGTGGCGGCGGCGCAAACTCGCTGATGTCCGGACGTGGCGCCGCGGGTGCCATTGTGCGCACAACCATCATCATCGGCGGCATCTTCTTCGCTACCAGCCTCGCCCTGACCTCCATTGCAAACCGCTCCAAGGAGGGCACTTCCGGTATTGAGAGAGCGCTTGAAGAGACGCTCCCTACGACAGCCCCGGAAGGTCCGGTCGATCTCTTTGATCCGTCGGTCCCCCTGCTCGAGAATGAACCTGCTCCGGCCGCGCCGGCCGCACCCGTTGACACCGCTCCTGCGCCCGCTGCCACCGTGACGCCGCCTGCCGCAACGGCAACGCCCGAGACGACGACCACAACTGCGCCAGAAGTCGTGACCGAGCCGGCGCCAGCCGAGCCAATTCCCCAGTAATTTTGATCCGTCCCGGCATTCGAGCGCGCGCGCCGCTCGAATCATTGCAATAATGTGATCCCATGATCCGCTATATTTTTATTACTGGCGGCGTGGTCTCTTCATTGGGCAAAGGCATCGCTTCGGCGGCCCTCGGCGCGTTGTTGCAATCACGCGGATACGGCGTCCGGCTGCGCAAGCTGGACCCGTACCTCAACGTCGATCCAGGCACGATGAGCCCGCGCCAACACGGCGAGGTGTTCGTCACGGATGACGGCGCTGAAACGGACCTCGACCTTGGTCACTACGAGCGCTTCACCGGTGTCTCCGCCCGCCAGTCCGACAACATCACGACCGGCCGTATCTATTCGAACATCATCGAGCGCGAACGCCGCGGCGATTACCTCGGCGCCACAATCCAGGTCATCCCGCACGTCACCAACGAGATCAAATCCTTCGTCCTCAACGATCCGGGGCAGGGGGTCGATTTCGTGCTTTGCGAAATCGGCGGCACTGTCGGCGATATCGAAGGCCTGCCCTTCTTCGAAGCGATCCGTCAGCTGGGTCAGGAACTCGGCCCGCAACGCGCCGTTTTCATCCACCTGACCCTCCTGCCCTACATCCCCGCCGCCGGCGAGATGAAGACAAAGCCGACGCAGCACTCCGTCAAGGAACTGCGGTCGATCGGTATTCAGCCGCAAATCCTCCTCTGCCGATGCGACCGTCCGATCCCGGAAAACGAAAAGGGCAAGATCGCCAGCTTCTGCAACGTCCGCCCGTCCAGCGTGATCGAAGCGCGCGACGTGGGCCACATCTACGACGTGCCGATCGCCTACCACACCGAAGGTCTGGACACGGAAGTTCTGGCGCACTTCGGCATTCAGGATGCGCCCGTGCCGGACCTGTCCGCCTGGCAGCGCATCGCCCACACGATCCGTCATCCGGACGGCGAAGTTTGTATTGGCCTCGTCGGCAAGTACACGGACGTTCCGGACGCGTACAAATCCGTGATGGAAGCCCTCGGTCATGGCGGCCTCGCCAATCAGGTCAAGATCGACATCCGGCTGATCGATTCCGAGCGCTTCGATGATGAAGTCGCGCCGCTGGACATTCTGGAAGGCGTGCACGGAATCCTCCTGCCGGGCGGTTTCGGTGAGCGCGGCGCCCACGGGAAAATGCGCGCCGCGCGGTTCGCCCGTGAACGGAAGATTCCCTGCTTCGGTATCTGCTACGGCATGCAGCTTTCGGTGATTGAGGCTGCCCGGCAACTCGTCGGCATCAAGAACGCCTCCACGAGCGAGTTCGGCCCGACCAGGGAGCCCGTCGTCGGCCTCATGGAAGAATGGACCAAGGGCAACGAGAAAGTCGTGCGCGATGCCAACACGGATCTCGGCGGCACCATGCGGCTCGGCGCCTATCCCGCCCGCCTGGCCAAAGGCAGCCTTGTGGCCGAAATCTATGGCAAGGACGAAGTGTTCGAACGCCACCGCCATCGCTACGAAGTGAACACGAAGTATATCCCCGCCCTCGAAGCCAAAGGCGTGCATTTCTCCGGCATGTCGCCGGACGGCCGCCTGCCCGAAATCTTCGAGCTGCGTGATCATCCCTGGTTCGTGGGTGTTCAGTTCCATCCCGAGCTGCGGTCGCGTCCGTTCGAACCCCACCCGCTCTTCGCCAGCTTCATCGCTGCCGCGATCCGGCAATCACGGCTCGTTTGACGTTGGATCAGTTTCGCGTCAGCTGGAACTGGCCGACATTGATCCGGCCATCGCTGAAACCGGCTTCGCAATAGCTGAAGTAGAAGTTCCAGAGCCGGCGGAACTGCTCGTCAAATCCGAGGGGCCGGATGTCGTCCCAGCGTGCATTGAACGCACGCGACCATTCGCGGCACGTTCGGGCATAGTCCTGTCCGAAATAGGCCACCCCGTCATGGCGCAGCCCTGCGGTCGCCAGTTGCTCCTTCAGCACTTTCTCGCTGATCAGCATGCCGCCCGGAAAAATATGCTGCTGGATGAAATCGACACGCTCGCGGTAGCGCGGGAACAGGTCATCATTGATCGTGATGATCTGCAGTCCGGCGCGGCCACCCTTCTTGAGCGACGAAAACACCTTCGCAAAATAACTCGGCCAATAGGCCTCCCCGACTGCCTCGAACATCTCGATCGAAGCAATCCCGTCATACTCGCCGAAATGGTCCCGGTAGTCCTCGAGCCGGATTTCGACCCGGTCGCTCAGTCCGTTCCGGCGCATGCGCTCATCTGCAAAGGCTTTCTGCGCGGGTGAAATTGTGAGGCAGGTGACCTTGCTGCCGCAATGCTTGGCGGCATACTCCGCGAAGCCGCCCCATCCGCAGCCGATTTCAAGGATATGGGAGTCGGGACCGGCATGGATACGTTCGCAGATCTGGCGGTACTTGTTGAGCTGACCTTGCTCGAGCGACTGGTTGGGGCTCTCGAAATAGGCTGACGAGTAGGTCATCGAGGGGTCGAGCCAGGTCTCGTAGAACGCGTTGCCAAGATCATAGTGCGCCATGATGTTCTTGCGGGCGCCGGCCTTGGAGTTCCGGCGTCCGAACATATGCCTCAGCATATTCATCCACTGAACAAAGACATTGCCGCGCGAGAGCTTGGTCGCGGCGTCGAAATTCGCCGAAAAGAAGCGGAGCACCGCGGTCAGATCGGGCGTCGACCAGTCGCCGTCCATGTAGGATTCCGCAAACGCGACATCACCGCCGGCCAGCGCGCGGTTCACGAAACGGAAGTTGTGAACATTGATCCTGGCGATCGGGCCTTCACCCTCAGTCTTGAACAGCAGTTCGGTTCCGTCCGGCAGTACAAACGTCAGCGCACCGTGCTTGGTGCGGAACAGGACCATCGCCGCAATGCGAAAGCTCGCTGGCACATTCTTCAGCTGGCGGATGATCTGGGGCGTGGCGAGAAGGGCAGTACTCATACAAGGTCTTCCGGTTTGATGGTCTTGGTCGGGATCGAAGTAACCGCAACAGTGCTGTTGAATTTGGGCAGGACCGGCTTCGAATGATACGCCGCACCGCGCGCCCAGAGGAGCAGCGCCTGCCAGTGGATTCCAAACGTGACACCGATCGTGGACATGGGGTTTGTGACTGCGGTCTTGAGCAGGTTTGCGGTACTTGCTTCAAGGATACGGGCCTTGATGTTGGCGAGGTGCATGCGCGTGCCGTCTTTTATGTTCTCGACCACCACATCAAGCGTTGGCCCGGGCGTTCTCAAGGTGAACTGATACTGGCCGCTCACATCAAAAAACGGCGAGACATGAAAGTTCTTGTCGGCCGTATGGACGGACCGCGCCGCATCGACCGCCGCCACGTAGCAATGACGTTCGCCGAACGTGTTGCGCACTTCGTAGATGATGCCTTTGAGCTGTCCGTCTCCGGCATACCCGTACCAGAGTGAGAGCGGCGCAAACTTGTAGAAGAAGTGGCGCGGGAACGTCACCAGCCGGATAGTTCCGGATTGCAGCTTCACGCCAGCGGTTGCGAACAGGTCTTCGGCCCAGGACCGAAGACTGACTTTACGCTCCTTGCCGCCATGATCAGCTTCATAGAACGAGAACAGGCCGGGGCGATTGACGGTGAACAATCCAGACATGCGTGCAGCCTCTGCGAGGCGGTCGATATCCACGTCGATGAGCACGAGCTTGTATTGAAACATGCGTTCGAATGGCAGGAAGCGCTTGTGCAGCGTTTGCCCCCACCATAGCCGCATTGGCGGTAGATTCACGCGGATACTCCGGCCTTCGCTTCAGGTTCCGAAGTGTTGCGCTGCGCCGTGACGATGTCCACGCCCTTCGCGTCCCAAGGCACTTGCCCGCCGAGCGACAGCGCTGGGGAGAGACCCGATTTCAAGCCGTCCTCATGGAAGCCGCGGCCCATCCAGGCACCTGCAAACCACAACCCATCCTGTCCCTGAATCCGCTTGATGGATCGCACGGCCGCTTCGGCAGCAGCGTCGAATTGAGGATGGTCAAAGCTGTATTCGTGGAAGGTCAGAGCCGGGGCAGGGGGCGTTTCCGGATTCAACGTGATGAAGACCGGCATCTTTGGGTCGATGTTCTGCAGCCGGTTCATCCAATAGGTCAGGCAAATGTCCCCGTTCCCCTGCTTGATGACATTCCAGCTCGCCCAGGCGGCCTTGCGACCCGGCATGAGCGCAGGGTCGCGGTGAAGATAGATCGTGTTCGGACGGTACCTCACGGAGCGCAGGAAGAATGCAGCGTTCTCGTAATCGCGCTCCACGAGGTTCAGGGACTCGTCAGAGTGACCCGCCAGAATGACATCGTCGAACACTTCAGTCGCGCCCGACGCCAGAACCACGGCGACCTTGCCACCGAAAGGATGCACCCTGGTCACGCCAGTGTTCAGGCGAAGCCGGGAGCCGAGAATCCCGGCGACCTGACTCACGTAGCTTTCGCTCCCACCCGACACGGTCCGCCATTGCGGGCGCTCCTTGTGCATCAGGCGGTGATTGTCGAAAAACTGGAAGAAGCTTTTCGCCGGATAGTCCAGCATCCGGTCCTCGGGCGTGGACCAGATCGCGGCGCCCATGGGGAGGATGTAATTGAGGCGGAAATCGTTATCGAACCCGTGCCGGTCGAGCCAGGCTCCGAGCGTGGTATCCTGCACCGCGTCTGCGGCCAGTTCCGTGCGCGCGAGATCATTGAACTTCAGTATCGTTCGCCAGAACCGGTGAAACCGCAGGCTCAGCAGGTTGCGCTTCTGCGCGAAGATGCCAGCCGGTGTCGAAGCCCATGTCCAGCCCGCAGGATCGGTCACAGAAAAACTCATGTCGGAGACTTCTGTCTTGACACCAAGTGCGTCGAAGAAGCCGATCAGGTTCGGATAGTTGAGCCCGTTATAGACAATGAAACCGAGATCGACGCTGAGGGGGCTCCCATCATAATCGAACTTGTGCGTGCACGCATGACCGCCTGCCCGCGAAGATTTCTCGAATACGGTGACGTCCGCCTTGTCTCGAAGCGCCCAGGCTGCGCCAAGACCCGATACGCCCGATCCGATGACCGCGATTTTTTTCATGCCGCCCCCTGCTCCTCTTTGGTCTGCTTATATGCGTCCAGCGCACGTTCACGCGCCGCGCTGTGTTCGACGATTGGCTCCGGATAGGTCCTGCCAAGGATCACGCCAGCCTTTGAACGCACGCTCTCTGGCGCCTCGAACGGTGCGTGAAGAAACTTGTCCGGCATCTTCGCGAGTTCCGGACACCACCGGCGGACATATCCGCCCGTTTCGTCGAACTTGCTGCCTTGGGTGATCGGATTGAACACGCGGAAATATGGCGCGGCATCCGCGCCGCTGCCGGCCGTCCATTGCCAGCTTGCTGCGTTGATGGCCGGATCAGCGTCCACAAGCGTGTCCCAGAACCAGTCCTCACCGGCCTGCCAGGGAAGCAGCAAGTGCTTCGTCAGGAAGGAGGCGACGATCATCCGCACACGGTTGTGCATCCATCCGGTGTGCCACAGCTGGCGCATGCCGGCGTCAACGACCGGATAGCCGGTTTCACCGCGCTGCCAGGCTGTCAGCGCCGCCGTGTCCTGCCGCCAGGGCATCCGGTCAAAGTTGGAATTGTAATTCTTGCGGGCAAGCTGCTGATTGAAACTCAGAAGGACATTCGAGAATTCGCGCCATGCGATCTCCGAGAGGAACACATGGGCTGGGCGCTCATCGATGCGTCCTGCCGCAACGCCGGCCTTCACGGCCCGCCAGATCTGCGCGGGTCCGATCTCGCCAAACCGGAGATGCGGGGAAAGTTGCGACGACGACGTGTCGAGGTCTGGCCGGTTGCGATCTTCCGCGTATTGATTGACCGGGCCTTCCAGGAACCTGAGAAGCCGCGCCTTCGCGCCGGCCTCGCCCGGGGTCCAGGCGGCGCGCAGTCCGGCGGACCAATCTGGCGCGCTCGGATGCAGCGGCCAGTCCGCCAGCCGCTCGCTTTCGACGTCCACGCCCTCGATACGCTTCGGCGCGTCCAACGCCGGAGGCGCCACATACGCCGCCTGTAAGGCGCGCCAGAACGGCGTGAACACCCGGTAATAGCCACCCGAGCCCGTCTTCAGCTCCCAAGGCTCCATCAGCAGCCGCCCGTTGAAGCTCTGCGCCAGCACGCCCGCATCCTTGAGCGCCGCCTTGATGTCCGCGTCCGTGTGCTTCTCCGGCTCCCCGTACCGCCGGTTCCAGACCACCGATTTCGCGCCCGTCTCCCGGATCAGGTCGAACAGCACCGCCTTGGGGTGCCCGGTCCGCAGAACCAGCCGCCCACCGGCCCCAGAGAGCGAGCGGTCCAGGGACTGAAGGCTCTTGTCGAGCCACCAGTTCGACGCCCCGCCCAGCGGGCGCACGCCCTCAACGCCGGTCTCCCGGACGAACAGGCAGATCACCGGCCCGCCCGCCGCCACCGCAGCCGCCAGCGCCGGATTGTCGGCAAGCCTCAGATCCTCGCGGAACCAGACAATGGAGGGCGGCAATATGGTCATGAAACTGAGCCAGATCCTGTCATTTGTCTGGTATGGATACGGCCGCTTCGGAGGTTTGGATCAATCGCCCCTGCATGCCTGCACTTTCAACCCTGTCAGCAGGTGGCTATACCGCCCGAAAGCCCAAAGAAAGTGCCTTATGCTGCCCGCGCGCCTTCGCCAGATCGTTGAAACGGCTCGGGATAAGCGCATCCTGTGTGTCGGCGATGTGATGCTGGACCGCTTCGTCTACGGCGTCGTCAACCGCATCTCCCCGGAAGCCCCTGTGCCTGTGCTCCGGCAAACCCGCGCCGCCAGCATGGCGGGCGGCGCTGCGAATGTCGCTCGCAATCTGGCCTCCCTCGGCCTGCACGCCGTGATCGTCGGCGCGGTCGGCGCCGATGAAGCCGGCATGGAGCTGAACGACCTCCTGGAAAATGCCCCGGGCATCTCCGCCCGTCTCGTCCCGCTCAAGGACCGGCCAACCACCCTCAAGACCCGGCTCGTGGCAGGCAGCCAGCAACTGCTCCGGCTCGACGCCGAGCAGGCGGGCCCGCCCGACGCCGCCAGCGAGGCCGCCATCATCGCCGCAATCCATGAACTGGCACCGGCCGTCTCGGCGATCCTCATATCCGACTACGCCAAGGGCCTCCTGACCGACGCCGTGCTGTCGGCCGCGCTCGCGGCCGCAAAGGCGAACGCCATTCCGGTCATCGTCGATCCAAAGGGCACGGATTTCGCCCGGTACGGCGCGGCCACCATCCTGAAGCCGAACGCCGGCGAGCTTGGCGCCGCAATGTCGCTGCCTGTTTCGAGCACGACCGAAATCGAAAGCGCCTTGAGCGCGGCCCTCGACCGGCTCCCCGCCGCCGCCATCGTCGTTACCCGGGCCGCGCAGGGGATGTCCTTTATCGCCGCCCGTGAACGGCCTCGACATGTCACAGGCAAGGCGCGCGAAGTCTTCGACGTCTCTGGCGCCGGCGACACCAGCCTTGCGGCCCTGGCGGCGGCAATCGTCGCAGGCGCGAGCCTCGAAGAAGCGGTCGAAGTCGCCATCCTCGCGTCCGGCATTGCCGTTGGCAAATCGGGAACGGCCACCGTCGCGGTCGCTGAACTTCTGGACGCCGCCGAACTGCCCCATTGGGCGCCCAAGGCCGGCACGCTGTCGGTGGACGCCATGGTCGGCCAGATCGAACGCTGGCGGGAAGGGGGCCTGCGCATCGGTTTCACCAATGGCTGCTTCGACATCCTGCACCCGGGCCATATCCGTGTCCTCGAAGAAGCAAGGGCCCGCTGCGACCGTCTGATCGTCGGCCTGAACTCGGACGCCTCCGTCCGCCGGCTCAAAGGTCCCGAGCGCCCGGTCAACGCTCAGGCCGCGCGCGCCAGCGTGCTCGCCAGCCTCTCGGCTGTGGACGGCGTGGTCATCTTCGAAGAGGATACGCCGCTCGAAGTCATCACGGCGCTGAAGCCGGACGTTCTGGTCAAGGGCGGCGACTATACCCGGGAGTCGATTGTCGGCGCCGATCTCGTGGAAGCGCGCGGCGGCGAAATCGTGATCGTGCCGCTCGTGCCGGGCCAATCGACCACGTCGATCATCGCGCGCTCACGGAGCGGCGCATGACACAGGCCGCCCAGACCGCAGCGGCGCTCTGGCGCCAGTATGGCGAAGATGCCGTCGTTATAGCTACTCTGCGTGCGGCTGAAGTTGCGGCTCTGGGCGATACCGAAGCGCTGGCCCATTGGGATGAGGTCGCCGCGATCCTCCTCGGCGAAGCCGATAGCGGACCGGCAAACTAACGGCTGGGCGAGGGCAGGGGCCCTGCCCCGCCACAGATACGGGATGTGTCAGTTCGTCGAGTGCTTCTTCAACTCGTACGTGCCAACGCCGGTGATATCGAACCAGTCCGGGATGTCAGGATGGCTCAACGGCAGTTCGGAATCGTCCGGCAGCAGGTTCTGCTCCGATACGTAGGCAATGTAGTGCGTCCGCTCGTTTTCCGCGAAGAGGTGGTAGAACGGCTGGTCCTTGCGAGGCCGCACTTCCTCGGGGATTGATTCGTACCATTCGTCGGTGTTCGCAAATTGCGGATCGACGTCGAAAATCACGCCGCGGAACGCGAAAACGCGGTGCCGGACCACCTGGCCGATCTGGAACTTGGCAATGTGCTTGGAGATTGAGCCGTAATGGTAGCGCTCATCGACCCTGTCGGTCAGGATCAGAGGTTCCCGCTGGCGCTTTCTGGCGCCACCAAAAAGGCCGCGCAACCAGCCTCCGGATCCTCGTCTACTGGTCATTTGTCGCTCCTGTGTTACAGAATGCCTTAAGTTTGAGCTTCGGGCCACACTATGGCTGACAAAAAAGAGGGGGCTGGCCGCCGCAAAGGCGCCGGTTCAGGTCCCCAGCGAGGAAAGCCGCTGTTTGCAGCGGTGGACCTCGGTACGAACAATTGCAGGTTGCTGGTCGCGGAACCCCGCGGCCAGTCTTTCCGCGTTGTCGATTCCTATTCCCAGATTGCACGGCTGGGCGAAGGCTTGCACGATTCAGGCCGTTTGTCGGACGCCGCCGTCGAGCGCGCGATGAGCGCGCTCCACACCATCCGCGGCAAACTCCGCCATCACGGTGTCGGGCGGGTCCGGTGCATTGCGACGGAAGCGTGCCGCAAGGCCGCAAATGGCGCCGAATTCATCAACAGGGTGCAATCCGAAACCGGACTCACCTTCAAGGTGATCGGCGCCAAGGAAGAGGCCCGGCTGGCCACGATCGGTTGCTACGACCTGATCACGCCTGAAGTGAAGTCTGTCCTCGTCGTCGATGTGGGCGGCGGCTCAACGGAGCTGTCGCACGTTGATGCCAGCGCCATTCGCTCGGGCGGCTTGGCGGGTGTCCTGCGTTCGGCCCCGATCCTCGACTGGACAAGCCTCAAGCTCGGCGTCGTGACGCTCTCCGAAGCGGTCGATCTGGCGGATGAGACCGCAGCCTGGCCCGTGATGCTCGACCGCGCCCGCGCCGCACTCGACGCCTGGCCCGGTGTCGGCCGGGTCGCGGAGAAGCTGGCGGCAGACGAGGGCTACCTCATCGGTACCTCCGGCACGGTGACCTGCCTCGCAGGTGTGCATCTCAAGCTCGACCGCTACCGGCGCGACAAGGTTGATGGCAGCTGGCTGTCGCGCGAAGATGGCCGGGCAACGATGGAGCTGCTGCGAACGCTGGGCGTATCCGGCCGATCGCGCCTGCCCACCATTGGCGAGGAGCGCGCGCCGCTGATGCTGGCCGGCTGCGCCATCATGGAAGCCGTTTGGGAGCGGTTCGAGGCCCACAAGCTGCGGGTTGCAGATCGCGGACTGCGCGAAGGCGTTTTGCTGTCTATGATGCACGGGAAACGGTCTTCGCGCCGCCGCCGGCCGAAGCGGCCCGCGCGGCCAGCTGAAACCTCTGGAGGCGACAATGTCGGATGAAGAAAAGCGCCGCTGGAAAAAGCCCGCAACCGAGAAGACCGGCTCTGGCCGCAGCGTTACGGAGCGCAAGGTCATCGCGCGCAACGCACGCACCGAGAGCTCGAAAAAGTGGATCGAGCGCCAGCTGCAGGATCCCTACGTCCGCAAGGCAATTGATGCCGGCTACCGCTCCCGCGCCGCGTACAAGCTGCTCGAGATCGACGAGGAGGCGCATATCCTCAAGCGCGGCCAGCGTATCATCGATCTTGGCTGCGCGCCCGGCGGCTGGATTCAGGTGGCGCTCCTGAAGGGCGCCGCCGAAGTGGTCGGCATCGACCTGCTCCCGGTACAGACGATCGACGGCGCAACGATTTTCGAAGGCGACGTGAATAATCCGGAGGACGTCCGCGCTGTGCTCGCCGCGCTGGGCGGCCCGCCGGATCTCGTCTTGTCGGACATGGCGGCCAACACCACCGGCCACAAGCAGACCGATCACTTGCGCACCGTGACACTCGTCGAACTTGCGGTGGACTTTGCCATCGCGCACCTCGCGCCCGGCGGCGCGTTCTGCTCCAAGGTTTTCCAGGGTGGCACGACCCAGGAACTGCTCGTGACGCTCAAGACGCACTTCAAGACCGTGAAACACATCAAGCCGCCCGCCAGCCGGTCTGGCAGTCCCGAAATCTTTGTTGTCGCCAAAGGCTTCAAGGGCGCAAACGTCCGCAGAGGAGAAAACGGATGACCATCACCGGGGGATGCTATTGCGGCGCGGTCCGCTACGAAGCCGAAGGCGAGCCGATCATGAAAGCGCGCTGCCATTGCCGCGAGTGCCAGTACTTCACGGGCGGTGAAGGCAATGATTTCATCGCCATGCCTGTTGCCGGATTCCGGTTCGTCAAAGGTGAGCCGAAATCCTACACGCGGCCGGACCTGAAGGGCGCAGCAACGCGCCAGTTCTGCCCGGACTGTGGCACGCCGCTGCTGACCAAATCACCGGCCTTGCCGATTGCCGTGATCCTGAAGGTCGGATCGCTCGACGATCCCAAACTCTTCGAAGGTCCGCAGGTCATCCTCCAGACTGCCGACGCCCACCCCTTCCATTTGCTGCCGGATGGTGTTCCGGCCTTTCCAAGGTTTCCAGCATGAAAATCGCCCTCGTTTGCTTCGCCCTCCTCGCCCTGCCCGCATGTTCGCTGTTTCACCCGGCGAAAGGGCAGGGAGCCTCACCCGAAGCTGCACCGCCTTCCTATACGCGCATCGAGTTCGCCGCGTCGAAGGCGACACCGGCCGAACGCGCTGCCTGCGAAGCTGTGGGCGGCGCAGTCCAGCCCAGCGGCAAGCTGCAATGGGAAAACTGCGTCCAGCCTTTCGCTGATGCCGGAAAAGCCTGTTCGGGCAACGCCGATTGCGTCGGCGAATGCCGATACGAAGGTGACGTTGAGCTTCCGCCCGGCGCATCGGTGACTGGTACCTGTCAGACGACAGACGCCCGTTTCGGGTGCACCACGACCGTCGAAAACGGTCAGATCGCCCGCACACTCTGCGTGGACTAGTCCACACGGACGTGTGGACGGTTTGTGGACGGTATTTGAGATGGAGACTCCATGAAATTCCTGCTCCCTGTTGCCTGCGCCTTGGCCCTGTCCGCCTGCGCCTTTCTGCCCTCGCCTGAGGCTCCGGCGTATCAGCGCGTCGACATCGCCGGCGAAACAGCCACCGCAGCCGAGCGCGCCGCCTGCGACGCCGTCGGCGGATCCATCAGCCGCCAGGGCCTCCTCGGCCGCGAGCATTGTCTCCAGACCTACCCCGACGCCGGCAAAATCTGCAGTGGCGAAAGCGACTGCGTGGGTACGTGCCGGTATGAAGCCGATGGAACCGCGAAGGGAAAGACGGCGACCGGGACGTGCCAGGTCACCGACGTTCCCTTCGGGTGTTATGCGATGGTGGAAGGCGGCATTGTCAGCCCGGTTTTGTGCGTGGATTGAGCGCGCGGATGCGGCAGGGGCACTTTGGCTTCGTCGCGGTGTTTCTTCAGGTAACGCCTGACCGGCAAGGGCGAGGTGGGGAAGGGGCTTCACAACACCCCGCGACTCCCTTACTAGGCCAAAAAGGGAGCTCCCCACATGAAAATCCGGCAAGCGATCACCTTCGACGACGTGCTTCTCCAGCCCGGCGCGAGTGAGGTGATGCCCGCGGAAGTCGATGTTTCGACCTTCCTGACCAAGGCGATCCCTCTGAACATCCCCCTGCTCTCGGCGGCCATGGATACGGTGACCGAAGCTCGCCTCGCCATTGCGATGGCCCAGGCTGGCGGCATCGGCGTGATCCACCGCAACCTCTCGATCGAGCAGCAGGCCGGTGAGGTGGCCCAGGTGAAGAAGTACGAAAGCGGCGTGGTGATGAACCCGGTCACGATCGCGCCGACCGCCACGCTGCGCGAGTTGCGCGAGTTGAAGGAGCGCACGCGGTTCTCGGGCATCCCTGTGGTCGAGAAGAATGGCAAGGTCGTCGGCATCATCACCAACCGCGACACGCGCTTTGCGGAAGACGCGAACGAAACGGTCGCCAACATGATGACGCGCGACGTTGTCACGGTGAAGATCGACACGCCGATCGAGGAGGCGCGCCGCCTCCTGCACAAGCACCGGATCGAGCGGCTCGTGATCGTGGACAATTCCGGACGCTGCCTCGGCCTGCTCACCGTCAAGGACATGGACAAGGCCTCGCTCAATCCGTTCGCCGCCAAGGACCCTGCGGGCCGGCTGCGCGTTGCGGCGGCGTCCACCGTGGGTGATGCCGGCTTCGAACGCACGGAAGCGCTGATTGCGGCGGGCGCGGATGCGATCATCATCGATACCGCGCACGGCCATTCGAAAGCCGTGGCAGACGCCGTGATCCGCGCCAAGAAAATCTCGAACGCCGTGCAGATCATCGCCGGTAACGTCGCAACGGCCGAAGCCACGCGCGCGCTGATCGATGCAGGCGCTGACGCGGTGAAAGTCGGTATCGGCCCGGGCTCCATTTGCACTACGCGGATCGTGGCCGGAGTCGGTGTGCCGCAGCTCACCGCGATCGAGGATTGCGCCAACGCGGCGGCGGCTTCCGGCGTGCCGATCATTGCCGATGGCGGCATCAAGTTCTCCGGCGACTTCGCCAAGGCGCTCGCTGCGGGCGCGTCCACCGCGATGATGGGTTCGATGTTCGCGGGCACCGAGGAAAGCCCCGGCGAGGTGTTCCTGTACCAAGGCCGCTCGTACAAGGCGTACCGGGGCATGGGCTCACTCGGCGCGATGGCGCGCGGTTCGGCTGACCGGTATTTCCAGAAGGACGCGGCCGCAGACAAGCTGGTGCCGGAAGGCATCGAAGGGCAGGTGCCGTACAAGGGCTCGCTCAATCCGATTGTCCACCAGATGGTCGGCGGCCTGCGCGCCGCGATGGGCTATGTCGGTGCACGGACGATCACCGAGCTGCACGAGAAGGCCGAGTTCGTTCAGATCACCGGGGCAGGGCTTCAGGAGAGCCACGTCCACGACGTGATGATGACGCGCGAAGCGCCGAACTATTCGCTGCCGAGAGGCTGACGCGGCTCGCGCCACATCGCTTCCATCGCCGGTGCGCCGGGGCCGGGTTCGAACAATTTCATCCGCTCGAAGCCGTGGCTGACATAGAAGCCTGTATTCATCTCGGGGTTAGAGTTTTCGAGATAACAGGGCAGGGAGGCCCGGTCGGCCGCGTCCAGCATCGGTTGGATCAGCTTTTTACCGAGACCCTTCCCCCTCGCCGCCTTTCGCGTGCCGATGGTGAAGAGGTAGAGGTGCGCCTCTTTCGGGTGCTCGCGCGCCATCGCTTCGCCGGCGCCGAGGCCGCGCTTGGCCGCGCCCTTTTCGCCCTTCGTCATCAGAGACCACACCAGCCGCATCGTTTGCAACGTGCTGAGCTCCCGGCTCTGGTCCGAGTGCGCCCACATGGTCGCGCCAGTGTCGCCGTGGATATGGCAGATGCCGCGCGGCAGATAGATGCTGCGCGCAAGCTCGCCAAACACCGGTGGCATGGTCCGAGTATTGCCGAAGATCCAAAGGTTCACGGGGTCTTCGGCGAAGGCCTCGCCGGTGATGCTGCCCAGCTGTTTCCAGTCGTGTGCGTTGGCCGGGCGCATACCCTCAGGAAGCTGGATGTCCATGGAGCGTGTCCCTACGCAGCTGGCGGAGCGAAACCCTCGAGCAGCACGATATCCGCGGTGGAGGCCGCGAAGCGGTGCTGGACGAGATTCTGATAGGCCTCAGACGCGTACCACGCCCGCATCACGTCCTTAGAGGGGAATTCCAGAAGAACCGTGCGCGTGCAGCGCCATTCGCCCTCAATCACCTCGGGGGCCTCGTCCACCGAGAGCAGCCTGCCTCCAAACGGGGTGAACGCCGCCATGAACCCGTTGCCGTAATGGGCGTATGTGTTGCGGTCGGTGATGGTGAGTTTTGCGACGACATAGGCAGTCATGACGAGGCGTCTCCAGCGGCTTGGAGACTGTAAAACTTGGAGTATTGCGGTGTCCAACGGTTTCATTGCCGGACTGGCGCGGCTATGGCGTGCAGGGCGGCCAGTTGAAAGGATCCAGCATGCGTACGGGCGGCAAGATCAGCGCGGCGATCGAAGTCCTGCGCGATGTGCTGGACCGTCACCAGCCGATCAAGATCGCGCTGCGCGACTGGGGTAAGCGCGCGCGCTATGCCGGCTCCAAGGACCGCGCCTGGGTGTCCGGGCTGGTCCTCGACGCGCTGCGCAAGCGCAATTCCATCGCGCACCACATGGGTCACAACGATCCGCGCGCGCTGATCCTCGGTGCGCTGCGCATCGCCTGGGACTGGAACGCCCGGGATATCGAGGAGGCCTGCTATGACGACCACGGCCCCACGCCGCTGACGAATGATGAGCGCAGCCGCCTTATCCTTGCGCCGGACCCTTCGGCTGCGCCGCACGTGCAGGGCGATTATCCCGAGTGGCTGACGCCGCACATGCAGCGCGTGTTCGGCCCTGAAGCCGTGATCGAGGCGCAGATGATGGCCGTGCGGGCAGACGTGGACCTGCGCGTCAACACGCTCAAGTCCGATGCCGAGAAGGCGGCGTTGCCGCTCAAGTCCGTCAAAGCGGAGCCGTCGCGCCTGCTCAAGAACGCCTACCATATCCCGGCGCGGGACCCGACCGAGCGCGAGGACAGCATCGAGGGCATTCCGGCGTTCTCGAAGGGCTGGGTGGAAGTGCAGGATGCCGGCAGCCAGATCGCGGCCGCGGCGGCCAACGCCAAGCCGGACGAGCAGGTCATGGACTATTGCGCAGGCGGCGGCGGCAAGACGCTGGCTCTGGCGGCGCAGATGCAGGGCCAAGGCCAGATCCACGCCTACGACATCGACGGCAAGCGCCTCTCCGCGCTGGTGCCGCGCCTGAAGCGTTCGGGCGCGCACAATGTACAACTGGTGCACCCGAGCGAAGGCAATGCGCTTGAGCCTCTCGTAGGGCAGATGGACCTCGTCTTTGTCGATGCGCCGTGCACGGGCACCGGCACCTGGCGGCGGAAACCGGATTCCAAGTGGCGGGTGAAACCGGCCCAGCTGCAGAAGCGGATGCAGGACCAGCGGGAAATCCTGCAGGCGGCCTCGACCTACGTGAAGCCGGGCGGGCGGCTCCTCTATGCGACGTGCAGCTTCCTGATCGAGGAAGACGAGGACAGGGTGGCCGAGTTCCTCGCCGGTGCGCCGCATTTCGTGGAGCAGGACGCCGCCGAAGCGGCCATCGCTTCCGGCGCGCTGACGGCGCACGGCGCGGACATCGTGCGCCGGTTTCGCGGGCCAACGGGCAGCGTGCGCCTCACGCCGCGCCGGGCAGGCACGGACGGGTTCTTCTTCGCGCTTATGGTTCACAAGCCTTAAGCGTCGCGGCCAAGATTCGACCGGATCGCTTTCACGGACCTTAGCCGGAACGTGTCATGGTTTGCGCCGTGGATGCGGGGAGCGGACATGGCCATCAAGATTGACGCCAACGGCGCAGTGATCACGCCGACATCCGGGCGTTGGTACACGGGGGCCGGGTTCCTGGCGCTGATCAGCCTCGCGGGCGGGGCCCCGGTGGGTCTTGTGCCCGCGGCTTTCCTCGCCCTGACCGGCACTGGCGCCGTCAATCGCATCGTGCTGACCGTGAACGGTCTGGAGTACCGCAATTACTGGGTTCACAAGCGTTTTGCCTGGAGCGAGGTGTCTGACTTCGGCGTCCGGGTTTATCGCTCGAATTTTATCTCTGCGGCCAAGCTTATCACGTTCTCCGAGGTCGCGCGCCGCGATACGCTGTACGGAAAATTCTCGCGCGCTGTCGCAGGTGGCACGCAGTCGATGCCGGCGATTGGGATCGCGCCAGAGAAGCTGCTCGAGCTGATCTCGCTTTACTCCGGGCACGGTGCGCATCTGGAACCCGCCGCCCAGCCCAAAGCCGCGCCGCGTCCCAGACCGGAGCGCTCCCAACCGGCGCCGAAGCCGGCCCGCCAGCCCGTCATGGCGAAAGTGACGGTCCAGAAGCCGGTTGAGCTGGTTGTGGACAGCCGCTCCCGGGCGCGCCAGACCAAAGGCTGGCCGCACACCTGACCGCGCCGGGGCCATCTGGACGAATCTGCCCCCGTCCGCTAAGCGGCGCCATGACAGACCAAAGACACCAACGCGCCCTGATCGTCGACTTCGGCAGCCAGGTGACGCAGCTGATTGCGAGACGCCTGCGCGAGAGCAGCGTCTATTGCGAAATTCACGCCTTCAACAAGGTCGATGCGGCTTTCCTCGAGGCGTATGGCCCGCAGGCGATCATCCTGTCGGGTGGGCCGTCCAGCGTCTATTGGGACGACGCCCCGATGGCGGACAAGGCCATTTTCGAGGCCGGCATTCCGGTGCTCGGCATCTGCTATGGCCAGCAGGTGATGATGCACCAGCTTGGCGGGCGGATTGAAGGCGGCACGAGCCGCGAGTTCGGCCGCGCCTTCATCGAGCGCGTGCAGAGCGATCCCTTGCTCGACGGCCTGTTCGAGGGCGAAGACGAACAGGTGTGGATGAGCCACGGAGATCACGTGGCGGAGATGGCACCCGGCTTCACTGTGATCGCGAAATCTCCGGGCGCGCCCTATGCGGTGATTGCCGATCCGGCGCGGCGTTTCTACGGCACGCAGTTCCATCCGGAAGTCGTGCACACGGCGAATGGCGCCAAGCTGCTGCGCAATTTCATTCACGGCGTCGCGGGCTTCACGGGTGACTGGACGATGGCGGCCTACAAGGCCGAAGCGATTGCGAAGATCCGTGCGCAGGCGGGCAAGGGCCGGGTGATCTGCGGGCTGTCCGGCGGCGTCGATTCCTCGGTGGCCGCCGTGCTGATCCACGAAGCGATCGGTGACCAGTTGACATGCGTCTATGTCGATCACGGGCTGATGCGCGCCGGCGAGAGCGAACAGGTCGTCGGCCTGTTCCGCGAGCATTACAACATTCCGCTGGTGCACGTGGATGCGTCCGAGCTGTTCCTTGGCAAGCTGGCAGGGGTCTCGGACCCGGAGCAGAAGCGCAAGATCATCGGTGGCCTGTTCATCGACGTATTCGACGAAGAGGCGAAGAAGATCGGCGGGGCGGATTTCCTGGCGCAGGGCACGCTCTATCCGGACGTCATCGAAAGCGTATCCGTCAGCGGCGGGCCGAGCATGACGATCAAGAGCCACCACAATGTCGGCGGTCTGCCGGCGCGCATGAAGATGAAGCTGGTCGAGCCGCTGCGCGAGTTGTTCAAGGATGAAGTGCGCGCCCTCGGCCGCGAGCTGGGCTTGCCGGAAGCGTTCGTCGGGCGGCATCCATTTCCGGGGCCGGGCCTCGCGATCCGCATTCCGGGCGCGATCACACGCGAGAAGGCGGACACGCTGCGCAAGGCGGATGCCATCTACATCGACGAGATCAGGAAGGCCGGTCTGTACGACAAGATCTGGCAGGCGTTCAGCGTGCTGTTGCCGGTCAACACCGTCGGTGTGATGGGGGATGTGCGTACGTATGAGGCTGTGCTGGCCCTGCGCGCCGTGACCAGTGTCGATGGCATGACGGCTGACTACTATCCGTATGATCACGCCTTCCTGGGCCGTGTGGCGACCCGGATCATCAACGAGGTGAAGGGCGTCAACCGCGTCGTGTACGACATCACGTCGAAGCCGCCCGGCACGATCGAGTGGGAATAGCGCCGCGATCGGCAGCACTTCGATCGGGGAAGGGGGCGCTTCCAAACGTGAATCGGGGGTAAATGCGGCGTGGTGGGCCGGAGACCAGACCAAGGGTCCGCTGATCACGTCTTCGTCGAAATGGCGGACAGACGGAAAACCTTCGACCCGTGCTACGGGCCAAGCATCCCATCTGGGTATGCCGCCATTCGTATAATCAATATTATGGGAAATAGGAGTTTGGCCGGAATGGCGCAAAGCCAGAAATGCGTAGCGTTTTCAGGGTTTTGGCTCTGCGGAACGCCCCCTCGCGCCTGTCCCCTCAGGCAGCAAACTCCACGACCAGCCCGTCATACGCCGGCTCCACGCCCGCGGGCAAATCGCGCAGCAGCGTCCGGTAATCGAGATCGACATGAAGGTTGGTCAGGATCGCCCTGCGCGGCTTCAGCGCGGCGATCCAGGACAGTGTTAACTCCAGGTGCGCGTGAGATGGGTGCGGCGTGTAACGCAGCGCATCAATGATCAATGTGTCGAGCCCGCTCAGCGCGTCCATCGTCGGGGACGGCAATCCGTTCACGTCATTGCAATAGGCCAGATCTCCGATCCGGAAACCGAGGCACCGGATACGTCCGTGCTCCATATCGAGCGGCAGAAGATCGATGGGGCCGCCGCGGCCGGGAATGGTCAAGGTCACGTAAGGCACAATGGCCGGCTGCGACGCGAGAATTGGCGGATACCCGCCGGCGCCGTTGAAGATGTAATCGAAACGGCCTTCGAGACTGCGCCGGGTGTACGCGTCGAAGTACACGGGCAGCGGCGCGCGTTGACGGATCGCGAGGGCGCGGACGTCATCGATTCCGTGCGCCTGGTCAGCGTGATCGTGCGTGTAAAGGACAGCGTCGAGATGCGTAGTGCCTTGAGCGAGCAGCTGTTCGCGCAGGTCCGGCGACGTGTCGATGAGAATGCGTGTCACCTCTCCCGCCTCACCCTCGCGCTCCAGCAGCGCGCTGCAGCGCGTGCGGCGGTTGCGGGGCTCGGCCGGATCGCACGCGCCCCAGTCGCCGCCGACGCGCGGTACGCCGCCGGATGAGCCTGTGCCGAGGAGAACGAACCGCGCGCGGGCCATCAGCGCCTCGCCTTCGAAAACAGGCGCGCGGCATTTTCGGTCGTCATGCGTTTCACCGTTTCTGTATCGACGCCCTTCAGCGCGCTGAGCGCTTCGGCGACGTGCACGAGATAGGCGGGTTCGTTCCGGCGGCCGCGCATCGGCACGGGCGCGAGGTAAGGACAGTCCGTTTCGAGGATCAGGCGCTCGAGCGGCACATCGGCGATGACCGCGCGCACGTCCCTTGCGCTTTTGAACGACAGGATCCCGGACACTGACACATAGGCGCCCAGCGCCAGTGCGCGTTGGCAAAGGTCTGCCCCGCCGGTGTAGCAATGCAGCAAGGGCTGGAACGACCCTTTTGCGAATTCCTCCTCAAGGATATCCGCCATCAGGCTGTCGGCCTCGCGTGTGTGAAGGATCAGCGGCAAGCCTGTTTCGCGCGCCGCCGCGATGTGCTCGCGCACGCTGCGCACCTGGTCGGCTTCGGCGCTGTAGCCATAATGGAAATCGAGGCCGGTTTCGCCGATCGCTACGACTTTCGGGTGCGTGGCTTCGGCGATGAGGGTCGAAGCCATGAGTGAGGTGAAATCTTTCGCGTGATGCGGATGCACGCCGACCGAGCACCAGATGTCCGCGTGCGCTTCAGCGATCGCCCGCACAGCCGGGAAGTTATCGTAGCGGTCACATATGGCGAGAAAGCGCTCGACACCGCTCTCCCGGGCGCGCGCGAGCACGTCTTCGAGGTCTTCGGCAAAGGCCTCACCGTGCAGATTGACGTGTGTATCAAACATCTCGGGGGCGTTTAGACGGGCTGCGCCAATTCATAAAGCCCCGCGATCAGCTTTGACGCGACTTGCGCGGCGTCCATGTTCAGACGTTCAGCATCCCCCGCCAGGCGCGCCTGCTGCAACCAGAGCCGCGCCGCCGCCGGTTGGGTCTCGGCGCGCTCTGCCAGCCACTCACTGATTTCCGCCCGGAAGGCCTCCATCGCCCGCTCATCCGCCGAGGCGGAGGACAGGGCAGCCATGGCCAGCTTGTCAGGAATTCTAGGCGCCGAACGGAGCAGGGCGCGAGCGGCGTCTGCGGCGGCAAGCGCGGAAGGCGACGATAGCCGGATGCCCCTGCCCGGCCTTCCGCGGGCGATGCGCGCGGCCTGCGGAGGCGCACCGGCGGCTTCAAGCGCGGTCAGGCAGTCTGCCTCCGACAGCGCCGAAAGGCGCAGCACGCGGCACCGCGACCGGATGGTCGGCAGGATCGGCTCCCGTCCGTGATTGACCAGAAAAAGTACGCACTTTGGGGGCGGTTCTTCGAGCGTCTTGAGAAGCGCGTTCGCACCATTCCGGTTGGTTTCGTCGATGGCATCTATGATCCCGGTTCGCCATCCACCAAGCGCGGCCTTCATGGTGAAAAATTGGGTGAGCTCCCGGATCTGATGGACGCTGATATCCTGGGTGAGCTTGCCCTTGTCGTTCAGCTCTCGCTTCAGCAGGCGAAAATCCGGGTGGCTACCGGCGGCGCACGCCCGCCACACCTCGTCCGTCTCCGGAGCATCGAGCGGTTGGCCGGCAGGGCCTCGCGCGCCGAGCAGGAAAGCCGCGAGACGATGGGCGAGCCGAGATTTGCCGATGCCTTCAGGTCCCTCGATCAGCCATGCATGGTGAAGCCGGCCTTGCGCATAAGCGTCAAGGAAGCGCTGCTGCGCCGGCGCATGACCGAAGAGGGGCCAGCCTATGCTCATGGCCGGGCAAGGACGTCGGCAAAGCGTGCCGCGATTGCGGCCCAGGCGAGATGCGCGACGTCTGCCGGGGGCAGGCTCGCATCGATCAAGGTGCAGCGACCGGGTTCGTGCCGGGCTATGTCCGCGAAAGCGGCTCGCACCGCTTCGTGAAAGGCGAGGCCGCGGGCCTCGAAGACATCCAGTTTACCGCCGCGTGCCGCGCGGCGTTCGAGGGCGAGAGTCACGGGCGCATCGAGAATGAGCGTGAGGTCCGGCCGGGTGTCCGCCACGACGTGACGTTCCATGTCAAGAAGTACGTCCGGTGAGACCGCACCCGTCACGCCCTGATAGACGCGGGTTGAATCGCTGAACCGGTCGCAGATCACCCATTGTCCAGCCGCCAGGGCGGGCCGGATGAGTTGATCAAGATGATCGCTGCGCGCCGCATTCATGAGCAGGGCTTCGGCCAGAGGGGAGAAGGATGTGTCGCCGGGCGGGTTTAGCACGAGCGCGCGAACGGCTTCGGCGCGTGGGCTACCCCCCGGCTCACGCGTCAGAAGGGTCTTGATACCCTGCTCGGCCAGTTGCCCCTGCAAGGCCCGCTGCAGGGTGGACTTGCCTGTCCCTTCGCCGCCTTCCAGCGTGATGAACCGTCCCCGGACTGGACTATTCATCACCGCCCGTCGCCGGTTCATCGGTAGGCTTCGGTGTGCTTTCACCCCGCATGAGCGTGCTGACGCCTTCGATCGCCTGGCCGAAGAAGCCGAGTTTCTTGACGTCGGCCTCGGCGATCACCGGCGCGCTGACAGGCGCCTGGCCTTCCAGCGTCACCACGAACATGCCGACCTTGTCGCCCTTCTTGACCGGGGCCTTGACCGTCTTGTCCAGCACCAGCTCGGCCTTGGCTTTCGAGAACGCGGCCTTGTGACCGACGACTTTCACAGGCTCGGCCAGCGAAACCGGCACGGTGCGCTGTTCGCCAAGCCAGACATCGACGTCGGGCAGGGTCACGGTTTCAGGGCCGATTGTCTTGAGTTCGAAGCTCTGGATCGCGACACGCATCAGGCGTTCGGCTTCCTGTGCGCGTGCCGCCATGGTCGGCAGACCGTTGATGACGATCGTGCGGCGAACGCCGTCGCGCACCGCAGAAGCGGTCAGTCCGTAGCCTGAGGATTCCAGGTGTCCGGTCTTCAGGCCGTCGGCGCCTTCAACTTCGAGCAGGGGGTTGCGGTTGACTTGTGTGTATTCACGCCAGGTGTAGGACGGGAGGGAATACCAGCCATAATATTGCGGATACTTGTCGATGGTCATCTTCGCGAGCTTCGCGAGATCGACTGCGGAGACGACATGACCTTCGCCTTCAAGGCCCGTCGTGTTGACGAAGTTCACCGATTTGAGGCCGAGTTCGTGTGCGATCTCCGTCATGCGGGCCGCGAAGGCAGGCTCTGAACCTGAAATGCCTTCCGCCAGCACAATGCAGGCATCGTTTCCGGACATCGTGATCACGCCGTGCAGCAGTTCTTCCACCGTGGGCGTATCCTTGGGTACGAGCCCCATGGTCGACGTGCCGGAAGGGAAGCCCCCGCGGCGCCAGGCATCCTCGCTGACCGTGAACTTGTCGGTCAGTGCGATTTCGCCTCGCTCGATCAGTTCGAAGACGACAAAAGCCGTCATCATCTTGGTCATGGACGCCGGCGTCATCGCTTCTTCGCCGCGCTTGGAATACAGGATCTGCCCGGTCTCGTGATCCATGATAACGGCGAATTCCGCCGGTGTATCGATCACCTGCGCCAAACCAGGAAGCGCAGCTCCGATGCCGACAGCTGCCGCCAGAACGATCCCACGCCAAAACTTCACGATGTGTGTCTCCCTAGTCCGGAACGGCCGCATGCACACGCGGCCCCTTTTCCCGGCTATCCGGGAAAAAGGGCCGGTTTGTGGTCAGCGTCAATGGGCAGGCTGCGGGCATTCTACTCCGCAGTGACCACCCGTCCGTCGCCCTTGCCTTCTGCATTCAGGCGGTCACGGAGATCTTGGGCTGACGCGCGGTCGGTCAGCGGCCCGACGCGGACGCGGAAGTACTCGGAGCCATTGACGCGGGCGGGCACGATTTCCACAGGCAGATCGGAGCGAAGGCCGCGGTAAAGCGCTTCCGCATTGTTGATATCCGCGAACGAGGCCAGCTGGACATAAAGCGACCCCGAGGAGGATGCGCTTATCTTGGTTGTTCGCGGGCCAACGCCCCATTCGGCCGGCGGCTCCGGCCAGACCACGGCGGCGCGCTGTTTTGCCGGTGCCGGAGCCCCTGCCAGCTCGTCGCCGCCGAGCAGTTCATCCGCAGGCTGGGCGCGCACGGTGGCTTCGCGCAGCAGCGGCTTTGGTCCGGCGGCGGGCCTTGAAACCGGAGCAGGCGACTGTCCAGCGACAAAGAACGTCAACTCCGACCGCCCTGCCCCGGACATGCCGAGCTCCTGCGCCGCCTTCCGCGATACCTGCAGCACGGCGCCCTCTTCAAACGGTCCCCGGTCATTGACGCGCAGCGTCACTTCCCTTCCCGTCTGCGGATTTCGGACCGTGATCACGCTTGGCAATGGCAAGGACGGATGCGCGGCTGTCAGGGCATTCTGGTCGAAGATTTCCCCATTCGATGTCGGCAGGCCGTCAAATTCGTCACCGTAGACGATGGCAAGCCCGGTCTCGGAAGCGCTCGTGGTCAGGACGGCGGCGGCCTGCACGGGCTTCGCAACCCCCACTGGCTGAAGTGCGACGGTTTCGACGACGGGCGCCGCGGCGACCGGCGCAAGCGGCTTCGGACTGGTCCATACGGTTTGCGGCGCCGGACTCACGGCTGGCGGCGCCTCCCCCGACCCCGGATAGCGGAACGCGATACGCTGGGTCGCCTTGTCCGGCACGAGCGGCACAACCGCCGCTTTCGAAGCGGCCTTGGCAGGTGCACCGGGTTGCATGGCGTAAACGATTGGCGCCCGCGTATCGGCGGACGCCGGCAGCACGGCGGCCGCGATGGCCAATACTGACGCGGCGACGATGAGTCGGCCCTTGGGCCAGGCGTGCGCAAACGGCATGAGCCGCAAATCTCCTCTTTCTGAGAAACCGGCTCCGCCTTGGGGGCTGAACCGGTGGCCTTCTGGCCGTTTCATGGATTGGTGTATCACGCAGGTATCGCCACCCAGTCAAACCCGGAAGAAAGTCCAACAGCCTGGCTTAAGGATCGATTCACGCTTTCGCCCGTTGTGGGGACTTGCGCGGCGGGCCGCGTTCCCACAAACAGCGCACGCTGCGGAGGAGTGGCAGAGTGGTTGAATGCGGCGGTCTTGAAAACCGTTGAGCTCGAAAGGGCTCCGGGGGTTCGAATCCCTCCTCCTCCGCCAGCACCGGTTCCATTGCCTAGAACTGCACAAGCGTCTGGGCGAGCAGCCAGAGGCCGATCACCAGGAACAATCCCGCCGCGACCCATCGCACGATCTTGAGCGGTACGCGTTCCAGCAGCGCATTGCCGAGGAACACCGCCGGCACGTTGGCAATCATCATCCCCAGCGTCGTGCCGATGGTGACCGCGATGACGTCGTGAAACCGCGCGCCGAGGGCAACGGTCGCGATCTGGGTCTTGTCACCCATTTCCACGAGGAAGAAGGCAATCGTGGTCGCCAGGAAAGCACCGAACCGGGCCGGCTTCGGCTGTGGATCGTCGTCCAGCTTGTCAGGCACAAGCGTCCAGGCGGCCATTGCAATGAAGGACGCCGCGATCGCCAGCCGGAAAGTGGGTCCGTCGAGAAGGTTGGCGACCTGCGAGCCGACGAGGGCGGCCAGGAAATGATTGGCTACCGTGGCTGCAAATATCCCGGCGATGATGGCCAGCGGCTGCTTGAAGCGCGCGGCCAGCACAATCGCGAGCAGCTGTGTCTTGTCGCCGATTTCCGCGAGCGCAACGACGGCGATTGAAGTGAGAAGAGCTTCCATGAGTGCATTCCGGGGGCCGGGCGACGATGAGAACCAAACGACATCATCTCCGCCGCCCGGCCCCGGGCGAGGAAGTGATGCCATTGGTCTCGCCCAAGCGGTGTTCCGCTTCCATCGCACCACGGCCTCTCAGCCGAGCATGTTGACACGGTGGCTCGCCCCGAAGGACGACTGGCTACTCCCCAGTGACGCCTCTGCCATACGCGCCGTGCTCGCGCGGAGCAATGGAAGCAACGCAATTTGTGATGCGCGGGTGCCTTGATCAGAGATGATGATCGCCATGCGGCTCAACGCCTGGGTGTTAACCCGCGCGTTGCGATTAAAAGTTGTGCGCGGTCCGAACGGCCGATATTGATTGATCCGGAATCAGGTATTTTTCGTTGAGTTGGACGTCATTGCGCACTTAAGTGAAGTCGGATGATGGGCGCTCGGAACGGGCCTAGCCAGAAGGGCAGACATCGCGTGCCGGATCTGATCAAAAGCGCCGTGGAAACACCGCGCGCTCCTGTTTGGCTTACCGCCGATCTGGCGAAACCGCCGGCATTGGTGGCGATCGGCGAAGACCTGCCAAAATCGGTGAACGCGTGCCGGCTGCCACCGATCTATCCCGAGTGGCTGGGTGACCGGGCGCTGCTGTCAGAGCATCCCGCAAGATTCTGCTATGTGGTCGGCGAAATGGCCCGCGGTATCGCCACGCCCAGGATGGTGATCGAAGCGGTTCGCGCCGGGTGCATCGGATTCTATGGGAGCGCTGGATTGCCGCTGGATGAGATCCGCGCCGGTGTACGCGAGATCCGCGCTGCGCTGGGACCCGGTGATCACGCCTGGGGCGCGAATCTGATCCATTCACCGCAGGAACCGGGGCAGGAAGCCGCGGTCGTTGACCTGTTCCTGGCCGAAGGCGTGCGCCGTGTCTCGGCGTCGGCGTTCATGCGTCTTACGCCGGACGTCGTTCGCTACACCGCGCTTGGACTCTCGCGGCGCGCCGATGGCGGGATCGAGCGGCGCAATCACCTGTTCGCAAAGGTGTCTCGCGCCGAAGTCGCCGAACCGTTCATGGCGCCTGCTCCCGAGAAGATGCTGCGAGAGCTGGTGGATGCCGGCAAGATCACGCAGGCGCAGGCAGACCTTGCCGCCCAAGTGCCGGTCGCGGCCGAGATCACCGCGGAATCCGATTCCGGTGGCCATACCGACAATCGCCCCGCATCCGTCCTATTCAGTTCACTCAGCGCTGCGCGCGCGAGGGTCTGCGCCCGGCATGGAATTGACGAGACGGCGATCCGGATCGGATTGGCCGGCGGTATCGCGACCCCGTCGTCTGTTGCTGCGGCTTTCCAGATGGGCGCCGCTTACGTGCTGACAGGCTCGGTCAATCAAAGTGCGGTGGAATCCGGACTGTCGGAAGCCGGGCGTAGGCTGCTTGCCAAGGCTGGGCCGGCCGATGTGGCGATGGCGCCTGCCGCCGACATGTTCGAACAAGGCGTTGAGGTGCAGGTGCTGAAGCGTGGCACGCTGTTCGCGATGCGGGGGAAAAAGCTGCACGGGTTTTATCGCAGCGGCGCAAGCTATGAGAGCGTGTCCGCTGCCGACCGCAAATGGATCGATGACGTTCTCGGCGAACCCTTCGAGTCGGCCTGGTCTGCGACCCAAACTTACATTCGGCGCGTCAATCCGGCCGAAGCCAAGAAAGCCGAATCTGACGGCAACAAGCGCCTCGCGCTCGTTGCCCGGCGCTACCTGTTTCAGGGCGCTCAATGGGCGCGGGAGGGCGAACCGGGGCGCACCGCTGATTATCAGATCTGGTGCGGACCGGCGATGGGCGCGTTCAACGAATGGGTGGCCGGAACGCCGCTCGAGCCGGTCGAGAACCGCACGGTGCGTCAGATCGCATTAAATCTGCTGGAAGGCGCGGCGCGCGTCACGCGCGCGGCACAGCTCCGGTCTGCGGGCCTTGCCGTGCCGTCGCAGTTTTTTTCCTACACACCCCGTCTATTTGAGTAACCGATGACCGAACGCCGAAACGCCACGCCCAAGCGCGCCGCCGAACCGATTGCCATCGTCGGCATGGGGGCCATATTTCCAGGACGCGGAGACACAACTGGTTTCTGGCGGGATATCTTCGAGGCGCGCGATCTGCTGAGCGATACGCCGGAGACGCACTGGCTCATCGACGACTACTACGACGCCAATCCCTTGACGCCGGACAAGACTTACGGCCGGCGCGGCGGGTTCCTGTCGCCCGTCGCTTTTGATCCGCTCGCGTTCGGCATTCCGCCTGCGCAGCTGCAGACGACAGACTCTGCGCAATTGCTGGCGCTCGTCGCCGCGAAAATGACGCTTGACGATGCGGAGCGCGGCAGTGGCGGCAAGATCGACCGGTCGCGCACGAGCGTGATCCTCGGCGTGGCCTCGGCGACCGAGCTTACCGCGCATATGGCGGGCCGGTTGCAACGCCCCGCCTGGGTGAATGGCCTGCGCCAGTCCGGTCTCGCAGAGAGCGATGTTCAGGCGATCGCCAAGCGGATCGAGAATCATTACGCCGAGTGGAAAGAGAGCACGTTTCCGGGACTGCTCGGCAACGTGGTGGCGGGCCGCATCGCGAACCGCCTCGATCTGGGCGGCAGCAACTATGTGACAGATGCGGCGTGTGCCTCGAGCCTGTCGGCGCTTCATATCGCCATGCACGAACTGCGCGCGGGCGACTCCGACATGGTGCTGACCGGCGGCGTGGACGCGCTGAACGACATCCTGATGTTCATGTGCTTCTCGAAGACGCCCGCCCTTTCGCCGACGGGCGATTGCCGTCCGTTCTCGAACAATTCTGACGGCACGATGCTGGGCGAAGGCATTGGCATGCTGGCGCTGCGCCGGCTTGAGGATGCCGAACGCGACGGCAACACGATCCACGCCTTGATCCGTGGTATCGGCGGCGGCTCGGACGGCAAGGGAACGGCGATCTACACGCCGCTCCCGTCTGGTCAGGCGCGCGCCTTGCGGCGGGCCTATGAACAGGCTGGCTATGGTCCGGATTCGGTCGATCTTGTGGAAGCGCACGGCACGGGTACGCGCGCCGGCGACAAGGCCGAAATCGAAGGCCTGCACCTCGTATTCAGTGAAGCGGACGCCGGTGAAGGCCCCTGGTGCGCGGTTGGATCCGTCAAGTCGCAGATCGGCCACACGAAAGCCGCCGCCGGCGCCGCGAGCCTCCTGAAGGCGGTTGAATCTCTGCGCCGCAAAGTCTTGCCGCCAACGATCAAGATCGAGGAGCCAGCAGACGCGATCCGCGACAGCGCCTGCTTCTATGTCAACACAGAAGCACGGCCCTGGATCACGGCATCTTCTCGCCCGCGCCGCGCCTCCGTCAGCTCGTTCGGATTCGGTGGCAGCAACTTCCACGTCACGCTCGAGGAATACACAGGCGCCACGGCAGCGCATCCCGCCCGCGTGCATCCCGCAGAGCTGTTTCTGTATTCGGCTCCAAACGCGGAAGAGTTGGCATCCAGACTCGCCGGACACGGCGACGCGCCTCCGCCGGAGGATGCCTTCGCCTTTGAAGCCGCGGCTTCTCATGCGGCCTTCGACGCCAAGGCACCGGCGCGCGCCGCCATCGTGGCTGCCAATTCGGACGAACTTGCTGCGAAGGCCTCAAAGCTCGCTGCGCAACTGAAGGATGGGTCCCTTGGCACCGCGCCGCTGCCGCAAGGTTGCTCGGCCTCTGTTAGAACGCCCGACGCTGGAAAGATTGCTTTCCTGTTTTCGGGTCAGGGCAGTCAGTATCCGGGTATGGGATCTGACCTGGCCCTTGCGTTCCCCGCGGCCCGCGCGGTCTGGGACCTGGCGGCGAGCCATCCGGTTACCGGCCCGCTGAAGCTCCACAAGCTGGCGTTCCCGCCCGCGGCGTTTGATCAGGTCGAGTTTGGTAGTCAGCAACAGCGCCTGACCCAGATGGAAAACGCTCAGCCGTCGATTGCGGCCGTGGCGCTTTCGCATCTGGCGTTGCTCGAAGCGCTCGGCCTCGAAGCCGAAATGACCGGCGGGCACAGCTTCGGTGAAATCATGGCGCTGCATTATGCGGGCGCCGTTGACCGAGACGCCGCACTCACCATCGCCGCCGCGCGAGGCCGCGAGATGGCACGTGCCGCGCAGACGACCCAAGGCGCCATGCTGGCGGTACAGGCGCCCGCTAGCCGGATCGAGCCGTTGGTGCGATCGATCGGCGGGGGACTCGTGATTGCCAATGACAATGGGCCCAGCCAGGTCGTGCTCTCTGGCGCTGTTGATGTCATCCAATTGGCGGAGCAACGCTGTGCCGAAGAAGGTATCAAGGCGCGTAAACTGCCGGTCGCGACGGCCTTCCATTCATCCATCGTCGAACCCGCGGTTGCCCCCTTCCGAAAAGCGCTCGAAGACTTGCGCCTGAAACGTCCCGCCCTTCCGGTGTACGCGAACGCGACGGCGCAGCCCTACAAGGCGGCGTCAAAAGATCTCGCCAGCGCCTTGGCCTCCCAGATTGCCTCGCCTGTGCGTTTCCGCGAACAGGTCGAAGCCATGTATGCAGCGGGGGCCCGCTGCTTCGTGGAAGTCGGGCCCGGCAATGTCGTGTCGGGCCTGGTGTCGGACACGCTCGCGGGCCGTGACTACGTCGCACTGTCTCTCGACAACAAGCGCACCAACGGTGTGGCGCAGTTCCTATCAGTGCTGGGTGCCTTGTCCGTGTCCGGACTGAAACTGGATCTTGCCGCGCTTTACGCCGATTGCCCTGCGCCTGAACCCAAGCCTGCGCCCTCGCGGCATGCCGTGTTCCTTACGGGCGCAAATCACGACAGGCCCTACCCGCCGAAGAACGGCGCAGCCGGCCGCGCGCCTCCGAACACAACGGCTCAACCCGCCTCGGCCAGCCTTTCGCCATCTGCATCCCCCAAGTCTCAAAGGAACGAACCCTCCATGTCCGATCAGAACGACCGGCACGCCGCTCCGGCATCCCAACTTTCGGTTCCGCCAGCGAGTGGGCCCATCGAAATCTCGTCGCCGGTCGAACGAATCTGGCAGGAAGTCTCGCTTCGCCATTCAGATTACCTGAATGCACTTGCCGAGGGCCACAAAGCCTACCTGAATGCCGCGGCGGCGCTCCTCGGGCAGGCCGGCAGCATTTCCCAGGAGCCACAGCGTCTTCCGGCGCCGCGTGCTGCAGCCCCTGTCCCGGTTGCGCAACCGGCGGCCCATGCGCCTGCAGCGTCGGCCGCGCCATCCGCACCGCCCGAATCTCCGAAGCCGAAAGCCAACGGCGCCGGCGGCGCGCACGCCTTTGTGCCCGAGCCGCCAAAAGCTGCGGCGCCGCCCGCACCTGTTCCCGTGCCTGGCGCGCCGAAGGCGCAAGCCGCAGCGCCAGACATGGACGCAGCCGCGATCGTGCGCGCGATCGTTTCTGAGAAAACCGGTTATCCGCCCGATATGCTTGATGCCGATATGGATCTTGAAGGCGAACTCGGCGTGGATTCGATCAAGCAGGTCGAAATCCTGTCCTCGCTGCGCGACCGGCTTCCGCATCTGCCGGAAATCGAACCCGAACGCCTCGTGGAACTGCGCACGATCGCAGCTATCGCCGCCATGATTGCGGCGGCTACGCCGGGCGCAGCGAAAGCGGCCGCCGCGCCTGTGAAAGTTGAAGTCAAAGCGGTGAGCGCGCCTCCGGCCTCCAGCCTGACTGTTTCGCCGGATGTGATCCGTGCCCTGATTGCTGAAAAGACCGGCTATCCGCCTGACATGCTGGAAGACGACATGGACCTTGAAGGCGAATTGGGTGTGGATTCCATCAAGCAGGTAGAGATTCTGTCCTCGCTGCGCGACAAGTATCCATCCTTGCCGGAAGTAGATCCCGAACACCTTGCCGAGCTTCGCACGATCCGGAAAATCGCCGATTTTTTCGGCTGAGGGATGACGGGGAGGTACGGGCTTCCCATCGTCCCCACCTGCCCCGAGCTGACGCCGCACCTTACACGTGCGACGTGCGGCCCGTCATCTGGTCCGAAGGAGCCGCAACGCCGGTGTTACGCCTGCCACCGGGCGCAGTCATCGAGATCACGAACGCGGACCCGTCAGCCGCGAGCGCGCTGGAACAGGTTTTGTCAGCTCAAGGATTTGCGGCTCGCATTGTTGCGCAGCCCTCGCACTCGGCTGACGCGGTGGTCGTCACCGAAGGTCTCCGCTCTGACGAACCTGCCGCGCGTCACTGGGCTGTGTTGCAAGCGGCCAAGGCGGCGCGCCGGGATGACGGCGTAGTTGTCATTCTCCAGCGCGCCGGGTCGCTCTCGGGGCTCGAAGGTCTTAGCCGTACCCTCCGGAAGGAATGGATCAGTACGCAGACAGTCGCCTGGACCGTGACCGGCAAAGTCGCGGACGCAGTAGCCGCAGGGATTGCCCGCGGGTATGGCGATGGGGCGATTTCGGCTGACGGCACGTTGCTTGCGGCGGAACCTGGCGCTTCGCTTTTGCCGCCGAACGGTGTGCCGGATGCCGATCCCGGCGTCTGGCTGGTCACGGGCGGCGCTCGCGGCGTTACCGCCGCCTGCGCCATTGAGCTGGCGCGGGTAGCAGGCGGCAGGATATGGCTAGCCGGGCGGTCAGCTGAAACACCGTGGCCGGATGATCTGCCATCTGTCTCAGACCTGAAAGCGCTGCGTGGCCTGCTCGTGGAGCGCGCCCGCGAGGCCGGGGAACGCGTCACACCGGCGGCCATCGATCAGACGGCCCGAGGCCTGCTCGCCGGTGCCGAGATCCGGGAAACGCTCGCCGCGATCCGTGAGACGGGCGCGGATGCGCAGTACATTGCGCTGGATGCCGGCAACGCGACGGCAGTGTCGGAGGCACTGGATCAGGCGCAAAAGAAGTATGGCAAGATCACCGGTCTCGTCCACGGCGCCGGCGTGCTGGCAGATCGACTGGCCAACGACAAGACCGAGGCTGAATTGCGCCGCGTGTTCGCGCCGAAGGTGGACGGGCTGATGAACATTCTGGCCACGCTTGATCCGGCAAAGCTAAGTCATATCGCGTTTTTTTCCTCCGCCGCCGCATTCTTCGGAAACAAGGGGCAATCGGATTACGCGATGGCCAACGCGTTGCTTGCAAGCGCAGGCCGCTCGCTTGCACAGTCTTACCCATCGGCGCGCGTGAAGGTTTTCCATTGGGGCCCGTGGGCGGGCGGAATGGTGGACGGCGCCCTTGCCAGTCATTTTGAAACACAAGGCATTCCATTGATCCCGATCCGTGAAGGCGCGCGTATTTTTGCGAACGAGCTGCTGGCAGGTGACAAAAGCCAGATCGAACTCGTCGTCGGCAAATCTTGGGCGACGGCATGAGCGCGTTTGCACCAATCGCCATCGTTTCCGAAGCTTGCGTCTTGCCGGGCGCCGCGACGCCAAGCGAACTCTGGAGCGTTGTCCGCGAAAAACGCGTTGTCACGCGGCCCGTGGAACCGTCGGAACTCGGCCTTGCGGGGACAGCGTCTTCACCGGCCCGCTACGTCTCTGGCCGGGTGGATCAGGTGGCGACGCAGCACGAAGGCTATAGACGGCTTGATGGCATGACGGCCCCCGAGCTCGATCCGGTTCACCGTTGGCCTTTGCAAGCCGCTTGGGACGCGTGGTCGAATGTCCCCGGTGCCGAAAAGACGGCGCCCGCAAAACGCGGCGTTTTCCTTGCCAATCTTTGCTACCCCAGCCACGCCAAGGTGGACTATGCGGAAGAGGTCTGGCGCACCGGCCGGACGCAGCGCCCGCTTTCAGATACTTTGAATTCAGGCATGCCCGCCCACCTCATCGCCCGGATGATCGGAGCGGAGGGCCCTGCGCTTGCGCTTGATGCAGCCTGCGCTTCCTCCTTGTACGCGTTGGAGATTGCGTGCCGGAAACTGGCCATCGGTCAGATCGACATCGCGCTGGTCGGCGCGGTCAACGCCGCTGACAATCTGATCCTGCACATCGGATTTGATGCGCTGAAAGCGCTTAGCCCGTCTGGACGGTCCCGCCCATTCATTCAGGGTGCGGATGGACTGGTGCCGTCCGAGGGCGCTGCGGCTGTCGTGTTGAAACGTCTCTCGGACGTCAAGAAAAGTGATCGCGTACGCGCCGTTATCCGCGGCATCGGCCTCTCCAATGACGGCCGGCGCAAGGGCTTTCTGGCTCCGGATTCGGGAGGCCAGGCCGAGGCGATGAACCGCGCCTATCAAATGGCGCAAATCGAGCCCGGTTCGGTCGATTTTCTCGAATGCCACGCGACGGGAACGCCAGTCGGCGACAGTGTTGAAATCCAGTCGGCTGTTGCGGTCTTCGGATCGCGCCGCGAACTCCCCATCGGATCATTGAAGGCCAACACTGGCCATCTGATCACGGCGGCTGGCCTCGCCAGTGTCCTCAAGTTGACGGCGGCGATGGAAGCGGAAGAACTGCCGCCCATGCCGCTGGATGGGACGTTGATCGCACCACTGGCTGAGACCGGTCTCTTGCCGCTGACAGACGTGCAGGCATGGAAAAGAAGCCATGATAGGCCGCGCCGCGCCGCGATCAGCAATTTTGGCTTCGGCGGCAACAATTCCCACCTGATCCTTGAGGCGTACGAGCCAGTGCGCGGCTACATCAATGGCCATGCAACGGACGCCGCGCCGGAGCCGGACGACATCGTGATCGTTGGCATCGGTATGAAGGCCGGGACAGATCGCGGTGAGCGCAGTGTCATCCGCCGACTGATCAATTCGCCCGCGACACCTGTCCGGCGCGCCGAGCTTGTTGGCGCCGATCCCGTCAAGAGCCGGATTCCGCCGTCTGACCTTCTGAGGGCCGAAGCGCATCAGCTGGCGGTCCTGGATGTTTCACAGATGGCGCTTTACGGCGTCACGCCTGTTTCCGCCGAGCGTAGCGGCGTGTTCGCCGGTATTCGCTGCGCTGACGATTCCGCCCGCTGGCCGATACGCGAGCGCCTGAAAGCCAAGCTGATCTCCGAGGGGCGCAACGACATCGAAGCCGAGCTTGACGCCGTTGCGCCGGCTCTCGTCGCCGCCGACGTGCTTGGCGCCATGGCGAACATGGCCGCAAACAGGATCACGTCCTGCGAAGATTTTCGTGGACAGGGCTTCGCCATCGCGGCTGAAGAAAGCTCGGGTCTCGCCGCGTTCGACGCGGCCGTTGCCGCGCTGCAGGCGGGCACGCTTGATCTTGCGATCGTGACTAGTGCGGACTTTGCGGGCGCTGTTTTTCCCGCCGGAGATGCCGCGGACTTGGCCGTTGCGCTTGTGCTGAAGCGCAAGTCAGAAGCAGAAGCTGCGGGAGATCAGATCAAGGGCACCGTTACGAACATTTCGTGGTCTGGTGCAGGCCAAAGCCGAGTTGCAGCCCTTCAATCCGTTTATGGCGAAGCTGGCGCGTCTTCCGGTTTGTTTGACCTCGCGGTCGGTCTCTCGCTTGCTGTCCGTTCGCACGTCTTGCAGGACGAAGGCGGCGCCGTAGCCCTCGATGCGTCTGCGCGGAGAATTCAAGTCGCGTCTGGCAACTCCGTGACGTCCCAACCTTTACAAGTGACCGTGGTCGCCGCCCCGCCGGCACCAGCGCCGGATATGCTCCGCCCAACGCCGCGCCTTGTGTTCGCTGCAGCCGCCAACCGCGCTGCGCTTGCCGCCAAGTTGAAAGCCGGAAGGACCGGAGGAGCGGGCCGGGTCCGTATTGCCATTCTCGCGAAAGACGAAGCTGACCTGACGGCGAAAATCCAGACGGCCATCCACGCGCTGGAAGCAAAACGATCGGCTGAAGCGCCAGGCGTCTGGCTGGGAGAGAGAGAGCCGGAGGGTGAGCTGGCCTTCGCCCTGACAGGTTCGGCGGCCTCCTATCCGCGGATGGGTCGCGGCTTGTTGATGGCGTTTCCGGAAGTCGCCGAGCGCCTCGGCGACATCCCGAAGGCGTCGGCCATGACGCACCTTCTTGCCAAGTCCTCGCTCTCGGAGTTCGAGCAGCTTTGTGCGGTTTCCCTCGTCACCCAGGCGCACGCCATTCTCCTTCGGGACGTACTCGAACTGGAGCCGCACGCCGCCATCGGTCTCTCGCTCGGCGAAAGCAATGCGCTCTTTGCCTTCGGCTACTGGAAGGACATGGGCGGCCTTCTGGATGATATCGAGAAGGCGGCGATGTACGAACGCCATCTGGGCGGCGCATTCGAAACAGCCGGCGAAGCCTGGGGGCCGAACGTGCCGTCCGACTGGACCAATTGGCGTGTCCGTGCCTCGGTTGCGCGCGTACGGGACGCACTCCGGTTCGCGCCGCATGTCGAGATCACGATCATCTACACCGACGACGACCTGATGATCGGCGGTCCGGCCGACGCTTGTCGCGCGTTTTTCCAGCAATTCGGACCCGGTACGGGGACGCTGATGCACCAGCACCTCGTTGTTCACGCCAATGCCATGAAGCCGTTCGAGGAAAAATGGCGCGAATTGCATTCGCGGCCTGTGTCGCGCGCGAGCAACGTGCGCCTTTATGCCAATGCCATCAACGCCGCTTATGTGCCCTCGCGGGCGCGCGTGGCTGACATGTTGACGAAGCAGGCCGTGGCGACTGTCGATTTCCCGGCCACGATCCGTCAGGCATGGGACGATGGCGTGCGCACCTTCGTCGAACTTGGGCCGCGCGACACACTCACGCAGAGTATTGGCCAGATATTGGCCGGCAAGCAGCATCTGGCTGTGGCCACGGACCGGGTTGAAAACTCGGAACTTGCTCAAGTCGCTGAACTCGCCGCCCGTCTGTATGCTGAAGGCTTCAAGGTGCGGATCGACCGGATCGCCGCGCGTCTCGATGAGGCGCGCTCACATCCGTGGCATCACGCAGCGCCCTACAAGGTCTCGCGCCCGGCGCATCACACGTCTCCCCGTCTGCCAGCCGAAGACTCCGTATCGACCGGCTTGCCGCTGGCACCGCGATTGCCGGCGCCGGTGTATCCGCCTCAAGTCCGCGCCATCGTTCCGGATGGTCGGATACCCTTTCCGCCCCCGCCCGGCAAAACGTTGGAAAAGTCGCCAGCTCCAACCGGTGTTCTGTCGGGTCGCACGCCTCTGGCGTCGCGGCCGCCTGTCGGCAAATCCTGGTCGCGGCCGGAAGTCGAAGCCTCGGCCCGCGGGAAGATGTCTGACTTCTTCGGGTCCGCGTTCCTCGGGCAAGATGCATTCGAGCGCCAATGCCGGCTACCCGCGGCGCCGCTTCTGCTGGTTGACCGCATTACCGGTATAGACGCCGATGCCGGCGTTGAAGGCGCCGGAGTGATCTGGACCGAGACCGATATCGCGCCTGGCGAGTGGTATACGCATGACGGCCGTGTGCGCCCTGGTCCGCTGATTGAGTGTGGTCAAGCCGACCTAACCCTGATCGCGTGGATGGGCGCGGATCTGAAGAACCAGAGCGAACGCGTTTACCGCCTTCTGGGGTGCGAGATCACCTTCCATGAAGGCGGTTTGCCGAATGCGGGCGAGACCCTGAAATTCCAGATCGAGATTACCCAGCACGCCACTTTTGCCGGTGTGCGCATGTTCTTCTTTCAGTATGACTGCATGGCGAATGGGCGCCCCGCCTTTTCGGTGCGTCAAGGTCAGGCCGGCTTCTTCACAGATGCAGAGCTCGCCTCAGGCAAAGGTGTTGCGTGGGACGCAGAAACGTCGCCTCCGCCGACGCGCGAAATCGAACCGATTGATGTCGGCCGGGCCAGCGCCAAGCGCAGTTTTTCAAAGGCAGACGTTTCGGCTTTCCGGAACGGGGACGCCCTCGCCTGCTTCGGAAAGGGTTTCGAGCTGTGCGCCGCCCATTCGATCCCGCCTCACCTGCCGGCGGGCAAGCTGACCTTCTTCGATACGGTCACGGCGTTTGAGCCCACTGGCGGTCCGTGGAGCCGCGGATACCTTTGCGCGAATGCACATGTGCCAACGGATGCCTGGTTCTATGAGGGCCACTTCCACAACGATCCCTGCATGCCCGGGACGCTGATGGCCGAGGCGGCAGTGCAGGCACTTGAATTCTATGCCGCTGCCCTGGGTCTCACGCAGGACCGGGATGGCTATGTGTTCGAGCCCATACCGGGCGAAACCGCCAAATTCATCTGCCGCGGTCAGGTCATTCCCGACACCGATCACGACATCATCTACGAAGTGTTCATTGACGAGGTGATCCTCGGTGAAACGCCAAAAGTGTTTGCTTCGCTGCTCGCACGATCTGATGGGCGGAAAGTCTTTTACTGTCCCCGGTTCGGGATTCAGTTGCGTCGCAATTGGCCGGCGCCCCGTGTCTCAGCGTCGCCGCTTCGTGTGGGGCCGAACAAGGAGAGCCGCGGCGATCAGGCCGCGCTGCTGGACTGCGCAAATGGTCCGCCTTCGGCAGCATTCGGAGAGATGTACAATCGCTTCGATCTCGGCGGCCGCGTGCCCCGGCTTCCGCAACCACCCTATCACGTGATGTCGCGCGTGTTGGATGTCTCGACGCGCCCGGGCGTGCAGGAAACCGGCGCGAGCATTCTTGCAGAATACGATGTGCCTCCGGATGCCTGGTATTTCGCTGACAATCGCTCCGGCTTCATGCCATTTGCGGTGTTGAATGAAATCATCCTGCAGCCCTGCGGCTGGCTCGCCAGTCATTGCGGGTTCGCGCTGGAGGGCGGAGACCGGTTTCGCAATCTTGAAGGTGACGGCAAGATCCACCGGATGATCGGCCCCCGTGACGGAACGATCCGTGTCCGGACGACGCTGACCAGTTTCTCGAAGGTCGGTCCGATGACCATCGTGGCGTTCGACGTTGTCGCGCAGCTGAAATCTGGTGAGCCCGTGATGGAGCTTAACACCCGGTTCGGGTTCTTCCCGGCAGCCGCGTTGGTACGCCAGGCGGGCCTGCCGATCACGGAAGCCGACCGCAGCTATCTCGTACTTCCCCGTTCGGCTGCAGACCTTTCACCCGTCGATCCCCGGCTCGCCTCGGGTCAGCTCCGCATGCTCGACAGCGCAGACTATTTTGACCCAGCGGGTGGTGCGGCCGGTCTTGGCGTCATCCGTGGGCGGCAGAGCGTTGATCCACGCGCCTGGTACTTCAAGGCGCACTTCTTCAACGATCCTGTACAACCCGGTTCGCTGGGGCTGGATGCGCTCGAGCAACTACTCATGCGCGCGGTCTTACTGAAGGTCCCCACGCTAGAGCTTCACGGACTGGTCGCCGAAACCCCGGCTGTAGGTGAGCGCGTGAAATGGTCATACCGCGGTCAGGTCACACCGGAAAAGCGAGAGGTAACAGGAGTGATCGAACTCTTGAGCCTTGAGCAAACGAGCGCCCGCGTGCTGGCGACCGCGCGCGGGTCGCTCTGGTGCGACGGCCTGCGGATTTATGAGGCGAATCCACTCTCGATCGCGTTCCGGAAACCGGACTAGTGGCGTTGGCGGGCGAGGCTGAAGATTGCCTCCCCGAGATCGGCAGACCAGAACTCATAAGCGGACCCGAAGGCGGACAGTTCGCCCCTCCCCGGACTTGTCAGGATATCGAGCGGCGTTGAGACGCCTTTCGGGCCTGCGCGAAATCCCTGGGTTGTCGATTTGAGAACTGCTTCCTTGATCGTCCACATACGGATAAAACTCGTCAGTGCGGTCTGACCCTCGAAACCATTCGTCTCGAACGCTTCGCGTTCGTGATCGCTGCAGATCATTTTCAGCATGGGGCGCCAATCGAGATCACGAACGAGTTCAACGTCCACACCGATCTTTGCCGGCACGAGCGCAAGCGCGACCACTGTCCACGGGCCTTTGTGAGAGAGTGACATGGCCCAGCCTTCTGGCCTGATCAATCGGGGGGCGCCATCGGGCAGGTGCGATATCTGGAGGTTGTTCGGCGCCGAACCGGTCAGCGCCGACACGAGATTCCTCCGCGAATGAAATGACGTCTCCATCTCGGCGCGGTGTGCAGTGGACCGGAGCCGGCCGAGCCGCGCGTGTTGTTCGCCGGTCAGTTCAGACGGGCCATGCCGATGACGCGCACGATCGCCGTGCATGGCAAGCGCCTGCGGATGACCTTCAAATCCGGCCAATGCGAACGGATCTACGCCGGTATCCGGATGTGCGTGCGGCGCTTGGGAGGACGTCCTGCTCATGATGCAACATTGGTCCCTGCATATCGTCTGCATCAAGACGCAATTTCAACATGAGTGCCAGCAGACGAATTGTTGATCCGAAGCTCGCCTTGAACGCGAGTATTGGATTCAATTGCAACGATAAGCGGGCCGAGCTTGAGTGACCGGTACACAAGCGCCCCTGACTCGTTGCGTGATCTGCGCGCACAAAAACGGCAGCAAATACTGCAGGTTCCATGAATATGCGGCCCCGATCCTGAGCCGGCTGCAACGGCAATGCGCAACGTTTGACAGTTCCCGCAACTGTCAGGGGCGAAGTATTGCTGCGTATGTTCTATTATGGCTTTACTTAACAACGGGATCGGGGCGTCCCGCAGTCGCACGGCGTGTCCTGAGTGGGGTCATTTGGATGAGTTTCAGCTGGGAGACAGCGAACGAGTCGAAGACGCAGACCGTCCGCCGCTTCCGGCGGGTGTCTGGTGATGCGACACCATTTTTTCCGTACGGATTGCTTCCGCTGCTTGGTCTGGCCTTGCTGACTCTGATTTCCTGGACCTCGTTCGCAAAACACAGCATCGAAGACGAAGTGCGAAGCGCCGCCAAACGGGCCGTTGCCGATGCGGGAGCCGATTGGGCCGAAGTCGATGTATCGGGCCAGTGGGTCAAGGTGAACGGAATTCCGCCCACGACGGCGGCCGGCGAACGGGTTCTTGAAGCGATCCGAACAGCCCGAGCTCCGACCTGGCTCGGAACGGCGCGGCCCGCCACACGCGTTACCAGTGATTTCGCCGCGGCAGGCACACGACCCGATCAGGCAAGCAACCCGATGACTGAGTCTGTGACGAGGGCCGAAAACGACGAGCCCGAATTCCTGTTCCGACTGTCAGGTGGCAAGCTGACCCTCGATGGACGCGTGCCCGATATCGCGACGCGCGACGCCGTCGTGGTCGCCGCCCGCAAGTCCGTGCCTAGCCGGATCGAGACTGTCGAAAGCAATCTTGAAGTGATCGGTGCGCCGCCGCCCGAAGGATTGCGAGGGACGATGATGCGCGGTGTGGAAACACTGACGCTGTGCGACGCCGGCACTGCGAGTTTCACGTCGAGAATCTTCAATCTGCGCTGCGAACTCCCGGAGCGGGAAGCGGAACGCGTGCGCAAGATGGCGAGCGCGACGCTGCCATTCGGATCGGTCGGCGACGTGGAAATCCTGGCGAAGGAGCTTGTTGAATCCTGTGAAGGCGAGCTCGCCCGCTTGCTTGAGGCATCGCGTATCGGGTTTGATCCGGGCAGCGACCGAATCGCGACATCAAAAGCGGCTCTGCTCGATCTGACCGCCCGGGCGGCCTCCGATTGTCCAGGAACTCTGCGCGTCGAAGGACATACCGATAACACCGGCAGCACAGAGCTGAATCTCGATCTCAGCCGCCGCCGGGCGGAAGCCGTCCGGGCCGCGCTCATACAACGCGGCGTCTCACCGGCCCGTATCGTCGCGGCCGGGTATGGCCCGTCGCGGCCCATCGGCAGCAACGCCACCGATGAAGGCCGCGCCCAGAACCGCCGCATCGAAATTCGTATCGTGGGGACAGACGAATGATCTGCGCCCTTCCCTCCCTTGCCGAACTCCTTTTTCCCGGAGCCTGACCATGTGGTTTCTCCTCGTCAAAATCTTCTTCCTGCTTTGCCTCGCCGCGCTGCTCGGCGCAGCGTTTGCCTGGTGGTGGATGCGGCGCCGGTTTGTCGATGTTACGGAGTCGCACGCCGAGCTTACCAAGCAGGTCGATGCTTTCTTGAAACATGGCAAGGCGTTGACACGTGAAGACGTCGATCACTCGCTGTCGCTTGCGCTCGGTGCTTATCGCCCGCCACAACCGGATCTGATGCCGCTGCAGCAGAAGTTGCTGGATCTTGAAACGGTCGTTTCCGCGCCCGATCAAAATGCCGCTGCGATGACCGCCCGCCTGGCTGCGCTCGAGCAATCCGTTTCTGCGGTCGCGGCGTCGCTGGCCTCGATGCGCTCGGTACATCTGGAAGCCATCGACCAGCATCTGCGCGGCGTCTCTGCCCGCATCGACAACTTGCGCATGCCAGACATCGAAGGCGTCAACACGCGCATCACCGCGCTGACCTCGCATGTCAGCGAGTCGCGATTGCCTGACCTTCGCGCGGCGATTGAACCGCGCCTTGACCGTATCGAACAACTCATGGCGAACTTCAGCGTGCCAGAGATCAATCTGGGTCCGGTGCATAGCGGGTTGGCCGCACTTCAGCTGGCCGTCGAGAACCTGGAGCTGCCGGAGCCGAACCTCGCGCCGTTGCAGAAGAGAATCGACGAACTCGCGATCCGCCCCGATCTTCAGCGGCTTACGAGTGAGGTTGAATCTCTTGCGCTTGCCAACATGGCGCGCGAGCCTGATTTGAAGGTCGTTCTTGATCGGGTAACGTCCCTTGAATTGGCTGTCCGCGATGTGCAGATTCCGGAACCGGATCTTGCGCCCCTCGTCGACCGGCTCACAGCGGTCGAGGCTTACCTCGCTGCGGCGCCGTCGTCCGACATGCTCATCGGTACACTCGCGGGTATCGAGAGCGATCTCGACGTCCTCTCGCGCCGTCCCGTCGACCTCGATCCGCTCTACAGTCAATTGGGCGCCCTGGATGCCTCGCTCGCGTCGATCCGGACCGAACTTCGCGGTCAGGGGCGCACCGAAGCGCTCGACCGTCGGCTTGCCCTGCTCCAGGATGCAGTGCTCAATCTTCCGCAGCCGGATTATGCCCGGATCGATCTTGCGCTTCGGTCGATTGAGTCCCGGTTCGACCTCGGCGCCCTTGAAGACCGCCTCACGGCAATCGAGTACAGTTTGACCGCGGTTCATCACATGCTGCGTTCGCGTGGAGAGCCGGTTCGTGCTGAGCCGGAACCGCGTGTCCGTGCAGAACCTGCGCCGGCTTACGAGCCCCGTCCAAGACCCGTGCGCGCCATACCAGAGCCGGTCGCGCGCGCGCCGCGCCGGGCCGATCCGATCAGCCGCGCCCGCCGCGTGGATGATCAGGCGAACCTTCTGACGCATGCCGCCTTCGGCGACAGCGACGATCTGGAGTTGATTGTCGGTGTGGGCCCGATGCTGACCGAACTGCTGCACGAAATTGGCGTGTTCTATTTCTGGCAGATCGCGGAATGGACGGAGGCCGACATCTCTTATGTCGATGGCAAGCTGTTGCATTTCCGCGGGCGTATCGAGCGCGATGACTGGGTTGGACAGTCCCGTGAGCTCGCGGCTCTCCCGTCATCCCGGAAGAGGCCCGCCGGCGACTAGCGGTACCGCCGCGACAAGGCTTGGCAAGCCAGAGCGAACGGTTCACACCCTTCAGAAAAGAGGGAGAGCGCGCATGCTGGAAGGCATCAAGGTCGTTGAATATGCCACCTACATGGCTGCGCCAGGTGCGGGGTGCATCCTGCGCGACTGGGGCGCAGACGTTACCAAGATAGAGCCGCCGGGCGGCGATCCGATCCGGATGTTCTTCCGCACCATCGGTACCGACCTGCAGGACAATCCGGTCTTCGACTTCGACAATCGCGGGAAGCGCTCGGTTGTCATCGATACGAGCAAGCCGGAAGGCCAGGCCCTGATCCGCGAGATGGCCGCCGATGCTGACGTATTTCTCACGAACGTGCGTCCAGGCGGCCTGACGCGGTCGGGGCTTGATCACGAATCGCTGCGCGCGCTGAATCCGAAGCTCGTCTATTGCTCGCTCACCGGCTACGGCCTCGAAGGTCCGGATGCGGATCGTCCGGGCTTTGACATTGCAAGCTTCTGGAGCCGCACCGGCGTTGCCAACCTGACGATCCCCAAAGGCGGCGAGCCGTTTCCGCTGCGCACCGCTTTTGGCGATCACACCACATCCATCGCCGCAGCCGCTGGTATTTGCGCCGCTCTGGTGGAAGCCGCACGCACGGGCAAAGGACGCCTTGTTGAGGCCTCGCTCTTTCGTACAGGGCTCTACGCCATGGGATCCGATCTCGCGATCCAGCTTTTCTTCGGCCGGGTCGCCTCGACCAAAGGCCGGGGCGAACAGAATGTTCCGATCTCGAACTTCTTCCAGACCAAGGACGGAAAGTGGTTCTGCATCGTCGCGCGTCAGGGCGAGACGGACTGGGCGCCGCTCTGCCGGGTCGTGGGGCGTGAAGAGCTTATCACCGATCCCCGGTTCAACAATTCCAAGGGCCGCCGGGCGAACTCCGCTGAGGTTGTCGCCATCCTCGACGCCGGTTTCGCCGCCTATCCGATGCCGGAGCTGGCCGCGCGCCTCGATGCGGAATCGATTGCCTGGGCACCCGTCCAGTCCCTTGCCGATGTAGCATCCGATCCGCAGGCCTTTGCCGCCGGCGCGATCGTGCAAACGCCCAGCGCAAAGGGTGACGGCACGTCGTACGCCTCGCCAGCTTCGCCTGTGCGCTTTCCGGGCGCGGATGATGGACCGAAAGGCCCGTCCCCGGCACCCGGTCAGCACACAGTCGAGGTGCTCGCGTCGCTCGGCCGGAGTCCGGCCGACATCAAGGCGTTGTTCGAAGCCGGCATTGTCGCCTGACCGGCTGAAATCTGGCGCACAAGAACCCGCTTGTCCCGGTGGTTTGCCCTGTGGCCGCCGGGTTTGATCGCGTCCAATCCGGCAAGGCGCCGGGCGGGATTACACTGCGCGTGAAGCCCTATTTGCCTTTGAAGTTGGGTGTGCGCTTCTCGAGGATGGCGTTCACGCCTTCGACATGGTCTTCGGTCTCGTGCATCAAGGCCTGCGAAGCGGCCGATAACTCCATGATCGTATCGTAGGAAGAATTTGCGCCATGCCGCATCAGCGTCTTGGCCAGCCGCAGCGCTTGCGGCGGCTGCTGCGCGATCTTGCCGGCCAGCGCCATTGCCTCGTCCATCAATTGGTCTGCTGGCACCACGCGGCTCACGAGGCCCCACTCGGCGGCAGTTTTCGCGTCAATCACATCGCCCGTAAATAGAAGTTCGGCGGCGCGGGACGAGCCGATCAGGCGGGGCAGCAACCAGGCGCCGCCGTCACCGGGGATGAGGCCGAGCTTCAGGAAGGTCACGCCCATCCTGGCGGTATCCGCAGCGATCCGGATATCCGCCATGCAAGCCACGTCACAGCCAAGGCCGATCGCCGGCCCATTGATCGCCGAGATCAACGGAACTTCGAGATTGTACAGGGCACGGACGATCATGTGGATGTTGCGCCGGTAG
>JAIXRO010000106.1 GCA_027485145.1 Hyphomonadaceae bacterium | reverse complement strand
GCTGAAGTGATCGCCAGGGTGAAATCGAACTTGGTGGGCTGCAGCGCGCCGTTCGCCGAATAGCTCCAGGTGAAGTCGATCGGCATGTGCTTGAGGGAGACGATCCCCCAGCGGCTGATTTCGTACCAGTAGGGCACGCCCGGGCCATAATGCTTTCGGACCCAGGCCTTCAGGGCGATCAGCTGCACGTAGACCAGCGGCCAGATGAGGCGAGGCCAGCCGGTCAGGCCGGCGGGGGGCTGGTGCAGCGTGTAGGTCATCGGGGGTGAGACTAACCCCGTTGGATGTGCGGCCGGATTCGTGGGGACAAAGTTTTTTCAGTTATCTGTCATCCCGGCGGAAGCCGGGACCCAGAAACTTTGCGAATACAAGGAAGTCTGGGTCCCGGCTTTCGCCGGGATGACAGGAAAAAAGTTTTCGGAAAGCCTGCAAAGGGTGCGATTTCGTAGGCACAAGTGAAAACTTGTGCGCCGAAATGTGCCGGTCAGGTGTTGAGGAGGGCTTCGACCTCGGCGCGGGTGGGCAGGCCGGGTTGTGCGCCGGGGCGGGTGCAGGCGGCGGCGCCGGCGGCGACGGCGAATTTCAGGGCTGAGGCGTCTTCCAGGCCTTCGATCAGGGCGGTCGTGAGGGCGGCGCAGAATGTGTCACCGGCGCCGACCGTGTCGATGACCTGCACCTTGGGCGGCTTGGCCGACGTGATCCGTATACCGCCTTTCCAGAGTTCGGCGCCGTCCGCGCCCAGCGAGATTGCGACATAGCGGCCGGGGGCGTGGAGGCTGTCGCCATAGACCGCTGCTTCGGTTTCGTTGACGACCAGGAGATCGGCTTCGGCGAGGAGTTCGGGCGGCACGGGCAGGGCCGGGGCGAGGTTCAGGGCAACGAAGCCGGTGGCGCGCCGGGCGGCGGCGAGGAGGGTGGGCACCGGGACTTCGAGAACGCCGATCATGTGGGTGATCGCTTCGCCGTCGATATCCGGCGGCATGAGCGCATTGTTCGCCCCCGGACAGACGACGATCAGGTTCTCGCCCTCCGGCGAGACGGCGATGAGCGCGACGCCTGTCGTCTCGCCATTCAGGAAATGCGTGGCGGAGAGATCGACGCCGCCGGCCCTGAGGAGCTTCAGGGCTTCTTCCGCCATGTCGTCATTGCCGACGGCGGCGATGAGGCGAACGGACTGGCCGAGGCGGGCGGCGGCGAGGGCCTGGTTGGCACCCTTGCCGCCGGGATAGCGCGCGAGGCGCGCGCCGGTGACGGTCTCGCCGGGGTGCGGGAGCGGCGCGCCGGAGGCGACGAGGTCAAGGTTGACGGAACCGACGACGGTGATCATGCGCGGCCCATCAGCAGGTCTTCGACGAGGGCGAAGAAGCCGTCATCGTCGGCCTTCGTGACCCAGCGATGAGGGCCCTTGGCCATGTCCCTGATCCGTGTGCGGCCGAAATCCTTGCCTGGACGCGCCGTGACACTGATGCGGCAGGGCTTGGTCTCGAAGAGGTGGGGCGCGAGGACCCAGCCGGTGGTGGAGGGGTCGTGCATCGGGACCCAGAGGCCGGGCCGCCAGTGGGTTTCGAGCGCGTTCGCGGCGTCCAGCAGGTCCGCCATCAGGGCGGCGTTCGCGCCGGGCAGGGCGCGGATGCGCTCCACGCGGGCGGGCGCGGCCCGGACCTGGTGCGTCGCGTCTAGCGCGAGGACGACAGTGGGGATGTCTGCATCGAAGACGATGTTGGCCGCGATAGGGTCGGCGTAGATGTTGAATTCGGCGGTCTGCGTGATGTTGCCGCCGGCGGTGTCGGCGCCGCCCATGACGACGAGTTCGCGGATGCCCGAGGCGATGTGCGGCGCCATGACGAGGGCGGCCGCGAGATTGGTCATCGGGCCGGAGATGACGACGGTGTAGCCGCCGGGCGGCGGGGCGGAGAGGAGATCGATCAACGCGTTGACGGCGTGGCCGCTGGCAAGCGGCGCTTTGGGCTCGAATACCTCGATGCCGGAGATGCCGGTCATGCCGTGGAAATCCTCGGCGGTGACGGCCTTTTCGGTCATCGGGCGGGGGCAGCCGGCATAGACGGGGACATCGCCGCGGCCCATCCGCTCACAGATCATCCGCGCATTGCGGCTGGTGAGCCGCAGCGGGACATTGCCAGCGACGGTGGTGATCGCGCGCACGTCAACTCGGGGGCTGAGGAAGGCCATCATCAGCATGACGGCATCATCGATGCCGGGATCGCAATCGATGATCAGGGGAAGCGGTGCGGCGCTCATCCGCGGGCCTGCAGGTCGGCGATGATGCGGCGGAAGGGCTCGTCCAGTGGCGGGCTGTCGTATTTCACGCCGAGTGCCTCCATCGCCATGTCGGCCGTCACCCTGGCTTTCTTGCGGCCGTACAGGCGCGCGACCATCCGGCTTTCCGCGCAGACCTGATCCTTCGCGACGAACTTGTGCTCGAAGCAGATGAAACAGTCGTCCCAGCCCGCGAGGCGGGTCTGCAATTCGAATTTCTGCGGGTAACGCAGCATGCGGATGTAATTGAAGGATTCGAACTGGACGATCGGGATCCAGCCACGCTTGCGGTAGGTTTTCAGGGCGCCGGTTCGGCCCATGAAGTTCATGGTGCCGAGATCGGTGAAGGAGGAATAGCGCGAGTTGGTCATGTGGCCCATCGGGTCCTGGTCGCCCAGCCAGACGGCGGAGCGAACGATGTGCAGGTCAAGCAGGCCCGTGTGCACGCGCGTGAAGAAGGCGGGCAGAAAGACACGGAGAAAGCGGAAGAAGAGGTTCATGCCTGGCCTGCGCGTTTCCCGCTGATCATTCTCATCCTCCTCTATGCGAAGCGTCGACGCTTGTTTCAAGCGTCCTGCGCGAAGGCGGGTCCGGACGGGTTATTCCGCAGGCTGGGCGACGGTTGTGGATTCGGCTTCGAGCTTGCGGGCGACGTCTCCGGGCGAGCCGGTGCGGCGGGCGAGCAGGCTGTAGGCAGCGGGCACCACGAGCAGGGCCACGGTGACCGAGGCGATGGCGCCGAAGAAGACCACCACGCCGATGGCGGTGCGGGTTTCGGCGCCCGCGCCGTGCGTGAAGATGAGCGGGATAGCGCCGACGGCGGTGGTGAGGCCGGTCATCAGGATCGGGCGCAGGCGGGCGAGCGAGGCTTCCTTGAGGGCGGTGTCGAAATCCTTGCCCTCGTCGCGGAGCTGGTTGGCAAACTCGACGACAAGGATGCCGTTCTTGGCCGCGAGGCCGATCAGCATGATCAGGCCGATCTGGGTGTAGATGTTGAGCGTCTGGCCCATGACCCAGAGGCCGAACATGCCGCCAGCAAGGGTGGCGGGCACCGCGAGGATGATCACGAGCGGGTGGATCCAGCTTTCAAACTGGGCGGCAAGCACCAGGAAGACGATCAGCAGGCCGAGGCCGAAGACGAACAGGATCGAGGAGCCCGAGGAGCGGAACTCGAGGGACTGGCCCTTGAAGTCGATCGTGGCTTCCTGCGGGAGCACGTCGCGGGCGATCTGTTCCATGCCGGTGAGGGCCTCGCCGAGCGTGGTGCCAGGGGCGAGGTTGGCGTCGATCGTGATGGCGCGGACGCGGTTGTAGCGGTTGAGCGACGGGCTGTCGGCGAAGGGCTCGATGGTGACGACGCTGGACAGCGGGATCAACTCGCCGGTCCGGGTGGAGCGGACGTAGATGTTCTGCACGTCGTTGGGGGTGGACTGGTCGGGACGCAGGCCTTCGAGGATGACGTCATACTCCTCGCCGCCGTCGATATAGGTGGTGACGCGGCGGGAGCCGAGCATGGTCTGCAGGGTCGAGCCGATCTCGGAGACGGTGACGCCCAGGTCGGCGGCGCGGGCATAGTCGATCTCGATCCGGTATTGCGGCTGGGTTTCCTTGTAGTCCCAGTCGATGTCGGTGAGGCCGGGATTGTTGGTTTCGAGGGCGGCGACGAACGTGTCGCGCCACTCGACGACCTGTTCGTAGGACGGGCCACCGATCACGAACTGGACGGGCTTGCCGCCACCGCCGGCGAGGCCCTGGCGCATGATGGCGAAGGCGCGGATGCCGGGCAGGTCCGACATCTTGCCGTTGACTTCTTTGATCACTTCGTCGGCCGGACGCCTGTTGCCCCAGTCGTTCAGCACAGCGACGACGTTGCCCTGGTTGTAGGCGTTCGAGCCGAAGCCGGGGGCGCGCACGAGCAGGCGGCTGATTTCGCCGGATTCGGTGTAGGGCAGCAGACGGCGCTCGATCTCGTCGAGATATTTGGACATGTACTCGAAGGAGGCGCCTTCCGGGCCGCGCACCGAGATGAAGAAGGAGCCGCGATCCTCGATCGGTGCGTATTCCTGGCCGAGATTCTGGAAAAGCAGCCAGATGGCGCCGAAGGCCCCGACGAGTCCGATGACGAGCAGGGCGGGGAAGCGGACGATCACGTCGAAGACGTGGCCATAGGCCCATTTGATCGTGTCGAACACTCGGTCCACCGCGTTGGGCAGGATGGCGAGCGGGCCTTTCCGGGATTCCTCGTGGGGCTTCAGGATTTTCGAGGCGATCATCGGCGAGAGCGAGAGCGCGACGAACATCGAGAAGGCGACCGAGGCCGCGATAGCAATCGCGAACTCCGTGAACAGACGGCCGGTGGCGCCGCCCATGAAGGTGATCGGGATGAACACGGCCATCAGCACGAGGGTGGTGGCGACGACGGCAAAGCCGACCTGGCGCGTGCCATTATAGGCGGCGACGAGCGGGGTTTCGCCGAGCTCCTGCATGCGGCGGTAGATGTTCTCGAGCACCACGATCGCGTCGTCCACGATCAGGCCGATGGCGAGGACGAGCGCGAGCAGGGTGAGCAGGTTCAGCGACAGGCCGAGCGCGTACATGATGATGAAGGTGGCGATGATCGAGACCGGCACGGTGATGGCCGGGATCAGCGTGGCGCGCATGGTGCCGAGGAACAGGAAGATCACGAGGGTGACGAGGCCGACGGTGATGGCGAGCGTCAGCCAGACTTCGCGGATCGAGGCCTCGATGAAGACGGAGCTGTCAAAGGCGCGGTAGATCTGCATGCCGTCGGGCAGGGTCTCGTTGAGTTCCTCGGCGAGGTCCTTGGCGGCCTTGGCGACGTCGACGGTGTTGGCGGTCGATTGCTTGACGATGCCGAGGCCGACCATCGGCTCGCCGTTGCCGCGGAACGTCGTGCGGTCATCGACAGTGCCGCGCTCGACGCGGGCGACGTCACTCAGGCGGACGAGGTAGCCTTCGCCCTGGGCGATGACGAGGCCGGCGAAATCGTCGACGGAACGGAACGTGCGGTCGATCCGCATCGTGTAATAGAGGTCGCCGGATTCGAGGTTGCCGGCGGGGGCTTCGATGTTTTCGGCGCGCAGCGCGCGTTCGATGTCGCTGGAGGTGAGGCCACGGGCGGCGAGGGCGCGGCGGTCGATCCAGATGCGCATGGCATAGTCGCGGGCGCCGCCGACCTGGATGCGGGCCACGCCGTCCAGCGCCGAGAAACGGTCGACGAGGTAGCGGTTCGCATAGTCGGTGAGTTCGGGCGTTGCGAGCTGCTCGCTGGCGAGGTTCAGCCAGAGGATCACGTCATCGTCGGCGTCGGCCTTCTCGACTTCCGGCGGATCGGCTTCATCGGGCAACTGGTTGGCGACGCCCGAAACGCGGTCGCGCACATCGTTTGCGGCGGACTCGATGTCCCGGTTGATGTTGAACTCAATCGAGATGTTGGAACGGCCGTCCGAGGAGCGCGAGTTGATGAAGCGCACGCCTTCGACGCCGGCGATCCGGTCCTCGATGATCTGGGTGATGCGGGTCTCGACGACCGCCGCCGAGGCGCCGGGATAGTTTGTGGAAATGGAGACGACCGGCGGGTCGATATCCGGATACTCCCGAAGCGCCAGGCGCGAGAAGGCGACGAGCCCGAACACGATCAGGACGAGCGTCATCACCCAGGCAAAAACCGGGCGCTTGATCGAGGTATCCGAAAGCATCATGGCGGGCTACTCCCGGTTGGCCGCAGCGGGTTCGCCGCCGCCGCCCGTGCCACTGGTGGCCTGGGGCGTCAGGATCGACTTGTCCCGGACCGTGATTTCGGCGCCTTCGCGCAGGCGCAGGGCGCCTTCGGTGACAACCTGCTGGCCCTCCTTGAGCCCGGCGAGCACTTCGACGCGGCCCTGCTGGCGCAGGCCGACTTCGACCTTCACGCGGTTGGCCACCGATTTGCCTTCGCTGTCCGAGACCACCCAGACAAAGGTTTCCGGGCCGAGCGGTTGCAGCGCGCTCTCGGCGACCGACAGCGCTTCGCGCGGCTGGGCGAGGAGGTCGACGGCGACATACATGCCGGCTTTCAGCAGGCCTTCCTCGTTCGGGATCATCGCCCGTACACGGACGGACCGGGTGGCGGGATCAATCGCGTTGTCGATACTGTCCACGGTGCCCTTGAAGGTGCGCCCGGGCAGGTCGTTGCTGGTGGCCTCGATCGCGAGGCCGGGCGTGATGCTCGACAGGTAGATCGAGGGGACGGCGAACTCGAGCCGCATGATGCTGTCATCAATGATTGTTGCGACCACGTCGCCGGGGCCGACGAGCGAGCCGACGCTGACCTGCCGGAAGCCGAGGACCCCGTCGAACGGCGCGACCAGCACGCGGTCGCGCTGGCGCGACTGGACCGCGCGCAGCTGAGCGGCGGCGGAGTCTGCATTGCGGCGGGCGACTTCGAGTTCGGCGCGCGAGACGGCGCCCTGCTCGGCGAGCGGCTCGAGGCGGTCGAGGTCCTGGCGCGCCTGGGCGAGCGTGGCTTCGGCGGCTTCGACGAGGGCACCCTGTTCGCGCTGGGCGAGCGACACCAGCGTCTTGCCGGCTTTCACGCGTTCGCCGTCTTCGAAATAGACGGCAGTGACGCGGTCCGAGGCGCTGAGCGTGAGGTCGGCGCGTTCGTTGGCTTCGAGCGTGCCGATCGCCTCGACGCGGTTGGAGAAGGTCTGCAGGCGGACTTTTTCAGCAAACACGCTTGCCTGGGGCGGGCCGCCGCGGCCGCCGCCGGGGCCACCCTGGGCAGCCGGGGCGCCGTGGTCTCCGTTCAGCGCGGGCAGCCCGAAATAGGCGCCGGCGCCGAGGGCGCCGACAGCGATGGCGGCGATGGCGGTGTTGCGCAGGACACTGGTAATCGTCATCGGTTTCTTCCTATTCCGCCCGGAAGGCGGTGAGTTCTTCATCGGTCCAAATGCCGCCAAGGGTGCGGTAGGCGCGGATCGCGCGCCGGGCAATCTCGGCTTCGTTCACGGCGAGGCGGTCTTCGGCGTCCAGCAGGGTGCGCTGCGCATCGAGCACGTCGAGGAAGGAATCGAGGCCTTCCTCATAGCGCAGGCGGGCAAGGTCATAGGCGCGGCGGGCAGAGACGAGGGCGGCCTCCAGATCGGCGCGGCGCTGGCGTTCGGTAACATAAGCGGAGAGGGCGGTTTCGGTTTCGGCGAGCGCGTCTAGCACGGCGGCTTCATAGTCGGCGGCGGCGCCAAGCGTGCGCGCATCGTTGACGTCTATCTGGGCGTAGACGCGGCGCAGGTCCGGGCCCGCCCAGCTGATCGTGGGGCCGAAGGAGAGGCTGACCGTGTCGTCGCTGAAGGCGACGCCGGTTTCGCTGAACAAGCTGAACACATTCGCGCCCAGTGTCACACGCGGGAAAAGGTTTGCGCGGGCAGCGCGGCCGAGGGCAAGGGCGGAGCCGATGCGGGCCTCGGCGACGCGTATGTCGGGCCGGCGGCGGAGCATCTGTTCGGGCGTGCCGGCGGCGAGCGGGGTGGTCAGGCTCGGGATAAGGCCGGCGCGGGCGGGATCGGTCGCGGCAAGGCTTGAGGGGAGCGAGGCGGAGTTGCCGGTGAGTGCGGCGAGGCGGCTGCGCGCGGCGGTGATGGCCGCTTCGAAGGCCGGCAGGGAGGCAAGGGTGGTGCGGTACTGGGTTTCCGACCGGGTGAGGTCGAGCTCATTGGCGCGGCCGTTCTCGAACAGGGTGCGGACAAGATCGAGGCTTTCCTTCTGCGCGCCGGCATTCTCGCGGGCGACGGCAAGCCGGGCCTCGCCGCTGCGCAGGTCGATATAGGCGAGGGCGGTTTCGGACGCGATGGTGACGGCCAGGTCGCGCCGGAATTCGCGGGCGGCGGCTTCATCGAAACGGGCCGCGGCGATCGCGCCGCCGAGGCGGCCGAACACGTCAAGTTCCCAGTTCGCCGCGAGGTTGAGGTTTCCGGTGGTTTCAAATTCGTCCTCGCTCAGCAGGCGGTCGGCCGAACCGCTTGCCGAGGTCGACAGGGACGGGCTGCGGCCGAGCAAGGCGAGCCGGAGGAGGGCCTCGGTTTCAGCGACGGAATAGTCTGCGCCGCGCAGGACGGGCGAGGCGCGCAGGGCGGTTTCGACGAGGCGCTGCAGGTCCGGGTCATCAAAGCCTGCCCACCAGGTCGCCGTCGGGGCGGCTGCACCGGGCAGGGCGAGGAAGTCCGTGCCGGTTTCGATGGCCGGGTTTTCCTTCAGCGGCGCGGACGGCACGCCAGCGCAGGCAGCCGCGAGCGACGCCGCGAGCGCTGCGCCCGCGAAACGGGCCGGCCGGAGGGAAAACAAGCGTGCCATGAACCTCGACAGATAGACGGTGAACCTTGCCGATCAAGGCACTGACGGCCTTGGGCGGGTTAAGTCCTGAATTCTGACCATAAACGCTTTTACGGCGGATGTCCGTCGCGCCTGCAGTGTTACGAGTTGCATAAGTGCCATGCCGAGCCGCGGCGAGGCGGGACGCCGCAGGCGGCTCAGGGGTTCATGGTCAGACGGGCCTAGAAATTGACCCGGCTGGACACGGCGCCGTCCACGATGAGGTTTGACCCCGTCGTATAGGAGGAGAGGGGGCAGGCCAGGAAGACGGCGGCGCTGGCGATCTCCTGAGGGGTGGCACAGCGGCCCGTGGGGTTGCGGGCGTTCGCCTGGGCGAAGAAGTCCGGCGCATTCTTTTTCACCGTGTCCCAGACGCCGCCCTCGAAGAACACCATGCCGGGCGAGACGACATTGACGCGGATGCCGGCCTTGGCGTGCTGGCGGGCGAGGCCCTTGGCCATATGGATCAGCGCGGCCTTGATGGGGCCGTAGCTGTCGGCGCGGTCGGCCTGCGCGGCGGAGACCGAGGAGATGATCACGAAGGCGGCGTCGCCGCTGGCGGCGGCGGACTTTGCGAGCAGCGGCTGGGCCGCGTCGAAGGCGTTGACGGCGGCGAGCACGTCGAGCTGGAAGTTGGCCTCCCAGGCGGCCGGGTCATTGCCCTGCGCCATCGCGCCGGCGTTGGAGATGAGGATATCGAGGCCGCCGAGTTCGGCCGCGGCGGAGGCGATCCAGGCCTTGAGGGCGGCGCCGTCGGTGACATCGACGCTGGCGCCGGTGGCCTTGACGCCGAGGGCCTTCAGCTCGGCCACCGTCGCGGCGACCTGGTCCGCGTTGCGCGCACAGACGCCGACATGCGCGCCTTCCCGAGCGAGGGTTTCGGCGATTGCCCGGCCGATGCCGCGCGTGCCGCCGAGGATGAGGGCTGACTTGCCGTTGAGGTGGAGGTCCATGGGGCGTTTCCTTTTCGACGTTTCTGGTTGTCAGATTGGCATTCGCGCGAGGATTTGTCTTGTGGGCGCGATTCAAGCATCTGACAGGCCGTCAACCTTGCCGCTGAACGACTGGAAAATGGCGCACCCAAGAGGATTCGAACCTCTGACCTTTGCCTTCGGAGGGCTATCTTCAGTTTCCGTCCCAAGCCTCTGGCCGCCTGTCTTTTTTCGAAAGAGATATAAAATACAGGGAATTATAGAACTGATCTTTGCCATCTTTACCGATACTTCGCGATCCTGTACGAACGCTTCATTGGGATTTGATTGGGATATGGATTGCTATGCCCCGAGATCGGACGCGCAGCGAACGGTTGACCTCTGAGGCCGTCAGTCGAATGCAGCCCGCGAGCAAGCGGTACCGGGTCAATGACTCCAAGCAGTCCGGCCTCTGCGTCATGGTCCATCCCACGGGCGCGAAGAGCTTCTCAGTTCGGTACGTGACCGCCGATGGAAAGAACAGCGACAAGGCCCTCGGGATGTTCCCTTCTGTCAGCGTCGAGCAGGCGCGCCGCATGGCCGCAGAAATCCGATCGAATGTCGTGGCCAACAGGATCGACCCAGTTGAGCAGGCGCGCGCCGTGCGCTCCGAAGGCAAGCAGAAACGGGAGCGCACGCTGGCCGTTCTCATAGAAGCCTACCTCACGCACATTGAGCGCGAAGGCCGTAAGGCGCCGACCACCCTCGCAAAGGAGCGCCATCATCTTCGCCAGAATGTTGTGCCGCTGATGGGGAAGGTACCAGTCCAGACTATCCGGCGACGTGATTTGCGAGAACTGTTGCATCAGGTCGCCGAAGCCGCCGCGAGGCAGCCGACCGGACGCGGCGGACGCACAGCCGCCAATGACTGTCTCAAGTATCTCAAGCTGGTGTTCGACTTTGCGGTTGATGACCTCGAATGGATTGAGACGAACCCGGCAACCGGCTTGCGCAAGCTAGAGGTCACGCAGCCGCGGGGGCGGGAAGCAACGAGCGAAGAGCTGAAGGCTCTTTGGACCCTGTGGGACGAGCGCATGAAAGACGGAAGGGCGCCCGATTGGGCAGGCAGCGCGGCTCTCCAGTTTCTCGCGCTCACACTCCAACGAGGCGAGGAAGTAGCGTCCGCGACTTGGGGCGAAATGGACCTTGAAGCCAAGCGCTGGCAGCTCCCGGCCAGCCGCAAGAAGGAACGTCAGGAGGCAATCATTCCGCTGTCAGAACCGGCGCTCGATATCTTATCGGAGGCGCAGCGCAGGTTTCCGGTGGCCAAAGGACCGTTTCCAGGTCGAGGCACCGAGACGATTAAGCGCGATTCTCTTACCCAGCTGTTTTCGCGGGATTGCGAAGCCCTCGGGATCGCAGGCCTTACAATGCATGACCTCCGCCGGACGGGCCGCACGGCTATAACCGACCCAGAGCGCCTCGGGTTTCCGCCGCACATCGGTGAAGCTGTCCTCAGCCACGCAGTCGGCACAACGCTTACGCGTGCTTACGATCGAAACAACTACCTGACTGAGAAGCGTCGTGCATTAGAAGCTTGGGGCGTCGAAGTGCTCAGTTTGACCAGGCGCGCAACATCTGAGCCAGCAGGCGCCTAAGTCGCACGGATTGAGGCGCGAGGCTTTATTTGAGCGTCCCCCAGACAGCTTAGGCTGGAAGGTCCGCAGCGGCACGGACAGCTCGAACATCGGTGCAGTAGGCGAATGCAACGCCCGCTGAAGACCTCTGGCTGCTAGTGCGCGCGGAATTCATGATGCCCGACACCACGCCGAAAAATACACTCGCAGTCCATCCAGCCAGACGCTTGACAGTGAAATTCGATGCACAAGTAGACCCACAACGAAATCTGACGGCCCTAAGCTGGTGGACGTTTGATTCCCGGTGTCGTAGCATCTAAACATTCCGTGGCGGAAAAATTGCGGCTTTGCCAGCAATCAGTCTTAGCAGAAGCGTTGCAATCGTCCCGCATTCGCAAATTTGATTGCGTAAAGATCCCGGCGCTCAAGCTAGACAAGGCGAAAGCTTTAGAATCTGTAGCGACTTCGCCACCGACTTGAGTAGGGACACTTAACGCACGAAGGCTGAGGCGCGTCTTGAGGTTACACCGGTGGATGCTTGTTGGCGTCATCCTTATCAGTGCGTCGGCAATACTAGGCGCACTGTGGGTGCGCATGGCTGCCGAACAAAGAGCGGTGGAGCTCCGATTTCCAGAGCATGACTCCAACATTATACTTGGGAACCCGCGGTTAAGTCCTGACCCGACCCTGCCAAATACTGACTCAGATACTGAAATACGAGAGCCAGCACCTTCGGAAAATCCTCGCGACACTTCGGAACGCGAACGCGCCGAATCAGAACTTCGCGAATTACGGGACCCCGCGGCACAAGACCGCCAGCTTGAACTAGAAGTTTGGGAGTTACGCCGGCTTGCGAAAGAAGAATCCGGCGAACTCGCCCTTAGTGAGCGAGAACGTCGCGAATTAGCAGCAGCCCTAAAAGAACGCCTGCGATTAGCGGAATTAGAGTCTGAATCTGGGTCAGCATCGTCACCAGCATCATCATCACCAGAATCATCAGGAGAACTGATCATCCAGGACGCAGCAATAGTGCTTTATGTGCCGTCAAAAATGATCATGCAAGAAAGCTTCATCGTATCTCTTGAAGTTGCGATGACGGACAGCGATCAAAAAATAGAGGAGGTAGCCCGACGTCTCGAGCAACGGATCGTGTCCTCGGTACCTGATACCCCGTCAGAGGCCATACTCGGAGACACGTCTTCAACGGTTCGACAGCTCACTCCGTTGGTAGAAGCAGAACTGCTGGGCGAAGATTTTTCCATTCGCACGATCAGCCCAAGGCATCAGACCTTGACAGAAGGTGGAGGCAGCTGGTCTTGGCAGGTGACGCCCGAGCGACCCGGCAAGCACATCCTCTCTGTCCGGATCGCCAGCTTCAAATTGTCCGCTCGCGGTTCGAAGTTTATCGATTCGTCGATAATCCATCGAAAGGTGACCGTGCGATCACCAAGCGAAGCAATTTTGACAGGTATTTCACGTCGCTCAGCAACCGCAGACGACGCCGCAATAGCGTCGGCGGCGGAGTTGCCCGAGAACTGTGCACTAATGGAAGCGGCGACAGGCGACGCCGGGCGGTATGCCCTGCTCATCGGAAACCAAAGCTACCGGCAACAGCCGCTGTCTAACCCTCATGCTGATGTCGACCAGTTGGCTGCGGTGCTGCTCGACGAGAAGTTCAGCGTCATCGCCTGCAAAGACATCGACCGCCTAGGATTCGAACAAGCACTAATCAATTTCACGCATAGAACGAGCACGTCAAAGCTGCCTTCAAACAAAAAAGCCGCGCTAGTCTATTTCTCAGGCCACGGTCTTGGTGGCACCGAAAATGGCGGCGCGGGAAGCGCAGATAACTTTCTGCTGCCGGTCGACGCCGACTTGAGCTACGCGGCAACGGCTTCAGACGACCAACTCGAAGACCATGCCATTTCCCTCGCCTGGGTTTCGGAAGCGCTGAGGGCGGGCAGCGTGGGTGACGTCGACACCGCCATGTTCATCGTAGATTCCTGCCGAGCGCGCGCCGAAAGCGCTTCAGCAGACAAGGGGCTTATTCGAATGAATTGGCCCGACGGGGACGGACGAATTTTTCTGTACGCAACAGACTATGGCCAGACAACACCAGACAATGGGATCTTCGCAGCAACGCTCGCTGACCAGATACGCCGCAAGGGCCATATTCTGCAGGGGGACTATCTTCTGATCGAAACCGCAAAGGAAGTGTATCGCAGCACGCAAGGCGAACAGAATCCGCAAGTTGAGGGTCAGTATCGCAGACAGTTCTGGTTCGATTACGACAAATGGAAAACCGCACTCCAATTTGACTAAGTGCCCAGCGCTTCTTGAGGAGCTCGCTTCGTTAGGCCAGACGGGCAGCGGCTCGGAGGAGCTACCCCGTCGTCCGCAGCAGTGTCTCGAACTCAAAGAGCCCCTGAGGGACAATCCGGTTGGCATTCGGTACGTACACGAGGCGCAGGAAGTCTTGCCCGTCACGCTGCGCCCACTGCACCGCTTCATAACGCCGATGGCGCACGGCGATCTTCTCCAGGCTCTCGTCGGTGTTGTCGTTGTGGGAGCCCTTGATCTCCACAAGGACGATCTCGTCTGGCGTTGAGCGCCCCCGCACGCTCACCACGAAGTCCGGGAAGAAGTAGCCGCCGCTGGGCAGGATCAGGTTTGTCCCCCAGCCCTTGGTGTATCCTGGGCGGGAAGGATTCCGCAGCCACCATTCGATCCGCCCTGTGTCGTCCTTGTCGAGCCACTCCGCAAAGGCGCGCTCAGGTCCGTTGAGGTCCGAAGGGATCACGCCATAGGCCGAGAGCCGGGAAGGAGCGCAATCCGCATAGTCGTTGAGCACATCCGGGATTGGCTCAGCAGGGGCGGTTTCAACGTACTGTGCCTTGGCGTGCTTCAGCGCGTCGATGAGCGTGCTGGGCTCTCGCATTGCGGCGAGGTAGATGGCGCGCGTCAGGTCCCTGTCGTCGAACGCAAAGCCCTCCTTGGTGGCGGCGCGGCGTAGCTCGTCTTTCAAGTGTTTCTTCAGTTCACGGTCGTTGATGGCGTTGTCGAGATCGAAGACCCGTTGCCCGCGCTCAACGATCCGGGCGTCGTCCAGCTTGATCTGAATGTCTTCGAGGACCTCCACGCGGTCTTCGTCGAACAGATCGGAGAGACGCAAAGAACCCGGGGCCATGCGCGTGCCGATGCGTTGCAGCACGTGCGAGCGGCGCATGAACTCTCGGGCGAGGTTCCGGTTGAACTCCTCGCTGTTCAGAACCTCAGCCCTGGGGGGCACTTCAGCTATCAAAGCGGCTGGAACTTTGAGATTCTTCCGGAGCGCATACTTCGCGCCCTTCATTTGCTTTGAGCGGATCGCGCCCGCCAGCAGATCGGGAACGTCTTGGCGCGGCAGCAGACCGCCGAACAAGTCGTTCGACCAATTGTCCCTGAGGTGCTCCGCGGTCTGAATGGCGCGGTCGATCTCCTCAGCCGGCCGCTCCCGGACGCTCTCAGGAACACGGCGCTCCTCAATGAGCGCTTCGAGTCTTTGCTGCCGCTCCGTTTCATCCTTGGGCAGCGGAGGAAGGGGCGCCGTGATGAAGGCAGGCCGCGGCACATCGCCGACGCGCAGCGGCTGGGCTGTTCCGAGTTCCACTAGGTCGAAATTGCTCGTCACCACATCGATGCTGGAGACGACCGCTTCGAGGGTCTTCGCGGCATCCTGAAGGCCAGACTGAAGTTCGGGATCGGTGAGGAACACGTATCCGCGGTCGAGCAGATCGTCCTCGCCGTGAATGGGCCGCACGGCAGGGTGAACGCGCATGATCCGGCCCACGATCTGGAGGCCGAAGTCGCGCCCTCGGCTGGGACGGACAGACACGAGCGTCCAGGCACGCGGGGCGTCAAAGCCGGTTGCAACGGCAACCTTGAAGATGAGCACCTCGCGTGAGGGGTCGAATGCCAGCGTGTGGAAGTCCGGGTCCGGTTTGCCCGATGTGTGGACGGCGATCTTGCGCTCGGGCACTCCGATGGCGATCAGTTTTTCTTTGACGCGCTCAACGGGGTCCTCACCGCCCTGGGCCTGGTCTTCGACCTGGACCAGCATGAGCGGCACCACCCCCAATCCGCGAACGGACAGCCGCTCCTTGATCCGGTTGTGCTGGAACCACCCCGAACTGAGGGCGGCTGTCTCGGGATCGACAAGGCCTTCGTCCTGCTCACGCAAGCGAACCACGCCAAGCATTAAACCCCACTTGTTGAGGCCGCGCTCGACGACTTGGGCCCGCGACACCTCAACCCGGCTCGCCACTTCCACGCCGGTGTCGTCTGCGAACTTGTCCAGCGCAGCGTCCCTTGGGGTCGCCGTCGCGAGCAACGTCACGTCCGGGCGCAGGTGGTTGAGGTAGAAGCTCGCAGCCGCCTGCGCGCCCATTCCGAAGTTCAAGTGGGCCTCGTCGATCACTACGCCAATCGAGAAGTTGTCGAGGCGCAGCAGCTCCAGCATTTGGTCGAGGGAGTAGCTGTCTTCGGTTGTCCGGCGAACACGGCGCGCATCCTGGTTGTTGGCGGCCACGGCGGCCCAAGTGTGAATGAACACGTCGCCGTCTCTGGCGAGCCCGGGCTCCCGGTCCTTTGAGGCATCCCGAAGGCGCAGCCCGGGGCACTGCTCGCTGAGGGCGTCGATGGTTTGATCCACAAGGCCGGAGAAGGGGGCAAACCAGAACCAGACCGTCTTGCGCTCCAGATGCCCCACAAGGGTCTCCAGGGTGCGCCCTAGCATCAGCGTCTTGCCGCTCCCTGTGGGCGCCTGGAGCAGCATCACGCCGCCCCTGCGGGCGATCTCGCTGCGTCTCTCGGGATGGCGCACTTGTTGGGCGATGGCGCGCTTGATAACGCCGCTGAGGGCCACCACGGCGTCGAGCTGGAAGTCAGCGAGGACGTGGCGCCCGGCTTTATCTTCGGCGGTCAGATCAGCGACACTCATGCGGCGAACAGCCGTTTAAGCGTGGCGCGAACATCGCGGACTTCCACATTGGCTGCGTCGGGCAACCCCGCGACTTGGCCGGGCTCGAACGCATAGAGGAAGCAGCTGCGCGAACGGCCCAACGCAGGCAGCAGCGAGGCAAGCGCTGCTTCGCTCCAGCGATCCACAAGGATAAGCGCGGTCTCGTCCCCCTCGTGGACTCCAAGGGTGTCACCCGGTGTCCAGGCGGTCAGGGGCAGCCCGTGATGGGCTTCAAGGATCGCCCAAGCCGCGGCAGCCGTCAGTTCGTCATCAAGCGCCAGCGGGTCAATCTCCGCGCACCGCAGATAGGCGAACCCGGCCGAGAGGTCTTGGTACTTCTCGTCGTTGCCGTTCAGCAGGCGAATGCGCTGCGCCGTTACGTCCCGGCAGATATTCTTGTCGGGCTCGTCCGCGGTAGCTTCGGTCGAAGACACCATGACGAATTTGCGGGACCCCTGGTCTTCCGCATTCAGTTCCATCACGGCCTGCGCAGTGGTTGCCGAGCCTGCGAAGAAGTCGAGCACAGTATCATCTGGCCCGGTCGATTGGCGGACAAGTTCGCGGATGAGAGAAACCGGCTTCGCGTAGTCGAATGCCTTTTCCCCGAACACGTCTTTGATAACCTTCGCGCCCTCATCGTTGGTACCAGACACGATCATGTTAGAGTTTTCGGGGACGGTGGTTGACTCCGAGTTTGGGGTTATCCAGCTCGAAAGCGGCTGTGTCTGGTTCTTCAGGTCCCCTTTGTAACGCTTGAATGAGGGAGTGCCCCAGCCAATCTTTTTGCCGACCCAAAAGTCCAGATCGGGAAGGTCTTCGCGAAGCAGCGGCGCGCGACCGCTGATTGGCACGTCTCCCGACTTGATGGCTGTGAGCAATGCCTTCTTGGTCTGGTACACCTCGATGCGCTGCTCTCCCGGAAATGCGATACGACCATCGGCGATCAGCTCTTCTATCGTTTCGCGCCTCGTTGTTCGCCCCGGCGCAAGTCGAGACGAGCTTGCAAATGCCCACACTCTATCTGGATTAGCGGGGTAGAAGACATCAGTGGAGGGATCACAGATCGGATAGAACGTGTTCGGACGTTCTCGGTAACTATGGGCCTTCGTTAAGTCGCTCTTCCTGTATGCCCCCCGACCGTCGCCATCGTCAAACTTGTACATGTCGAAGGTTTTCTCGGTGCCGCTGAATCGGAACCCGCGATTGGCAAAGATCAGGACATGTTCCTGGTTCGTCGAAAAAAAATGCTCGCCGCCCTCATTTCCTCCAACTCTGGTTCTCCAGACGAAACTCCCGGCGCGCATCCCCGGAAGGGCCTGGTCCATCATCAGTTCAAGGATGGATCGGTTCTCGTCATTGATCGAGCAGAGCAGCACCCCATCCGGCGTTAGCAGGTCGCGCGCGATCAGCAGGCGCTGGTAGAGAAACTCCAGCCACTGGGAGTTCCGGAACCGGTGGTTCGCATCGACATAATCGTCGTTGTACACCCAGTCCTTGTTGCCGGTGTTGTAAGGCGGGTCGATATAGATGCACTTGATCTGCCCGCGGTGCGTCATACGAAGCCACCGGAGGGCATCGTAATTGTCGCCTTCGATGACAAGGTTCTCCCAGGGGGCAGGGCGCTCGCACAGTTCGGCCACGAGTTCGGCCACCACGAAGTTTCGGTCGATGGCCTTGTCGGTTTCGATCTCGTCCCGCTCCCAGACAAGTCCCAGGCGCCGCTCCGCATCCCGCTTCTTCAACAGGGCGATCAGCTGGCCGCGGGTCAGGGTGTCATAGGCAGACCCTTGGGTGTCTTTGGGCGGGGTAGTGTCAGGCAAGGAGTTTCCCTCAGGGATTGGCGCGTCCGGCTGCTCTAGTAGCTGACCCGCCGCTGATCCTCCAAGCAGCTTTTGGAGTACCGCGGGTTTGGCGGCAGAGTCGACGCTCGATGGGGCGGGCGAGCCAAGACCCCACACTAACAGGGAAGGTTGGGGCTCACTTTCGCGCACCTGGCCTCAATACCCTACGCTAGCAGACTACTGCGGGTGCCGATCCGCCCCCAGGCGTCGATCCCTTTCCCATGGGCCGTTGCTTCTAGAAGGCGCCGTCCCGCCTGCGACTGAGAGCGACCCGTACCGGTGAGATTGAACGCCACGTACGACGCGCAATGCCCGCGGCTCTAAGCGCTCAAGAAATCCCCGCAGAGTTCCAACTCGTCCGCTTCGGCGGTCACCTCAATCCAAAATCAGGACAAGACCATGACCGGAATTCCACCGCCCGACCGCGACGCCATCCTCAAGGATGCTCAGCGGGTCGATCTTTCCCTCGACAGCATTGCGTTTGAAGACCGCATCAGCACGCGGAAGCGATTGGACCAGGCTCACATCAATGTTCTCTTCAATGCGATTCGGGCAGAGGCCGACATCGGCGAGCCTGTCATCGCGCGCGTCGAGGGCTGCCTGTCGGTCGTCGATGGCTTTCACCGATTCGCCGCCATGTTGCGCAGCGAAACCGCGCGGGCGAACTTCCTTCTGCTCCCCGGCGAACTCACGCTGGACGAGGCGCGATGGGTATTCGCAGCGCTGAACTGGAAGGCGCAGCTGAAGTTTAGCAAGGCGGAACGCAAGGATGGCTTCAAGGCGTATATCCGGGCGGGCGGGCATGTCCGGTTCGCGACTGCGCGCGGCACGCCGGACCGATACAAGTCTTACCGCGAGATCGCCCAGGAACTTGGGCTTCCCAAGAGCACAGTGTTTCGCTGGATCAGCGACAACTTTCCCAGCCTTGCCGAAGCAATGGGTGATCCAGATACCGCGGACGTGACCAAGAAGACCCGCGGGGAGCGACTGTTCGAAGCTCGGGTTCAGGACATCAGGCGAAACGCCAAGCAGATCGCCAATCAGGGCCGCGCCAGCAACGAACTCACCGAGATCGCTAAGGTCGCGCTGTACAACGCCTTCGTAAGCCTGGCCGATCCGAATACGTACTTGGCTGAATTCTGCTCCGTCAGCAGATCGTCCGAGATTCCTTGGAAAATCTCCGGAAAGTCTGAGCAGTAGCCCCAAGAGTGTCCCAACCGGGACAGTCATAGAGACGACCACCGCCCAAACGCTCTGCGCCTGCGGCGGAAACCGTCCTTCAACATCAAAATCAACCAACCACGCGCCCGCCCAGCTGAGCCGCTGCGGCGGGCTTTCTCATTGAGGACTCAACAATGAAATCCAGGATCATCAACATCCGGCTCGCTCCGCCATCAGGGGAAGCTGTCCGTGTGCCGATCTTCAACCGCCGCAACGAGGTGATCGACTTCGCCGAAGTCTATGCCGACGATCTCGCAAGACTGGAGCAGCAAGGCTTCGGGCTCCGGTGGTACTTCAACCGGGCCAGCGGCAAGAGCTACGTTTCGACCGCTGAGCGCTTCCACAAGGGAGGCAATGCCCAGGTCGCAAGACTGATTTCGGGGGCACCTAAAGGCCTTGTCGTTCGATACCGCGATCAGGACCCTCGAAACCTGCGCCGGGAAAACCTCTACTTCGAAACCGGGAACGCCAAAGGGAAAACGCCCCAGGAAGGTGCTCAAGATGAGCAGCAGACAGCAGCTTAGGGTGCAGCCAGTGACCGGTTCGAAAATTTCCGAAAAATCTGTTACCCCCTTGAGAGAGACGAAGTTCGACAATCCCCCCCGTACCCCCATCCCCGATTTCGCTCAGGTCGAGCCCTACGTTGACATCAACGAAGTCGCCAAGACGCTCTCGGTTTCACCCACCACCATCCGCAAATGGCGCGAGAAAGACCTAATGCCGTTCCCCACCTACTACGTGGGCCGGGCGCTCCGCTTTAGGCTCACCGAGGTGCGCGCAGCTGTCGCCGCAACACGCCACCTGAACTCTGCCGAAGCGTATGAAGTGCGGTGTGCATAGTCCCGCGAGCCTGAGCCGGACTTTGGGATATGATTGGGATCGCTAACTAGAAAGATATCCGCCCCTTGAGGCGATCAGTGTAAACACCTTTCAATTCATGGAGTTAGATGGCGCACCCAAGAGGATTCGAACCTCTGACCTTTGCCTTCGGAGGGCAACACTCTATCCAGCTGAGCTATGGGTGCCTCGCCGAAGGCGGTGTTTAAGCGAAGGCGGGGGAGGGTGCAACCGGGAAGCGTGGGGAGACGCCGCGCGGCAGGCATTGGAGGCGCTGCCGCGATCCGCTAGGCTGAACGGGTGACTGCGAATCCTCCCGGAGCGATGATCCCATGCTGTTTTCCCGATTGATCTTGTCCGCGATGGCGGGGGCTGCCGCACTGGCGCTGCCGGCGTGCGATCGCGGCGCTGCGGTGGAGGCCGCGCCCACGGTCGCTGAAGCCCCCGCGAGCTGCGTGCGGCCGGCCGATCCGGCGGCGGCGCTGGCAGCGTCAGCTGAAGCCGAAGCGCGCGCGATGGCGTTTGCTGCCGAGAGCCGGGGCCCGGGCGCACCGGTGCTCTGGACGCTGAAGGATGAAGATACGACGCTCTACATCCTGGGGACCGTGCACCTGCTGAGACCGGACCTTGTCTGGCGGACCCCGGAGATCGACGCGGCGATTGCCGCCGCCGACACCGTCGTGTTCGAAGCGGATACGACCAGCGAGCAGGCGGGCCGGGACCTGATGAAGTTCTTCTCGTCGGAGGGCATGTTCTCGGATGGCACGCAGCTGACGAGCCTGCTGACCGCGCCGGAGATCGAGCAGCTCGAAGCGGCCTTGTCCGAAATCGGTTTGCCGCTTGATGCGGTGCAGCCGATGCGGCCGTGGTACGCGGCGCTGAATCTTTCGGTGATGCAGATGACGGAGGAGGGGTTTGATCCGTCCGCCGGTGTCGAGATGAAAATCGAGGCTGAGGCCAAGGCGAAGGGCGCCGCGTTCGTTTATCTGGAGACGGTCGATCAACAGCTTGGCGAGTTTGCGCGCCTCGACTCGTGCGCCCAGGTCGAGTTCCTGATGCAGAGCGTGCAGACGATGGACCAGGGCGACGAAATGCTGGACCTGCTGGTGTCGGAATGGGCCGACGGGGACACGGCCGGGCTCGGCGCGCTGATGGCGTCGCCGGAAGAGTTCGGGTCGGTCGCGGCCTATGACGCGCTGCTGAAGAACCGCAACGAACGCTGGACGCCGATCATCGCCGGCATGCTGGAGGCTCCGGGGACGCGGCTCATTGCGGTCGGCGCCGGACACCTGGCGGGCGAGGACAGCGTCATCACGATGCTGCGGGCCGAGGGTTACGAAGTAACGGGGCCCTAGTCTGCCGCGCGCCTCAGGGCGAGCAGGGCCTGCTCGAGTACGGCTTCACTGGACGAGCAGACGATCTGGCCGCCCAGCGCGGGCGGGTTGCCGCGCCAGTCTGTTGCGAGTCCGCCGGCGCCGCGCACCACCGGGATCAGCGCCGCGACATCCCAGGATTTGAGGCCGGACTCAGCAACGAGGTCGATCGTGCCGCCGGCGAGGCGGGCATAGGCATAGGCGTCGAGACCGTAGCGCGTGATCCGGGCGGCTGAGCGCAGATGGTTCCAGGCGCCCTGTTCGGGCGGGGAGAAGATGAAGGGATCGGTGGTCGCAATCGTCGCGAGACGCAGGTCTGCGCAGCCGGAAGACCGGATCGGTTGCCGGCCCGCGGCGGTGTCGAGACGGGCGCCGCCGGGCCAGCCGAGATAGCGCTCGCCGAGGACCGGCTGGTCGATCACGCCGATCAGGGGCACGCCGTCCGGGCCGGCGAGGGCGATCAGCGTGGTCCAGACGGGCAGGCCCGCGACGAAAGCGCGCGTGCCGTCGATCGGGTCGAAGTACCAGCGATAGCCTGAGTCCGACGCCGTTTCTGGGAATTCTTCGCCGGTGACACCGTCGCCGGGACGGTGGGCGGCGACGAGGGCGCGCATGGCGAGTTCTGCGGCCCGGTCGGCCTCGGTGACGGGGTCGAAGCCCGGTTTAGAGGCGTTCGTTTTGCCGTCCACCTGCGTCAGGGCGCGGAAGTGCGAACGAATAGCCGCCCAGGCGGCGTCAGCCAGCTGGGCGGCAAAGTCGAGATCGGCGTCGAGATTGCGCTGGGCGGTCATCCGCCGAGGCGATGCCCCGGCGGCCTGGATGCGTCAAGCGGCGCCGGAGCTGGTATTGTCGCCTTCAAGGGCTTTGGCGAGCTCGAGCAGGCGTTTGCGGGGGCGTTCCCCGAGGCGGTAATAGGCGCGAACCAGCTCCAGCGTTTCCTTTTGGGAAAGAATGTCACCTTCCAGCTGTTCGGCATCGTTGGCCGCGTTTGGCATGGGGTTGGCAACCGGCATGCCGTCGAAGAAATACTGGACCGAGACGTTCAAGGCGCGGGAGAGGTCGAACAGCCGGGAAGCGGTGATACGGTTGGCGCCGCACTCGTATTTCTGGATCTGCTGGAAGCGGATGCCGACCTGGATTGCCAGCTGTTGTTGCGTCAGCCCCAGCAGGCGACGACGACGGCGCAGACGGCGCCCCAGGTGAAGGTCGATATCGGTGGCCATTGCCCAGTCCCCTTGTTCTAGCGGGCTGTGCCAAAGCGGCACGGCTCGCCTGAACCGCCGCAACGACCATGCCGACTTCTCGTGACGGGCGAGCGATGGCGAACGCGGGTCGTGGAACTCTTCGCTCGCCGGGCCGCAACCTTGACCGGCGAGGCGCATTATTCAGCGCACCTAAGCCTTGGAAGGAATGAAAACATGGGTCTCGGAATCATCGGCTGGATCGTCATCGGCATCGTCGCCGGCTGGCTGGCTGAAAAAGTCATGGGTCGTAATCACGGCCTCGTCACCAACCTGATCGTCGGCGTCATCGGCGCCCTGCTCGGCGGCTTCATCGCCGGCAACCTGCTCGGCCTGGCGGTCGGCGGCTTCAACCTCGTGACACTGCTGGTCGCATTCGGCGGCGCCGTCCTGCTGCTGTTCCTGCTGGGTCTGGTCAAGCGTCGCGCCTGATCCGTCGCCTGCGGACAAAAGGAAGGGGCGGCCCGTCGGGCCGCCCCTTTTTCGTTCAGCCGTCAGCGCATCAGGTCCGGGGCGCGGGCGGGGTCGAACCGTCCGGCTCCGTCGGCGTGTCCGTCTTGGTTTCGGGTTCGCCCGGAACCGGGGCAGGGTTCGGGGTCG
>JAIXRO010000198.1 GCA_027485145.1 Hyphomonadaceae bacterium | reverse complement strand
GGGGATCGTCTCCCTCAAGCACATGCCGATCGACTTCACCTGGAGCTATTCGGCGAACGGCGCGCTGCAGCCCACCAAGTTCGATTTCACCCTGGCGATCACTTCAGCGCGCCTTGCGTCAGCGCTCACAGAAGAACCCGTTCCCGAGCCGCCCGCGCCCGAGCATCGCACGCGCACATACTCCGTACCCGCACTTCCAGCGATCACGCATCACGACACATCATAGACAGGCCCCTCCCTGACCTTCCCCGTTCCGGGGAGGGGACGACTCAGCGTTTGGGGAGAGTGAGTTCTGCCCGAAGTGCGACCCGTCCCCTCCCCGCTAGCGGGGAGGGTTAGGGTGGGGCTCTTTCTTGAAACTTAGAAACACACCGCACGGCCCCGCCGCTGCGGCCGCCCGTGCAGCCTCAAACCCCGCGCCGAGACCTCAGCGCCGCCGCCAGTGTCCCGTCATCCAGATGATCCAGCTCTCCGCCCACCGGCATCCCGTGCGCCAGCCGCGTCACCTCCACACCTTTGCCCGCCAGCTGGTCGGCGATGTAGTGCGCGGTTGTCTGGCCATCGACCGTGGCATTCAGTCCAAGGATCACTTCGCGCACACCGCCCGCCTCGATCCGGCGCACCAGCGCAGCGATCCCCAGATCGGACGGCCCGATCCCGTCAATCGCGGACAGCACGCCGCCAAGCACATGATAGCGCCCGCGATACGCCCCGCCGCGCTCCAGCGCCCAGAGGTCCGGCACGTCCTCGACGACGCAGATCAGCGTATCGTCCCGCCCCGGCAGCTGGCACACCGCGCAGGGCTGCACGGTGTCATAGTTCCCGCACGTCTCGCATTTCTGGATCTTCGCGCCCGCTTCCGCCATCGCCTCGGCGAGCGGCTTCAGCAGCTGCTCGTTGCGCTTCAGCAGATGCAGCGCCACACGCCGCGCCGAACGCGGCCCGAGGCCTGGCAGCTTGGCGATAAGGTCGATGAGGCGAAGGAGTTCCGGGCCGGCCGAGCGCTGCGACATGATCTATTTCCGTTCCGAATCCTGCGGCACGATTCCATACGGCGCGAGCAGTTTCCAGACATGCGCCGGTACCATGTTCTTCAGTTTCGCCGGTTCTTCGCGCCGCAGGTGGATCACCGTTTCCGCCGCCTTCATCTCAAGCCGCGTGCGGGCGAACTCGAGGCCCTTCGGCCCGATCCGCGGCTGCAGGAAGGAGACCAGCGGGCGCACCCAGTTCGGCATCGACCGCAACGGAAGTCCGCCGGCGGCAAGCTCCACATTCTTGATGAACGCGGCCACATGCGGCGCGCGTTTGCCTTTCGATCCGGGTGCGGAGGTGATCAGCGCATCTCCCAGAAGGCTGACCAGTTCTTCGCCACGCTCGTTGCGCACGATCAGCCATTGCTCGCCTTCGCCGCCCATATAACCGACCGTCAGATCACTGAGGGCATTGGTATAGTCCACGCACGTCCGGCAGGTGAGCGGAAAGAAGTCTCTCGGCAGTTTGGAGATGGGAAGTGACAGGAACGGGATCAGCCGCTGGCGGCCATCATCAAATCGCAGTTCCACGCGGAAATCTGCGCGGAACTCGAGATACGAGATCGTCTCGGGTGCCGTATCGAGCAGCTTCAGGAAATCGTGGAAATTCTCCGTGGTCGTATTGTCGGAGCAGGGGGTGCCGATGACATAAAGCTTCTCGAGGCCATACTCGGCCTCCAGTGCCCGCAAGGCATAGACCTGGCAGGGAATGCCGATCAGCGCGATACGTTTGAACCCTCTCGCGGCAACGTCCTCCATCAGGGCGACGAGCGGTGAATAGCCCATCCGCATGCCCCGGCACTGCGCCATGTCCTCGGCCCGGGTCACGACCACCGGCTTCGGCTTCCACCGGTCTGCGGGGTCAGGCGCGACCGCCAGCACGGCTTCGACCTTGCCGGTCGCCAGCAGGCGTTCGCCCAGTGTGGTGGCAATGCCGGTCCACTGCGCGCCGTCTTTCGGGGGCGACAGCCGGGCACGGATCATCCGGCGGAACACACCGAAATGTGTTTCGTCCGACGTCTGATCATTGCGCGTCCGGCCGTGCAGGCGAAGCTCCTGCGCGGGATAGTCCGGCTGGATGAACTGGCAGGCACGCCCGCAGGCCTTCGCGTCTGCCATCCGCGAGACGCCGCAATCGGTGCACAGGCCGCGCGGCTCCGGCGCGCGAAGGTCCGGTGTGTAGGGGGCGTTGGTCATCCGGTTGAGCGCTGGATCAGAAGGGCAGCTTGAAGCCAGGCATCAACCCGCCAAAGCCGGCCGTTGCGGCGCGCATGGCGTCGTCCATGGCCTGGTCAAGGCGGCGCCGTGCGTCGGCATGCGCGGCCTTGATCAGGTCTTCGACGATCTCGGGGTCATCGCCCATCAGGCTCTTGTCGATGCTGAGGGAAACCAGTTCGCCCTTGCCCTTGAGCTTCACGCGCACGAGGCCCGCGCCCGCAACGCCATCGGCTTCGGTCGCCTCGATCTTGGCCTGCACTTCGGCCATTTTCGCCTGCATGGCCTGCGCCTGCTGCATGATCTGGGCAAGGTCTTTCATGGGGTCACTCCGTCAGCCGGGCCGGCGCGTCTTCAGCTGGATTACATTGTCCGGCGCAGCGGGATTTTCAATGGCCGGTGTGTCGTCGACGACATCGAGGATGACCGCGCCGGGGATGGCTTTCAGGGTCGCGGCGATCAGCGGATGCTGCGCGGCCTCGGCGATGCGTTCGGCTTTCTCGCGGCGTTCGCGTTCGCGCAGGGATTCGGCATCGGTCTCGGATTCCTCGACCCGCCAGTCGAGGCCGGTCCGATGATCCAGGAAGGATTTGAGGCGGCCGGCAAGTCCGGCGGGCGCGCCGGGAGCAAGGGCGTAGCGCATCTGTCCGGCGCTGACGGAGGCGAACCGGACGAACCGCTCGGTATCGACCTGAAGGGCGACTTCGCGCGCATCCGTCAGGGCGCTGACGATATCGGCAAAGCTGGCGATCCCGCCGGGCCCGTTCGGCGAGGCCTCAAGAGGGCGATCCGGCTTTCCCGGCGGACGGGCCCCTTCGGCAATCATGCGGGCCGCTTCCTCCGGGGACGGAAGACTGGACGCCGCCGCAAGGCGCAGGAGAATCATGTTCAGCGCCGTTGCCGGATCGGGCGCAATCTGCAGGTCGCTGTATCCGGACAGCAGCAGCTGCCAGGTACGCGCCGCCTGCGCCGGGGTAAGCCTTTGGGCCATCGCGCGTGTGCGGCTTGCCCAGTCGGCTGGCCCCGCGGGCATCCAGTCATCACCGGTCGCCTGCGCTACGGAGACATCGGCGGCGATATCGAGAAGGTCTTTCAGGACCACGGCAGGGTCAGCGCCGCCGGCGACCTGATCCTTCACTTCGGCGAGCGCGCCTTTCGCGTCCGATGTGATCGCCTTCTCGAACACGTCATAAAGCCGCGTCCGGTCACCCAGACCGAGCATGTCGCGGACGGCGGCGCCGGAGACTTCACCGTCCGGGGTCTGAACAATCGCCTGGTCGAGCAGCGAGAGGCCGTCGCGCACCGAGCCTTCAGCGGCGCGGGCGACGAGGGCGAGGGCCTCTTCCGAGACGCGCGCCTTCTCGTTCTTGGCCACCCGGCCGAGATGGGCCGCGAGGACTGAGGTGTCGAGGCGTTTCAGGTCAAAGCGCTGGCAGCGCGAAAGCACCGTGACGGGAACCTTGCGGATCTCGGTCGTTGCAAAAATGAACTTGAGGTGCGGCGGCGGCTCTTCCAGCGTCTTCAGGAGGGCGTTGAAGCTCGCCGTCGACAGCATGTGCACTTCGTCGATGATATAGACCTTGAAGCGCGCCGAAACTGGTCCGTACCGGGACGAATCGAGCAGGTCGCGCATGTCCGCAACGCCGGTGCGCGAGGCGGCGTCAAGTTCCAGAACGTCCGGATGCAGGCCGCGCATGATCGCGTCGCAATGCACGCCGGGAGGGTCGAGATGGATGCTCGGGCCGGAGGCCGTTTCGCCCTTTGCCTTCTTGCCTTTGGCGGGCGCGTCCTTCGGCTCGAAGTTCAGCGCGCGGGCGAGGAGGCGGGCGGTCGTCGTCTTGCCGACGCCGCGTACGCCGGTCAGCATGAAGCCGTGCGCGATGCGGCCGGTCTCGAACGCGTTCGAGAGCGTGCGGACCATCGCTTCCTGGCCGATCAGGTCCTCGAACCGGCGCGGGCGGTATTTCCGCGCCAGCACCTCATAGGCGCCCGCGCGGGTGGGGGCGTCGCCGCCAAACAGGGCGCCCGAGGCGTCATCGCCTGTGGAGGAATCGTCTGCGCTCATGGTGGCGTGGACACTAGCCGGGCAGGGGCGCGGGGGCAAATGGGGGTTGGGGAGCGCCTAAGGCGTTGGTCGTCAGCCCGTGCAGACCTCGGCGTCAGCGTCGACCATCAGCCGGTCGCCATTCCGGAACCTGATCCATCCCTCGACGCGCGATTCGGCGTCGCCCGGCGCGAGACCGGCTTGCGTGCGCCGGGCCTGCTCGTCCGGGGTTTCAGTATAGTCGTCGACGCCCGGATTGAAGCAGCGATGGCTCGCAGCCGAGCCAGTCAGCGTCACATGCGCAACCCGCATCCAATCACCCGACTGATGGCCAAGCGGTTCGAGGAAGCCCCTGCGCGCCTTGTCCCGTTCGAACACGGACACGACGGCGCCGTCGCTGCCGGGCTCGGCCATGATCGCCGTACGCGCGTCAAGGGGAACGACTTCGAAGGCGCGGGCCGCTATGGCGGCTGCGCCCAGGACATCGACCTTGTAGGTGCCGTCCGGTCCGCCAATGGCGGTATGGTTGAGCCAGATCGGAGGAGAAGCTTCGCTGGTCAGCCGCAACCACTGTCCATCGGCGGACACATCGAAGACCGGGACGGGAACCCATGCCTCTTCGTCATGATTGCGAAGGATGTCGAATGTCAAAATCTTCAACTGAGCGGGAAGCAGAAGGCGCATCCTTATGCCGCCAACCGGCTGGTCAGGATCGCTTTCGGTGCTCGAGAACAGGGCGATCCCGATCCGCGCGCCTTCCGGTGCGTCGCGCAGTTCAGCGGTGTGCGCCCAGCTGAAGCTGTACCTCACCGGCAAATCGGGGTCTTCGAGGAGCGGCGCCGCAAAGTTCATTCGGTAGTCGCCGTTGGCCGGATCGTCTGGCTCGTTGAACGGCGCGAAGCCGGTTTCGGTGTAGCCACCTTCGAGCGTGAGCTCGACGAAACCCTGGTAAAGATCAATTGCACCCGGCAACGGCGCTTCCCGCCAGTTGGACAGCCAGTCACCGATACCGGGGGTTGGCGAATCCCACCCGCCGATCACGACGGGGTCGCCAGCTTCAGGGACGGACGCAGCCTGGGGCGTTGTCTTCGCGGGCGTGCTACCGGCTGGCGGCGCGGCAAGCGCGCGAAGATGCTGCTCGTGTTGGTAGGCGAGGAGCAACTGCACCGGATAGAGCAGAAGCACGGCGATGAAGGGAGCCGCGAAGGCTTTCACGGCGAGCCGGTTGTTGCCCGCCGCGATGCACGCGCCGCAAGCAACGGCCGCGACGGCCGCGCCGACATAGGTGAGGCCCGTCAAGGCTTGCGCCACAGTCCGCCAGACCGAGCCGGGCGTCACCGGGCCCATGCCGGACATCAGGATCATGAAGCCAAGACCGCCGAGCAGCGCGAGCAGCACGGCCGCCACGACAATTCCGGCAGCCAGTTTTGGATAGGACGTTTGCATGGACCGGGGCCTTGTCAGGTCATCGATCCGAGCAGTTTACCCCGCTTCCTCCAAGATCACGTTCGCCGGTTCGGGCGAAGTCGGCAGCTTCGGTTAAACCGGCCTTTACCGGAGCGCCGGCCGGGGAGGGGGGGCGCCCGGCCTTTTGCGGAATCTCAGGCGAGATCGGCGCCGGTCAGCGGCGCGCGGCCTGCGAGGGCGTCGGCGAGGGTGGCGGTGTCGAGGATGGCGCGGGTCGATTCGGCGACCTCGGCGAACACTTTCCGGATCAGGCAGGCCTGCTCGCTCGTGCAGTCGGCGCATCGGCGATAGGCCATTTTCGACAGGCAGGGCAGGGGCGCCAACGGGCCGTCAATCAGGCGCAGGACTTCGCCGAAGGTGATCGTCTCCGCTCGCCGCAGGAGAAGATAGCCGCCCGACTTGCCACGGCGGCTGACCACCAGGCCATTGCGCTTCAGGTCGAGCAGGATCTGCTCCAGGAAGAGGCGCGGAATGGCTTCGCGTTCGGCGATGTCGCCGATCAGCAGGGGCGTGTTGTCAGGCGCCTGCGCGAGCGCCAGCAGGGCCCGCAGGGCGTATTTCGACTTACGTGAAATCATGCTGCCATCTCATCTACGTCGCCTAACAAGGCGGAAAGACGATTACAAGCTGATCAGTTCAGTCAGGTAAAAATTCGCGAATTCAAGGCAGTTCAGCTTGTTTAAGCGTAGCTAAAATGGAAGTTAGAAAAATCTGTCTTCCTAAACACGACTAATTTGATCAACATTAAGGCTCAAGTTTGACGGAGCTGATGATGTTGCCAAGACGATTCTTTGCCTTTGCGTTCGCTCTCGGTGTGATGGCGCCCATGGCGGCGGCCCAGACGGAGGCGGAGGCACCGCCGGTTGTGCCCGAAGTGCGCGGTGAGACGATCACCGTGACGGCCCGGCGCGTGACGGAAGACCTGCAGGACGTGCCGATCCCGGTTTCCGTGCTCACTGAGGACTTCATCGCCGAGACTGGGGCGCTGAACGTCGGGCGTCTGCGCGAGATCGTGCCGACCCTGCAATTCTACTCGACCAATCCGCGCAATACTTCGATCAACATCCGGGGACTGGGCGCGCCGTTTGGCCTGACGAATGATGGCCTGGACGCGGGCGTCGGCCTTTACGTGGACGGCGTGTTCTATGCGCGCCCCGCCGCGACGACGCTGGACTTCATTGATGTGTCGCAGATCGAAGTGCTGCGCGGTCCGCAAGGCACGCTGTTCGGCAAGAACACCACGGCCGGCGCGATCAACATCACCACGAAACGGCCGAGCTTCACGCCGGAGACAGAAGTGGAGCTGACCTACGGCAACCTGGGCTTCATCCAGGCGAAAGGCTCGATCACCGGCCCGCTGACGGACAAGATTGCCGGGCGATTGTCCTTCTCCGGGACGCAGCGCGACGGCACGCTCTATAACGTCACCGAGCAGAACGACATCAACGACCTCAACAATTTCGGCCTGCGCGGGCAATTGCTGTTTGACGTGTCGGACACGCTGGAGGTGATCCTCGCCGCCGATACGACGCGCCAGCGGCCAAACGGATATGCGCTTGTGCCGGCGGGCGTCGCGCCCACGCTGCGCGCGGATAACCGGGAATATCCGGCGCTCGCCGCCTTCTTCAACTATGCGCCGCCGAGCTTCAACGCGTTTGACCGGCTGACGGATGCCGACACCTTCCACCAGTCGCACCAGGACATGGGCGGCGTCTCGCTGACCGCGAACTGGGATGTCGGGCCGGGGACGCTGACTTCGATCACGGCCTGGCGCCTGTGGAACTGGGGCCCGTCGAATGACCGGGATTTTCTCGGCCTGCCGATCACGACCGTTTCGGCCAACCCCTCGGAGCAGACACAGTGGACGCAGGAGCTGCGCTATGCCGGTGACCTGAACGACCGGCTGGGATTCGTCGTGGGCGCCTTTGCGTTTTCGCAGGAGATCAACTCGACCGGCAACCAGGTTCAGGGATCGGCTGCTGCCCGCTGGCTGCTGGCGCCGAGCGCGGCTGCGCTGACGCCGGGACTGCTCACTGGATATGGTCAGACCTCGGACATTCAGTCGGACAATACCAGCGCTGCCCTGTTCGGGCAGCTGGAATGGCAGGTCAGCGACAAGCTGCGGCTGCTGCCGGGCCTGCGCCTGAACTATGACGAGAAGAGCGTGGATTATGACGCGCAGGTGTTTGGCGGATTGCAGACGACCAATCCGGCGCTGATTGCGCTGCAGCGCTCGATCCTCGCGCCGCTCAGCTATGAAGCCTCGGCGGATGACACGAACATTTCGGGGCAGATCACGGCGGCCTATGAGGTCAATGACCGGGTCAATGCGTATGCGACCTATGCCACGTCCTTCAAGCCGATCGGCCTGAACCTTGGCGGCATTCCCAATGATGCGGCTGGCAACCCGGCGCTGGAGCTTGCGACCGTCGAGCCTGAGGATGTGCGGCATATCGAGTTCGGGATAAAGACGGAGCCGTTCGACAATGTCACCGCGAATCTCACCGCCTATGAAACGGAGATCGAGGACTATCAGGTCGGCGTGGTGAATGCCCAGATCGGGGTATTGCGCGGATACCTGGCCAATGCCGAGACCGTGCGGGTGCGCGGCGTGGAGTTTGACGGACGTGCTCAGCTGACGGAGAATTTCAGCCTCTACACGGCGCTCGCGTACACGGACGGAAAATACATCTCGTTCCCGGATGCACCGCCCGCGCTGGAAGACACCGGTGGTCCGCAGGCTGTCGACATTTCCGGCACGCGGCTGCCGGGCATCTCGGAATGGTCGGGCTCTCTGGGCGGCGAGTATAACCGCGCGGGCCAGTTTCTCGGGCGCAGCGGCGAATATTTCACGGCGCTGGATGGCTTCTACCGGTCCGATTTTTCCTCAAGCCCGACCGAGTCGGATTTCCTGACTGTGGACGGCTACGCGCTGCTCAACGGCCGGATCGGCTTCCGCAGCGACAATGGCTGGGATGTATTCCTGTGGAGCAAGAACCTGCTCGACGAAGAGTATTTCGAACTCCTCGCCGCGCAGCCGGGCAATTCGGGGCTCTATGTCGGCCAGCCGGGTGATCCGCGCACGTACGGCATCACGCTTCGAGCATCGTTCTGACGCCGTGATGAACCCGCGGCTCGTGTATCGGCGGACTTACTCCGCCGGTACGCTTTCGGCGGCTTTCTTGCGGCGTTCGTCGAAGCGGCCCCAGACGCCGTCTTCGCCGTGCCAGTCGCCCTTGGTGGCGCCCTTGGAGTATTCCGTGGCGCGCTGCTCGAAGAAGTTGGCGTGCTCGACGCCGTTGAGGATTTCCGACAGCCAGGGCAGCGGGTGCTTGGTGATGCCGTAGATCGGCTCGAGCTTCAGCTGGCCGAGGCGCCAGTCGGCGATGTAGCGGATGTAGTTCTTGATGTCGGCGGGCGTCATGCCCTCGACCGGGCCCATCTCGAAGGCGAGGTCGATGAACTTGTCCTCAAGCGCGATCACGGTGCGGCAGCACTCGCGGATCTTCTCGCGCAGTTCGTCCGTCATCACGCCGGTTTCCGCGCAGAAGGCATGGAACAGCTTGATCATGCCTTCGCAGTGCAGCGACTCGTCGCGGATCGACCAGGTGACGATCTGGCCCATGCCCTTCATCTTGTTGAAGCGCGGGAAGTTCATCAGCATCGCGAAGGAGGCGAACAGCTGCAGGCCTTCCGTGAACGCACCAAACACGGCCATCGAGATGGCGATGTCTTCGTTTGTCCCGACGCCGAACTGGCCAAGGTAGTCGTGCTTGGCCGACATCTCCTTGTATTCCATGAAGGCGGAGAATTCCGTATCCGGCATGCCGATCGTCTCGAGCAGCAGCGCGTAGGCCGCGACGTGGATCGTCTCCATGTTGGAGAAGGACGACAGCATCATCGACACTTCGACGGGTTTGAAGAGCGGCATGTAGTTCGTCATGTAGTTGGCGCCGACTTCGACGTCCGACTGCGTGAAGAAGCGGAAGATCTGTGTGAGGAGGTTGCGCTCGGCGTCGGACAGTTTGACCGCCCAGTCCTTGCAATCCTCGCCGAGGGGCACTTCCTCCGGCATCCAGTGGACCTGCTGCTGCTTCTTCCAGAATTCGTACGCCCACGGATAACGGAACGGCTTGTAGGCATGGCTCGGGGTGAGCAGGCCGGGAATGTTTGCGTTGCCGTCAGCCATGGGGAACTCCTTCGATTGGGCGTCGTTACTGGCGTCTTTGTTGTCGTGTATCTACCACATATAGTGCTTAAAATTGCTTAATGCCGCAAGATGTGCACTTGGTCGCAGCGGCGAATTGCACAACTAGCGCTCGCCTGTGGAGAGAATTTCCCGTCGCCGTCAGGCCTTGCCGGGGCCTCTGGGGGCGCCGGCGGGCTTCAGGCCGAGGCGGTGGAGGGCGGCCTGGCAGAGTTCAAGATCCACCTGGGTCCACGCAAGGAACGCAACCCGCTCGATCTTCGTCTCGGCCGAATGGAGCATGTACTGATGGGCGGCATGGATCAGGCCCTGGACGCGCTCATGCGGGGATTCGCCGGGTGAGCGGGCGCCGAACAGGGGGATCAGGACCGAGCGGAGCACGGACTTGGCGCTCATCTTGGCCGGGAACTCGGTATTGTACTGATCGACGGCGGCGAGCGCGTTGGTGACGCATTTGCGGTAGGCGCCGATCAGCTGGTAGCCGCGCCCCGGCTCGCCCTGATGGGCGGCGACGTGGACGAGGAGCTTGACCTTGTTGTTGCGGGCGAGCGCGCC
>JAIXRO010000197.1 GCA_027485145.1 Hyphomonadaceae bacterium | reverse complement strand
GGCTGGGGAATAGTGAGGCTGGCGCCTTGACCCCGTGCCTGCGGCACCGCACCTATGGGGCTCTGATTTCACAAGATTCCTGCACCCGGAGCCTGAATGACCCGCCTCGACGATAAAGACGAAAAGACCCCGGCCCCGGCGCCGACCACGCTGATCGAGAACGCGCTGTTCAAGTCGCGGACGATCCTGCTGACGGGCGGAATCGACTTCAAGACCGCCCGCGCTGTCTGCGAGCGGCTGCTCGCCCTGTCGGCCGAAAGCAATGACCCGATCCTGCTGGTCATTTCCTCGCCCGGCGGCCATGTCGAGAGCGGCGACATGATCCATGACATGATCAAGTTCGTCTCGGCGCCCGTGAAAATCCTGGGCACGGGCTGGGTCGCCTCCGCCGGCGCGCTGATCTACTCGGCGGCCAAGAAAGAGAACCGTTTCTCGCTCGCCAATACCCGCTACCTGCTGCACGAACCGCGCGGCGGCGTCGGCGGCCAGGCCACCGATGTGGAGATCCAGGCCCGCGAGATCATCAAGATGCGCGAACGCCTCAACAAGATCTTCGCCGAGGCCACCGGCAAGACGCTGGAGCAGATCAAGAAGGACACGGACCGTGACTTCTGGATGAGCGCCGAGGAAGCCGTCGCCTATGGGCTGGTCGGCAAGATCGTCAGCCACCGCAACGAAGTGGTCTAGCCTCGCCGCAAGGGAGGCGGGCGGATGTTTGCCTCTCGGTAAGGTTTCTGGGGGATGGTCCGGCGTTAACCCTAACCCGGATGCCGGACCCTTCATCCATGCCACTTCGCCTGAAGGATATCGCGCTGCCTGTGGCCCTCGTCACGCCGGCCACAACCGCGGCAGCCGCATTCTCGCTGTTCCTGTCTGATCCAGCGCTGTTTGCCGTTCCCGTCCAGCTGGCGGGCGGCGAAGCGGCCAGCTACGGCCTCGTCACGCGGCTGAGGCTGGCTGAGGCGCTGGCCGGGGCAAACGGGCGGGACGTGTATGCGCCGCGCTCGGTGACGCACCTGGTCGGCAGCCGGCCCGTCATCGCCGAAGAGCACACAACGGCCGCCCTGATCGCGAAGATGGCTGCGGAGCATGGCACCTCCGCCCTGACCGACGGCGTGATCGTGCTGTCCGGCGGCGTCTATGCCGGGATCGTCTCCCCCACGATGCTGCTGAAGACTGTGGCCGAGGAGAATGCGGCCCGCGCCCGGTTCCAGCAGACGGCCCAGAAGAAATTCGACGACCTGAAGGGTCAAATGACCCGGCTGTCGGAATCGCGCGCCCGCACGCTGGCTTTCATCGGCCACGAAATCCGCACGCCGCTGACCGGTATTCTCGGCGTGGCAGACCTGCTCGAAGGCCAGTTGCCCGCGGGCGAGCCCAAGCGCCTCGCCCGCACCATCGCCGAGAGCGCCCAGCATCTCGACCGCCTGCTGACCGACCTGCTGGATCTCTCGCGGATCGACGCGGGCAAGCTGGCGATCACCAACCAGCCATTCGAGCTGCGCCAGTTTGCCCTCGAGACGCGCGATCTGTGGATGCCGCAGTTTGACGAGAAGCGTGTCAGCCTGCGGATCGGTGTGGCGACCGGCGCGCAGCCCCGGATCGAATCGGACCCCGCGCGCCTGCGCCAGATCCTGTTCAATCTCGTCAGCAACGCGATCAAGTTCACCGACCGCGGGCAGGTGACGGTCACGCTGGCCACAGCTCCGTCCCCGGACGGTCTGATGCTGACGATGCGCGTTGCCGATACAGGGCGCGGCATATCCGAAGCAGACAAGTCGCGCCTGTTCGAGGCGTTCGAGCAATCCGACAGCGCCGATGCGTTTTCCGGTACCGGCCTCGGACTCGCCATTGCGCGCAGCCTGACGCGGCGGCTTGGCGGCGAAATCATCCTCACGGACAATCCGGGTGGCGGCTGTATCTTCACGGTCGCCGTGCCGGTCCTGAAAGCCGGCCCGAGGCTCGCCGTCGAAAACAGGGCGGAGCAGACAGCCGCGCGCTTCGATCTGGGCGAAGTGCTGCTGGCGGAAGATCACGAGGCAAGCGCGCTCGTGATCCGGGAGGCGCTGATTGCCGCCGGCTGGCGGGTCGAGACAGTGGTGGATGCCGACGCCGCGATCCTGCGGGCCGGGCAGCGGCGCTATCAGGTCATCCTGACCGACATCCACATGCCGAATGGCGGCGGCGACGCCGTGCTGAAATCTGTGCGGGCGGGGCTCGGCCTCAACGCGCTGACGCCGGTCGTTGCGGTCACCGCTGATGCCAGTCCCGAACGGCGTACGGCGTGCGAGCGGGCGGGCTTCTCGGGGCTGATCGAAAAACCGATCCGGCCGCGCGCACTGGTCGCAACGCTCGCCGACATCCTGATCTCGAGCGGTCCGCCGCGGCGGGTCTCGGGAGCCTGAGCTAGAACGTCCGTCCAATGAGCAGGTAGGCCGACTGCCGTCCGCCCTCGGAGCGTCCGAAGGCGAGGTAGATGGGGCCGAAGGCCGTGTCGGAAGCAACATAGACGCTGCCGCCGAAGCGCAGGTCACCGGCATTGAGCGACGTGTCGCCCTGCCAGACATCGCCAAGCTCAAGTGATCCGCCCACGAACAGGGGCACGCCGAAGATCTGTTGCGTGTCGCGGCCGAGCTGGCGGCGGTAGATGGCCTGCGCAGTGAAGAAATTCTCGCCGGCGAGCTCCTCCTTGCGATAGCCCGACAGGCTGAACAGGCCGCCGACGCGGTAAAGCGCATCGATGGGCGCGGTGCCGTCGATGCGCTGGCCGGCAGCGAGGGCGCCGATCAGCGTGTCGGGTCCGTGGCTTGTCGCGGTCAGCACCGAGGCGCCGATCGTCTGGAAATCCGCATTGTCACCAAGCGCGGTGAACCCTTTGACCCAGCGCGCATTGGCGCGCACGCCGTCGCGGGGGAAGAACGGATCATCGAGCGTGTCATACGCACCGGACGCGACGATGCGCCCGATATCGACATCGATCTCGGAGAAGGGCGCGGCGCCCTCGTTGAGCTTCGCGCGGCCGGTGCCGAACTCGGCGCCGAGGCGGACTTCGCCGACATTGCCGAACTGGTAGCCGCCATCGAGGGCGGCCAGTCCGAAGGTGACATCAAAACCGGCGGTCTTGAATCCGCTGTCCGAAAACAGGTTGACCGGGCGGTTCTGGATTTCGCCGCGCAGGGCCGCAAACCAGTTCTGGCTGGGGTCCAGCACGCGGAAGTATTCGGCGGCGATCTCGTTGAAATCGCCGATGGTGGCGCGCGCCTGGATTTCCGAGCCGAAGGCGTCGAGTGACGCGCTGCGAAAGTCGACGGATACCGCCGCGTCGGATTCGGTGTTGAAATCATTCTCGACGATCAGGCCGAGGCGCACGCGGCCCGCGTCCGGCACGCGGTCTTCGGCGCGGATGACAAGGCCGGTCTGGCCATCCTGCTCGGCATAGACGTAATCAACGCTTTCGAACGGGCCAAGGGCGTAGATCCGGTCGAGCGCCTCGTCGATCATCGCCGCGTCGGCTGGCTTGCCGGCAAGGTCGACCACCTTGCCTTCGAGCAGGGACTGGTCGAGGCGGGAGGAATTCTCGATACGGACGAAGCTGATCACGGGCGGGGGTGCGACCTCGGTGCCGGCATAGGCGATGGGCGGGCGCGCCGCGGCGAGTTCAGCAAGACCGGGCGCCTGCGCGCTCAGCGCCGCGCGGCCGGTCTCGATCAACTCGGCGCTGCGGGCGAACGCGGTCGGGCCAATGTCGCCGGTATCGACCTGGATGAGAAAATCCTTTTCCGACAGCGTTGCGATTTCGGCGCGCTCGTTGGCGAGGATCAGCAGGCTGACGGTCTGGGACAGGACATCGACGACCGAGCCGATCTCGGTATCCGGCAGGAGGTCATTCGGCGTCCAGACCGCGATCACGATATCGGCGCCCATCTCGCGTGCCACGCTGATGGGAATGTTCGCAGCGAGGCCGCCATCAACCAGCAGCTTGCCGTCCATGCGGACCGCGGGAAACACGCCGGGCAGGGAGATCGAGGCGCGCATCGCCATCGGCAATTCGCCCGAAGACAGGACGACGGCGTCACCCGTACCGATATCGGTTGCCACTGCGCGGAAGGGAATCGCGAGATCGTCGAAATCATCAAGGCGGGTGCGCGCGGGCGTGAAGCGGCGGAGTTCCTTCATCAGCGTCTGGTCGGAAACCGCGCCGGTGGGCAGCAGGATGCCGGCCGCCGAGACGCCAAGACTGGCCGTACCCGGAAAGTCCGCCTGCTGCTGTTTCTGGCGGAATGTCAGCTTGTCGCGGTCCGGCGCTGGCGAGAAGACGCCCGCCCAGTTGACCGATCCGACGACCGATTCCAGTTCCGCGCCGGTCAGGCCCGAAGCGTAGAGCCCGCCGATCACGGCGCCCATCGACGTGCCGATGACCATGTCCGGCCGGATGCCGAGGCGTTCGAGTTCCTGGATCGCGCCGACATGCGCGAGGCCGAGGGCCCCGCCGCCGGAGAGGACGAGGGCGATCTTCGGCGGCTCCGGCTCGGTGGGCGCGGCCTCCTGGGCCGCTGCGAGGCCGGGCAGCAGCCCGAGACCGCCCAGCGCGAACACCGTGCGCCATGCCTTCCGCCAGGTTGAAAGGTCCGTCGTCAGCATGAGCTTTCTCCCCGATCCTGCAAAGTGGCGGAAGTCTGCTAACAATTTATGGTGGTTCGGGAGAGACTTGAACTCTCGACCTCGCGATTATGAGTCGCGCGCTCTAACCAGCTGAGCTACCGAACCGTTCGCTGCGTCAGCGAAGGCGCCTGATACACATTGGCACCGGGGCGTGCAAGCGGCCTAGGTGGACGGCGCCGGGCGGTGGTCCGCCCACTCCCTTGCCCAGGCATCCAAGGCCAGAAGGTGCTGGCCCAGCGATCGCCCGTCCTCGGTCAGCCGGTAACCCTCGTCGCCGGCATCTACGAGGCCTGCCTCCCGCAACGCCTTCAGGCGGGTGTTGAGCACGGTCGGCGAAATGTCACCGCAGCGCGCCTGCAGGCTGCGGAAGGTTTCCGGGCCGGGCTGCAGTTCCCAGAGGATACGCAGGGTCCAGCGCTGGCCGATCAGGTCCAGCAGGACCATGATGGGCCGGCCGGTTGTGGAGCCGCGGACGGGTCTTGCGGATGGGCTCATTCGTCGCTCCGATTGACGCTACTAAAATCGTAGCATATGAGTGCTACGTTTTCGATAGCATAAGAGTGACCCATGACCAACCGACTTGCGCCAATCGAGCCTCCGTTCGAACCGGACATTGAAACGCTGCTGGCCCGTTATCCACGCCAGGACGGCTACCTGCTCAGCCTGTTCCGGACCTTCGCCAATTCGAAGCGGTTCCTGTCGCGCGGCGTGCCCAACCTGCTCGACAAGGAAAGCCCGCTGGCCCTGCGTGACCGCGAGATCGTGATCCTGCGGGTCACCGCCCATTATGGCTGCGAATACGAATGGGGCGTTCATGTCGCGATTTTTGCGCGCGCGGCGAAGCTCACTCCGGAACAGGTGGCGGCGACGCAGCGGCCGGTCGCCCATGCGCCGGTCTGGAGCGAACGCGAGGCGCGGCTGATTTCGGCGGTCGATGGCTTCTGCCATCGCGGGATGCTGGCCGATGACGAACTTGATGCGTTCACGGAGGATTGGTCAAAGGCGCAGCAGCTGGAGATCATTGCGCTGTGCGGGACCTATCATACGATCAGCCTTGTCGCGAACGCGGCGCGCCTCGCGCCTGAACCTTTCGCGTCGCGGTTTCCGGCGGGCTGAGTTCAGGCGGCGGCGAGTTCCGCCACGTGGTCGGCGATGGAGAGCGAGGAGGTCAGCCCCGGGCTTTCGATGCCGAGGAGGTTGATCAGGCCCGGGCTGCCATGCGTCTCGGCCCCCTCGATGCGGAAATCACCGGATGGGGCACCGGGGGCAACCAGCTTCGGGCGCACGCCGGCATAGTCGGGGCTCAGGCGCTCGACGGTGAGGCCCGGCCAGTAGCGGGTGACTTCGGCATGGAACAGTTTCGCCCGGGCGGGATCTACCCGGTAGTCGAACGGGGGGGCTGCCGTCTCGGGGAGCCATTCGGCGTCCGGGCCGACCTTGCCGCGGCCCGCCAGGTCAATCGTCAGGTGGAGGCCGAGGCTGGAGGTGGTCGGCATCGGGTAGATCAGGCGGCTGAAGGGCGTGTGGCCCTGGATGGTGAAATAGCTGCCCTTCACATAATGCGGCGCGGGCAGGCCGGTGGTGTGCGGGCCTTCGATCAGGGAAGCGGCGCTTATGGCATGGTGGCCGGCCGCGTTGATGACGGTGCGGGCGCGGATGGTGGCGGGCGAGGCGCCGCCGGTCTCCAGCCGGACATGGCCGGTCTCGACCGCGCCGGACAGTAGCGGCGTACCGAACGCGATGGAGCCGCCTGCGTCTTCCAGCTCGCCCTGCAGGGCGAGGAAATAGGCATGGCTGTCAAAGATGCCGGAGACGGGCGAGACGATCGCGCCGGTGACCTGCGCGCTGAGGGCGGGCTCGATCTTTCGTACGGCGGGGCCGTCGATGAGGCTCAGCTGTTCCACGCCATTGGCTTCAGCGCGGGCGAGGATCGCGGAGGGTGCCGCGGCCTCGGCGGCGCCCACCGCCACCACAAACTTGCCGCAGCGCTTCACGGTGACACCGTGCGCATCGAGATAGGCGTAGAGCATCCGGCGGCCATTGACGCAGTGACGCGCCTTCAGGCTGCCCCTGGCATAGTAGAGCCCGGCATGGATGACTTCGGAATTGCGCGAGGACGTGTGCATCGCGATCTGGTCCTCGGCCTCCAGCACGATGACCTCCCGCCCCGCGCGGGCGAGCGCCCGGGCCGAGGCGAGGCCGATCACGCCGGCGCCAATGACGACCACATCTGCCTCGAAACTGTCCGTCATGCATATCCTGTCAGGGCTGGGTAGAAGCCGCCGCTCGCCGGGGCAGCCTGATTGGTGTACTATCAGGGTGGATGATCCGACGCAGCCTGATTCTGGCGGCGCTTCTTGTCTCAGGGGCGCCTTTCGCTCTCGCGGATATCGCGGGCGCGAATGCGGCGTTCCGGGCGGGCCAGTATGACCTTGCGCTGCGCGAGGCGGCAGCCGAACTGACCGCAGATGCGCATGCCCTGCGGGCCCGGTCGATCCTCGCGAAAGCGATGTGCGCGGGGCGCGAGCCGGACACGGCCGTGCTGAAGAAGGCGCTGGACGAGGCCGAGGCGGCCCTGAAGCTGGACGTGCGCCACGGCGAAGGGCGGCTGCAGAAGGCGATCGCGCTGTCGCTCCTGACGCGGCCGATGGACCTCATGGAGGCGCGCGATTCCGGCAATGGGCCGAAGGCGAAGGCGCTGGCCGAAGGCGTGCTCGCGGACGACCCGGCCAATCATTATGCGCTCGGCTTCCTGGCGGTCTGGCATGTCGAGGTGCACCGGCGCGGCGGTTCTGTCGGTGCCGCCATAATGGGCGCGAGCCTCAAGACCGCGCGGAAATACTACGCGGAGGCGGTTCGCCTTGCGCCGGAGGATGCGAGCCTGCGCTGGCAATGGGCGCGGGCGCTCGCGGCGCTGGACGCGAAGAAGTATCACGCCGAGATCGAAACCGAGCTGCAGGCGGCGCTGGCGATTGATCCGGCTACGGAGCTTGACCGCGTGATGCAGGGCCGGGCGGGTGTATTGCTGGAGGTCGTGGCGACGGGCAAGCCGCGCGACGTCGAAGCGGCGGCGCTGGGGATGCTGTAGGGCGGTCGGATGGAATTGCTGTTGGACACCGTGATCTTCAATCGATTGGCGGACGACCCGACATCTAAATCGCAATTGTCCAATCACACCCTCTTTGCAACGCATGTTCAATTCGATGAACTAGGTCGAACGCTAGATCATGCTCGGCGATTGGCGCTGCATTCGATCTTTCAGGAAATCATCGCAGAGTTTGAGACGACCACCCATGCTGTTTGGGACGAGTCCCGTTGGGACCAAAGCAGTTGGGGTGATTCAAAACTGTATCAACCGTTTCTGGAGGAACTCACAAACGCAGACGGAGAAGCGAGAAAGAAACACTCAGATACTTCAAATCGAATTCGTGACACTTTGATTGGTCTGACAGCGCTGCAACGTCAGCTTACACTAGTAACCGAAGACGCAACTCTTGCTGCTACCACAAAAAAATTCGGCGGGCAGGCGCTTCGCTTGTCCGACCTTTAAGAATCTGGATGCAGTTTGTGGGGTTACTCCGCCGCAACCGTCTCGCGATGCGCTGCTTCCTCGGACAGCCAGCGTTCGGCTTCCAGCGCGGCCATGCAGCCCATGCCGGCGGCGGTGACCGCCTGGCGGTAGGTCTCGTCGGTGACGTCGCCCGCGGCATAGACGCCGGGGATGGACGTGCGGGTCGAGCCGGGTTCGGTGATCAGGTAGCCGTTCGGGCGCATCGGCAGCTTGCCGACGAAAAGCTCCGTGGACGGCGCATGGCCGATGGCGATGAAAATGCCGTGGACGGGGATGTCGCGCACGGCGCCCGTCTTGATGTTCCGGATGCGCGCGGCCGTGACGCCGAGGGGCTGCTCGTCGCCGAGCACGTCTTCCAGTGCCGAATCCCAGATCACTTCGACTTTCGGATTCTTGAACAGGCGGTCCTGCAGGATCTTTTCGGCGCGGAAATGATCGCGGCGGTGGACGACGGTGACCTTGGAGGCGAAGTTCGTCAGGAACAGCGCCTCTTCGACGGCCGTGTTGCCGCCGCCGACGACCATGACTTCGCGGCCCCGGTAGAAGAAGCCATCGCAGGTGGCGCAGGCGGAGACGCCGAAGCCCTTGAACTTCTGCTCGCTGGGAAGGTCCAGCCACTTGGCCTGCGCGCCGGTGGAGATGATCACTGCGTCGGCGGTATATGTCGTGCCGGTCTCGCCGACGGCCTTGAAGGGGCGGCTTTCGAAGTCGACGCTGAGGATGTGGTCGTTCGCGACTTTCGCGCCCATCTTCTCGGCATGCTCCTGCATGCGCACCATCAGGTCCGGCCCGAGGATATGCGCCTCGCCCGGCCAGTTCTCGACATCGGTCGTGATGGTCAGCTGGCCGCCCGGCTGCATGCCAGTCACGACGAGCGTTTCGCGCAAGCTGCGCGCGGCATAGACGGCGGCGGTCCAGCCCGCAGGGCCGGAGCCGATGATCAGGATTTCAGCATGTCGTGTCTCGGCCATCCGGGCCTCCATCGTCTTCGATGCCCCTATATGGGCGCTGGGGACGAGGGTTAAAGCGCTGCGGCGGGCTTCGCAATGCGGCTATGCGGCGGAGGGGCTAACCTGACCGATCACTTCTACTGTCGCGTGGCTGGCACCGAAGGTGTGGGCGAGGCGTTCCTTGACGGCGCGTCGCACCGATTCGGCATTCGCGCCAGGGGTCAGCGTGACGTCGAGGGTGACCAGCGGGCGCGATTCGGTCAGTGCCCAGGCGTGGACATGGCTGACATCGGCGACGCCAGGTACGTGGGCTTTCAGGTCTGCAATGATGCGGGACGCTTCGAGGCCCTCCGGCGTGCCTTCGATGAGGATATGCCCGGCATCGCGGACGATGCGTACGCCGCCGAACAGGGCGAGGCCTGCGACGAGGATCGAGAGCATCGGGTCGGCGATGTACCAGCCCTGCCAGAGGATCAGGATGGCCGCGAGGATTGCGGCGACCGAGCCGAGCAGGTCTCCGGCCACATGCCAGAGGGCGCCGCGCAGGTTGAGGTCGTCCTTGTGGCCGCCGCCATGCAGGATGGCGAAGGCGATGACGTTGACGACGAGGCCAAGCACGGCGACGCCGAGCATCAGCTCGCCAAGGACCGGCGAGGGCAGCAGCAGCCGGTTGACGGCTTCCCAGACAATCCACAGGGCGAGCAGGATCAGCAGCACCCCGTTGGTAAAGGCGGCGAGCACCTTCATGCGCCCGAAGCCGAAGCTGCGTTCCGGATCGGCGGGGCGGGCGGCCAGCTTGTAGCCGAGCCAGGCCAGCAGCAGCGATCCTGTGTCGGTCAGCATGTGGGCCGCGTCCGCCATCAGGGCCAGCGAGCCGGACACGATGCCGCCAATCACTTCCGCGAACATGAACCCGCCGGTCAGCAGCGCGGCCAGCACGACGCGGCGGCGGGAGTCGGCGCTGGTCATGTCGGCGTCGTGGGCATGGGCGTGCCCGGCATGCCCATGCGCATGGTCGTGCGAAGGGTCATGCGCATGCCCGTGGGCATGGTCATGCGCGTGCGCGTCATCGGGGCAGCCAGGAGCGGTGGGGGTGTGCATACGTGGGGGGTGGCGGTTGCGGGCCGATCCGTCAATCGGCGCGTGATAGCATAACGCCTCGGGAATAGAGTATGCTTCAACCCAATGCATGGCCACGCTAAGAGGGCCAGCAGCAGGGAGGACAACATGGGCGACATTCGCCTGCGCCAGCTGGTGATCGCGGCTGAAAAACTGGACGTGGCCGATGCGCTGGTCGGAGTGCTCGGGCTGGGCGAGCCGTTCCCGGATCCCGGCGTGGCCGAGTTTGGCCTCGTCAACCGGGTGTACGCCATCGGCGACCAGTTCCTCGAAGTCGTCGTGCCCACGTCGCTGACGGCGCCGGCAGCGCGCTTCCTCGCGCGCGGCGGGGACGGCGGATACATGGCGATCTTCCAGACGGATGATCTCGCAGGGGCCCGCGCGCGGGTGGACACGCTCAAGATCCGCCGCGTGTGGAACATCGACCTGCCGGACATTTCCGCGAGCCACCTGCACCCCGCCGATGTCGGCGCGGCGATTGTCTCGATTGACGAGGCGCGCCCGGCGGCCAGCTGGCGCTGGGGCGGCCCGGGCTGGGAGGCGCGCGCGTCGGCGGGCAAACTCACCGGCGCGGTGATTACCAGCGACGTGCCGGACCGCCTCGCCGCCCGATGGGGCGCCGCGCTGGGCGTGGAGCCAAAGGGGCATGTGCTGCAGCTCAAGGACGCAGCGCTGGAGTTCCGTCAGGGTACGGAGGAGCGACTGGCCGTGTTCCACGTGAGCTTGCCCGACCCGGGTGCGGCCATCGCGCGGGCGAGGGCGCTCGGGCTGGCGGTATCCGGAACGCAGGTGCGGATCGGCGGCGTGGAGATCGTGATCGCGTGACGCGCTGCCGGCTCAGCCCCAGAGCGCAGCACCAGGCGGGTTGACCACGCCGCCGGTGAATACGAGGCCATCGGCGATGTCCTCGGCGAGCCAGAGCGGCCCATCCACATCGGCGGCGTCGGCGATCCCGGCGAGCAGCACGGCGGGCGCCATCGACAGCGAGCCCGCCACCATGCAGCCGACCATCACTCCGAGGCCGGACTGGCGCGCGGCGCGCACCATCGCCAGCGCCTCGGTGAAACCGCCCGTCTTGTCGAGCTTGACGTTCACGGCGTCGTAGAAGCGGGCCAGCGTCTGGATATCGGCGCTTGTGTGCGCGCTTTCGTCCGCACACGCCGCAACCGGACCCGGCCGGCGGATGAGCGCCTCGTCCTTGCCGGACGGAAACGGTTGTTCGATCAGCACCACGCCCAGTTTCGCGGCGGCCTTCGCGAGCGGCGGGAAGGTCTCGGCGGTGAGGCCTTCATTGGCATCGAGGATCAGCCGCGCGTCGGGGCGGGCGAGGTGGACCGCCTTGATCCGGGCAAGGTCATCGTCGGCGCCGATCTTGACTTTGAGCAGCTTGCCGGGGGCTGCCCGTGCGGCCTCGGACATCGCGTCCGGCGCGGCGAGGCTGAGCGTGATGGCCGTTTCGACGGGTCTGGGGGCGGGCAGGCCGGCGCGTTGCCAGACCGGCACGTCGGTTATCTTGGCTTCAAGGTCCCATAACGCACAATCCAGCGCGCAGCGGGCGGCGCCGGCCGGCAGGGCGGCTTGCAGGCCCGCCCGGTCCATCCCGCCTTCGATCTGGAGACGCAGACCCTCGATCGCGGCGACAACGGTGTCGACTGTCTCGCCATAGCGCGCATAGGGCACACACTCGCCCCGCCCGGCTGCGCCGCCCTCGGTGATGCGCACCCGCACCGTCAGGGCCTCGGTCTTGGCGCCGCGCGAAATTGCGAACTCGGTGCGCAGCGGAGAGGAAATTCTTGCGATTTCAAGCTCGCGATTGCGCATAAGTTAATCCCGAGGGGTGAATTGAGTTGGACTGGCGTGCGGCGTGCTTAAGCATGTTTTGCTACAGAGGTCAGGCCCGCAACCAATATGAAGTCCCCTGTCACCCCCGGTTTCGCGCTTGAAAAGAGCGGCGAAGAAACGGTCCTCCGTCTCACGGGGGATTGGACCGTGGCGACGTTGCAAACCGTGGACGCCGCCTTCGGGACGACCCGCCTGCCGGACGGCGCTGGGATTGACGTCTCCGCCCTGGGCAAGCTCGACACAGCCGGCGCTTTCCTGATCGACCGCCTGCTGAGGGCATCGAACGCCTATCCGCCGCGCCTCATCGGGGACCATGCCTCGGCGGCCAGCCTGATCGAGCAGGTACATGCCGTGGCCGACCCCTGCGAGCCGCCCCCGCCCCGGCCGCACGGTTTTGTCGACATGCTGGAACGCATCGGGCGCGGCACGGTCGCCGTGTTCACCGAAGTGACGGCCACGCTCGCCTTTCTGGGCGAGACGATGTTCACCATCGCCCGCCTGATCGTCCAGCCCTGGAAACTGCGCTGGACCTCGATCGTCGCCGTGATGGAGGAGGCCGGGCTGAACGCCATGCCGATCGTGGCCTTCCTGACCTTCTTCGTCGGCATGGTGGTCGCCTATATCGGCGCCACCACGCTGCGCGACTTCGACCTTGAAATCTTCACCGTCGAACTGATCGGCTATTCGATGCTGCGCGAATTCGGCGTGGTGCTGACCGGCATCGTGCTGGCGGGCCGCACCAATTCCTCCTTCACGGCGCAGATCGGCACGATGAAGATGCGCCAGGAAATCGACGCGATGCAGACGCTCGGCCTGAAGCCGATGGATGTGATCGTGGCGCCGCGCGTCATCGCGATGGTTGTGATGACCCCGATCCTCTCTTTCGTTGCGACGCTGGCGGGCATCGCCGGCGGTATCATGGTCGGCTGGACGTCGCTGGACATCAATCCCGGCCTGTTCATCGAGCGGATGCGGGCCTCCGTGCCGCTCGACCAGTTCTGGATCGGTATGTCCAAGGCGCCGGTGTTCGGCCTGGTGGTGGCGCTGATCGCGTGCCGGCAAGGCCTTATGACGGGCGGCAGCGTCCAGTCGCTCGGTCACCGCACGACCACGTCCGTGGTGCAGGCGATCTTCGCGATTATCGTCATCGACGCGCTGTTCGCGATCTTCTACATGGAGCTCGGCATATGACCGCCGAGCCGATCATCCGCATACGGGACCTGAAGGTGGCGTACGGATCTTCCGTAATCCTCGAACACCTGAACCTCGATATTCCGAAAGGCGAAGTCATCGGCGTCATCGGCCCGTCGGGCTGCGGCAAGTCTGTCCTGCTGCGCGCGATTACCGGGCTGAAGCCACCGGAAAGCGGTGTGGTGGAAGTATTCGGCCTGCGCCTCGACACGCTGGCACCGGACGCGCGCACGGCTGCCGAGCGGCGCTGGGGCATCATGTTCCAGGACGGCGCCCTCTTCTCGAACCTGACGGTGCGCGAGAATGTCATGGTCCCGATGAAGGAGCATACGCAGCTCAGCCCTGCGCTGATCCACGACCTCGCGGACATGAAAATCCGCCTTTCGGGTCTCGCCGCAAGCGCCGGCGACAAATACCCCTCCGATCTCTCTGGTGGCATGCGCAAGCGGGCCGCGTTGGCCCGTGCGCTGGCGCTCGATCCGGAACTGCTGTTTCTCGACGAACCCACCGCCGGGCTTGATCCGATCACGGCGGCAGGCTTCGATACGCTGGTGCGCGCCCTGCAGCGCGCGCTTGGCCTGACAGTGTTCCTGGTGACCCATGACGTCGATACCCTGCACGCCACCTGCGACCGGATCGTGGTCCTGGGGGAAAAGCATGTGCTGGCGATGGGCACCATTCCGGAACTGAGACAGGTCGATCACCCCTGGATACAGGAATATTTCAGCGGCCCGCGCGGGCGCGCCGCTGCTCCCCCCGACGAACAGAGGACCTAGAGGCAACATGGAAACCCGGGCAAACTACGCACTTATCGGCGCGCTCGTCCTGATCGCGACGGCGCTCGTGGCAGGCTTCGTGCTTTGGCTCGGACAGTCCGAGTTCCAGCGCGATTTCAAGGCGTATGACATCGTGTTCGAAGGGCCGGTCTCGCTCGAGGAAGGCGCGGCGGTGCGCTATATCGGGGTCAAGGTCGGCGAGGTCGCCAGTGTACGGATCGACAAGGCAGATCCCTCGAAGGTGCGCACGCATGTCCGGGTCTCGCGCGAAACACCGATCCGCGAAGATTCCACGGCGTCGATCCAGCTCGCCGGCATCACCGGCATCACCTTCGTGCAGATCAGCGCCGGTACCGGGAAGCCGCTCGAAGGCAAGCCCGGCCAGCCGGTGCCCGTCATCAAGTCGGAGCGCACGCTGGTCGACCAGATCGTGGCCGGCGGCGCGCAGGCGCTCGGCCGCGCCAACATGACGTTCGACGGCATCAACCGCATACTGACGGATGAGAACATCGCGTCGCTTTCGGCCTCCATCAAGAATATCGAGACCGTGACCTCGAAACTGGCCGCCGATGACGGCCTGGTCAACCAGGCCTCGGCGACCCTGACCGATATGTCGGACGCTGCCACGGCCTTCGAGATCGCGTCGAAGGATTTCCAGGGTGTCGGCACGCAGGCCGGGGCCGGTATCGAGACGCTGGTGGCCGATGTGCGCACGGTCGCTGCGTCCGCGACGGGCACGCTCGACGAGAGCCGCCGGGCCGTCGCGGCGGCAACCGCCATCATGGAGGGCCCGGCGACCACGACCATGGAAAACACCAATGCTGCCAGCCAGGACCTCCGCGTCCTGATCAACCGGCTCGACCGCGCTGTGCGCGAGATCGAGCGCAATCCGCAGGGCTTCGTCGTTGGCGAGCCGCTGCCTTATGAGGACAAGCGCAAATGATCCGGACCCTCCTGCTTTCCGCCGCCTTTGCGAGCCTTGCCGGTTGTGTCAGCGTGCTGCAGCAGCCCGATGCGCCCGATGCCTTCTACCGTATCGGGCCGATGGAGCCGATGCACACGCTGAACGCGACCGTGACCATCCGCGAGCCTGAAGCCTCGCGCCTGTTCTCCGGCCGGTCGATCGCCGCCGAGGATGAAACCGGCGCGCTGCGCATCGTGCGCGGTGTTCAGTGGACGGACAACGCCACCGAGATGATGCAGGGCGCCTTGCTCGATTCGCTGAGCGGCGCCGGCCCGAATGCGGCCTTACCCTCGAACTCCTCCGGTCCGGCCCAGTTCGAGCTGACCTGGCGGCTCAGCGAATTCACGCTTTACGGAGACTCGGCCCGCTGCCGGCTGGACGCGACCTTGCTCTCCGGGCGTACGCGCACCGTGGTCGCGCAGACCAGCGTGTCGACCACGGCGGTAGGCCTCGACGACACGAACGCAGCCCGCGCCAAGGCCCTGACCGATGCGGGCCGGGCCTGCGTCAGCGAGCTTGCGTCCTTCATCGCTGAACAAACGGCGCAGCCTTCGCAAGCTGAACCCGCCGAGGAACCACCTGCCGAAGCGGTCCCGGCTCAATAGCTCTGCCGTCTCCGCTCACAAAAAAACCGGGCCGGCAGAGCGGGCCCGGCTTCATTTTTGTAACGCGGATCAGCCCGCTTTCATCTCGTCAAATGCCAGGTCCTTGTCGACGCGGACATCCTGCGGCAGGCCGAGCACGCGCTCGGCGATGATGTTCTTCAGGATCTCGTCCGTGCCGCCCGCAATGCGGAGGCCGGGCGCCCACATGAAGCTCTGCTGGAAGATCGCATCAGCCGGCATCCGGTCGGTTTCGGTGATGATGCCGTAATGGTCCTGCATCTCGATTGCCGAGTTGCAGATGTCCTGCAGGTGGTTGGCCGTGATGATCTTGCCGATCGAGTTTTCAGGGCCGGGGGTCTCGCCGCGTGAAAGCGCCGTCTGTGTGCGGAACTTCGTCAGCTTGTAGCCCTGGGCTGCGACATACCAGTCTGCCAGCTTCTCGCGGAACGCCTGGTCGGTGATGCTGCCGGCATCCTTGGCATAGGACATGATCTCGCCCCAGTCCGGGCCGGGCGAGCCGCCAACGGCGAGGCGCTCGTTCATCAGGGTGACGAGCGCGACCTTCCAGCCATCGCCCACCGCGCCGAGACGGTCGGTGTCCGGAATACGCACATCGGTGAAGTACACCTCGTTGAATTCGCGGCCGCCGCTGGCCTGGTGAATCGGGCGGACTTCAACGCCGGGCTGCTTCATGTTGACGATGAACATGGTGAGACCCTTGTGCTTCGGAACCTTGGGGTTCGTGCGCACGAGCAGGATGCCGAAATCGGAATAGTGGGCGCCGGACGTCCAGACTTTTTGGCCGTTGATCACCCAGGTATCGCCGTCCTTGACGGCTTTGGTCTTGAGGCCTGCCACGTCCGAACCGGCCGACGGCTCGGAGAAGAGCTGGCACCAGATTTCCTCGCCGAAGAGGGCTTTCTGGACATAGCGCTTCTTGTGCTCGTCCGAGCCGAACGCGATGACCGTCGGGATACACATGCCAAGGCCGATGGCGAACGGGCCGGTAGGCGCGTCGAACTTCGATTCTTCCTGGCCCCAGATGACGGCTTCCATCGAGGTGCCGCCGCGGCCACCCCATTCCTTCGGCCAGGTGATCTGGGCGAACTTGTTCTCGGCCTTGGTCTTTTGCCAGGCCTTGGCGCGTGCCAGGGCGGAGTCGCCAGAGCCAGCCCGCGGACGTGCGCCGGTCTTCAACTCAAGGTGCTTGGAGAGAAAGTCGAAGGCTTCCTTCCGGAAGGCGGCTTCTGCAGGGGTGTCGTTGAAGTCCATGTCGGTCTCCGTTGCTTTCAGTGGCTGGGGGTTGAAACCGGTTTTTCAAGCCCGGTTACATCTTGGTAAAAATATTATGGCGTGAACGATTGCTGACAAGCGGTTGCCTTATTCCATCCGGATTTGGGGCGTCGTATGTGTCTCGTGCGCTGGGGAGAAGAGCACTGTGCTCCCGCCCGCGGCGCAACACAAAGGGACAACGCCACATGTCGAATATCTTCGCGCAAACCCGCCGCATTGCCGCCGCCTCCGCCGCTTCCATGCTGATTGCCGGGCTCGCGCATGCCGGAGTCGAAATCAAGGTCGGCAACGACAAGGTTGCCGCAACGGCCGCCACGCTCAGCATCTCGCAGCAACCGGTTTATGATCCGGTCACGTACCTTCCGGTCGAGCCGGCCAAGGTTCAGCTTTACGCCGGTGGCATCTACGTCACCCGTGACTTCGACACCTCGTCCGCCAAGATCCTGAAGCATGTCGTGGGCGGCACCGCCGTTCCGGTCGTCGAGATCACGATCACGACGGACGGCTCCACGGACAAGCAGGTCTGGAAGCTGACGGACGCCGTTCTCAACAACTACTCGACCTATACCGGCGACAAGTCGCAGGTCATCGAGAACTTCGACATCACCTACAAGACCGCCAAACTGGAAGTCTACACGGGTGGAAGCTCGAAGCCGACGGACACCGTCACCTGGGAAGCCCCGGCGCCGGTCACCTATCCGCAGGGCGAGTAAGCCTTGACGCAGCGGGCGGCGGGTATGATCCCGCCGTCCGGTCTGTGCCCGGTGGCCTGTGAGAGGGCTGGCCTCAGGCCGCATTCTTCGCCTCGAGGGCACGCACCAGTTTCTCTTTCCAGACCTTGGGCGAGCCGGCCTGCACGGCCAGCAGCTTCGCCCGGCGATAGAAGAGGTGGCAGTCGACTTCCCAGGTGAAGCCCATGCCGCCATGCGTCTGGATGTTTTCCTTCGACGCAAACCAGTAGGCCTCTGACGCGGCGACGCGCGCAGCCGCGGCCGCTTCCGGCAGTTCCGACGCATCAGTCAGCAGCGCCCAGGCGCCATAGAAGCAGTTCGAGCGCGCAATCTCGTTCTTCACGTAGATGTCGGCCAGCTTGTGCTTGATCGCCTGGTTGCCGCCGATCGGGCGGCCAAAGGCGTAGCGGTTCTTGGCATAGTCATTCGCCATCTCGAGGCAGACCGACGCGCCGCCAAGCTGTTCGAAGGCGAGCAGCACGGCCACGCGGTCCAGCAGCTGGGCATTCAGGCTCTCGCCTTCACCCTTGGCGCCGAGCCGCTCAGCCGGGGTCGCATCGAACTGGATCTCTGCATGGCTGCGGGTGGGGTCGATGGTCTGGACGGACTTGCGGGTGACGCCCTTGGCGGAGAGGTCGACCAGCACGAGCGCGAGGCCCTTGCCTTCCTTGGCCAGCACCACCGCGTGGGTGGCAATGTCGCCGTCGGTCACCGGGATCTTGGTACCGGTGAGTGTCTTGCCGTCAAAGGTCGTGCGCACGTTCGAGGCGTCCGGATTGCCCGGGCCTTCGGAGGCCGCATAGGCCCCGATCACGGCGCCCGCGGCGATCTGGGGCAGGATGGCGGCCTTCTGCTTGTCGCTGCCAGCCAGTTTCAGCGCTTCGGTGAGATAATAGGCGGTCGAGGCGAATGGCACCGGCGCAATGGCGCGGCCCATCTCCTCGGCGAGCACGCACATCTCCAGCATGCCGAGGCCGAGCCCGCCATGCTCTTCCGGAATCGCGGCGCCCAGCCAGCCCATTTCGGCGACCTTCTTCCAGAGGTCGGCGTGATAGGCGACGCCGTCATTGTTCAGCACCTTGCGGACTTCCGATGTCGGGCACTGGGCCGACAGGAACTTCCGGGCTTCACCGGCGAGGTATTTCTGGTCTTCTGAGAAATCGAAATTCATGGCGCGTCTGGCTCCCCATCGCCCGTTCCGGGCTTTGCTTGTTATCGCGGATGCACAAAGAATAGCGGACTTTACGCGCACGGAAAGCCGTGACCCAGCGGCAATGCCGCGGCCACAACCGGTTGAATTTCATCGATTGGTTTCACTCGTCGCCAACCTGAATGTGGCAAGCTCTGGCCGTCAAGAGGAGACGCCCCATGGCCAAGGCCCTGTTCCACAAGTCGCAGCGCGTGTTCGTGAAGCCGGTCGGTACCTGGGCCGTGATCGAGCATGTCGTGCCGCATTGGGTCAAGGATGTCGCTGAACCGCTGCGCATCACGTACGATTGCGGACTCGGCCGGCCGTTCCACGCGCATGAACTGGTCTCGGAGCAGGCACTCCACAACCAGAACCGCGTCGCCGGCGAAGATGACGACATGATGCTGGAGCAATGGTTCATCGACCGGCGCGCCATCAAGTGGCGGGCAGGCGAGTTTGGCGTCACACTGGCCAATCCCGGCACCTTTCCGGTCGTTGCGACCGACGAAGGTGGCAGCGGCGGTTGGCGTGTCGGCGGCTCGGAATTTGACCGCGATCCCCAGCGCGTCGAACACCAGGCCCGGATGATCGTTCATACGCCGGACCTGATGCGCATTGCGCGCCGCATCGCGGAATTTGCCGCGAGCAATCCGTCAGAGGTTCCGGCCAGCTTGAAACCGGTTGCGCAGCATTGCTCGCTGATCCTGCGCAACGTGTACCGGCTCGACGAAGAAGTGACCGTCGCTGCCGAGTGATCAGCGCCGGAGCAGGCGCGCACCCATCCAGACGCTCAGCACGCCGGTGACGGCGCCGAGCGCATTCGCGGCGGCATCCGCCAGCGAGCCTTCCCGCCCCGTACCCGCGAGCGCTTGCGCGCCCTCCAACCCGGCGCCGTAAAGCACCGTGGCGGCCATCGCGGCGAAAAGCCGCCCGGGTCCGAACCAGACCGCGACCGGAACCGCCAGCGCCGCATAGGCCACGAAATGCCGGATCTTGTCCGAAATCTGCGGCGCGGGCGCCTCGCCGGGCGGTACCAGTGAGAAATAGCCGACGATGACGGCGATCAGCGCGGCAGAAACGGCCGCGGCGCGGCGGATCGAGGCGGGATAGCTTGCGGGTGCGGCTTTCATGTGGGCCTGATGCCAGCAAGGCCGGTGCCAGACAACAGCCCTCGACGGTGCGGGCACGGCTCTGTAACCCTGTGCCAGCGTATCAGGCAGATTTGAGGAGGACCGCATCATGCGAACGGAAACCCCTGTGGCCGTGCACCTCAAGGACTATGTGCCCTATCCCTTCGAGATCAACTCGGTGGATCTCGACTTTGACCTTGGCCGCAAGGTGACCCGTGTCCGCGCGGTGCTCGCCATCACGCCGCAGGGCCCCGGCCCCATGCGCCTCGACGGCGACGCTCTGCGCCTCCTGTCCATCGCGCTTGGCCAGCCGGGTGCGGCGGTCTCGCCCCTCGACCCCTCCGAATTCACCGTCGATCCGCGCGGGCTGACGCTGCACACACCGCCGGCCGGGCCCTTCACACTCGAAACCGAAGTCGAGATTTCGCCGGAGGCCAACACGGCCCTGTCGGGTCTCTACCTCTCCGGCGGCCGGCTCTGTACCCAGTGCGAGGCCGAAGGCTTCCGCCGCATCACCTATTACCCGGATCGCCCGGACGTGATGAGTTCGTTCCGGGTACGGATGGCAGGCCCGAAGGACGAGTTTCCTATCCTGCTGTCGAACGGTACGCCCGGCGCCTCCGGTGACCTGCCAGGCGGGCGCCACTTCGCCGAGTGGATCGACCCGCACAAGAAGCCCGCCTACCTCTTCGCGCTCTGCGCCGGCGACTATGACGTCTTGCGCGACACGTTCACCACCATGTCGGGCCGGGTTGTCGATCTCGGCATCCATGTCGACAAGGGCGACGCGCCGCGCGCCGCCTGGGCGATGGATTGCCTGAAGCGTTCGATGCGTTGGGACGAGACGGCCTATGGCCGCGAATATGATCTGGGCGTCTTCAACATCGTCGCCGTGCGAGACTTCAATTTCGGCGCGATGGAGAACAAGGGTCTCAACATCTTCAACTCCGCCTACGTGCTGGCAGACGAGTCGACCGCGACCGATGCCGATTTCGAAGCGATCGAATCCATCGTCGCCCACGAGTACTTTCACAACTGGACCGGCAACCGGATCACCTGCCGCGACTGGTTCCAGCTCTGCCTGAAGGAAGGCCTGACGGTTTTCCGCGACCAGAACTTCTCCGCCGACATGCGCTCACGTCCCGTCCAGCGCATCAAGGACGTCATCAAGCTGCGCGCCCGCCAGTTCGCCGAGGATGCCGGCCCGCTCGCCCATGCCGTGCGCCCGGACAATTACGGCGCCATCGACAACCTCTACACCGCCACCGTCTATGAAAAGGGCGCCGAGATCATCGGCATGCTCCGCAGGCTGATCGGCGAGGGCAAGTTCCGCGAAGGCATGGATCTCTACTTTGCGCGCCATGACGGGCAGGCGGTCACGATCGAAGACTTCTACGGCTGTTTCGCAGACGTCACCGGCCGGGACTTCTCGGGCTTCCTCAACTGGTACACGCAGGCCGGAACGCCCGTGGTGCGCGTCACCGAGCAGTGGGACCCGGCGACCTCCACCCTGCGGATCGGGTTCACGCAATCGACCGCGCCGACACCCGGACAGCCCGTCAAGAAGCCGTCGGTGCTGCCGTTGCTCTGCCATCTGATGAAAAGCGATGGCAGTCCGGCGGCGGCGGAAGGCCGGCCGGCCGGTCCCGCCGTCCATGTGCTCGATGAGGCGAGCGCCACGATCGAATTGCGCCTGCCGGCCGGCAGCGACCGTCCGCTCTTTTCGGTCAACCGGGATTTTTCCGCGCCGGTCCGCATCGAGCGCGACCTGACCCGCGAGGCGCGCCTCGCCCTCGTGCGGGCTGAGAGCGATCCGTTCAACAAGTGGGATGGGCTGCAATCCCTCATCAAGGACGAGCTGATCGCCCTTGCAGATGGCAGCCAGACCAATCCGGATCAGGACCTCGTGGACGCGATCGCCAGCGCCGTGCGCGGAGCCAAGGCGGACCCCGCCTTCGCCGCCTTGCTGATCCGCCTGCCGGATGTCGGCGAGCTATTCCTCGAACGCCAGCCCGCAGATCCCGTTGCGCTGCAGGCATCGATCCTGAAGCTCAAGGCGGCGCTCTATCGCAGCCTTGCCGATGACGTGGCCGAAACCCTCGGCACGCCGATGCCCACCCCCTATCATCCGGGGGCGGAGCAGGCCTCCGTGCGCGCCCTGCGCACCGCGTGTATCGGCCTCATCGGCGCGTCGGATTTGCCGCATGCCGCGGCCGCGCTCTATACGCTTTTCGAACGCGCCCCGAACATGACCGAGCGGCTTGCCGCGCTACGCGGCCTGATGTTCACGAAAGGCCGCGAAAAGCGTTTCGCAATCGAGGAGTTCGAAGAATCGTGGGAACGTGATCCGCTTGTCATGGACAAATGGTTCTCCGTTCAGGCCTCGACCGGCACGGCGGAAGACGTCAAGCGCCTGATCGCCCATCCGGCCTTCGACCTGCGCAACCCCAACCGCGTGCGCTCGGTCATCGGCGCCTTCGCGATGCAGAACCTCGCCGCGTTCCATGCCCCGGACGGCTCCGGCTACCGCGCCGTCGAGGCGACCATCTTGGCGGCCGACAAGGCCAATCCGGCGCTCGGCGCGCGCCTTCTGACCGCATTCGAATCTTGGCGCCTGCTGGAGCCAAAGGCCCGCGCCGAGGCTGAAGCCTGCCTGAGGCGCCTCACCGAGGCGGGACTGTCGGAAAACGCAGCGGATATTGCGGCGCGTGCCCTTTCCACCGGAGGATGAGAAATCGTTAACAAATTCCTTGTTCTGCTTAACAGTGCAGAAAGGTTTGCCATCGAGTATGCCGTGATCCGAAAGTTCGTTCGCCGATCACGGGGCAATCTTGGCCAGACAGTCTTCCCAGTCCAGCAAGGCTGACAAGTCCGCTGCGGCGGACGGCCGGTTGCTGGCTGCCGACAACCGGCGAAACTGGGCGCTGATCCTTGCCATCCTGGGCCTTCTGGCCCTCGCGCTCGGCTTCAAGGCCTGGGAGGAGCACCAGACGGCGGAACGCAACTTCCGTGTCCAGCTCGAAGCCGAAGCCCGCATGCTGGCCTCGCGAATCTCGGCCCGCGCCGATGCTGCGCAGGTCGTTCTTGGCCTGGTCGGGGAGGCCGCCGTGCCGAAATCGCAGGTCGCCTCCCAGATGCCCGGCATGGACGCGCTCGTCTCGTTGCGCGACGCCGCGCAGTCGCCGCCCGGCTCCCGTCTTGGCGATGCATCGGCTGCCGCGCGCAAGCTGAAGCCCGGCGAGCCGGGTTCGGTGCTGACATCACACGGCGATCTCGTGTTCGTCTGGGCCGGTGCCGACCGCGAAACCCTGATCGCGCTGTTTCCCGTCGCGTCCGTGTTCCAGAAGCCGGACGCAGCGCGCCTGTCCTTCAGTTCCTTCGACGAGCGTTTCGGCTTCGGCGCGCCGTCCCTGTCCGCAGCCGCCGGGCTGGCCCCGGCCACGGGCTCGGCCATCGCGGTCGCACCGGACGGCGTCAGAGCCGCCAGCGCCTGCGCCCTGGTCGGCAAGAGCGATGTCAGCGTCTGCCTGACGGTGGCCCGGCCGTTGTTCTCGGCGGCCGATATCGCCCGCCTCGCCATCTTTGGCCTGCTGGTCGCGGCCCCGTCGATGGCGCTCGTGGGTCTCACGCGCCGTTTGTCGAAGCGCCAGACCGAGATGCTGATCCAGGCGACCCGCAACCAGGAATCGGACCGTATCCTTGGCCTCGTGATGCGCGGCGCCAAGGCCGGTTACTGGGAATGGTCGCACACCTCCAATGCCATCTTCTTCAGCGACGGCGCCGCCAGCCTGCTCAATCTCGAGCGCCATGGCCTGCTGACACTCGACGACCTGCTCGACCGGGTGCCGCTGGAGGCGCATGAGCGCATTCTCGAGGCCTTCGACAAGGCGCGCACCATCGGCTGGATCCATCTGACCTTTCCGGCCTCCTTGCCGCAGGGCCGCTGGATCGAGATCCGCGGCAGCCTGTCCGAAGACCCCCACACCGGAAATGACGTATTCGGTGGCATCATGCTGGACGTCACCGATCGCAAGCAGGCCGAAGACCGGGTCCGCGCCGCCGAGCGCCGTCTGCGTTCTGCCATCGAAGGCTTCACCGGCCCCTTCGCACTCTGGGATACGCGCCGCCGGTTGCTGTACTGGAACCGCGCCTTCGCCCTCGATTTCGGCCTGCAGGACACGCTGCGCGCCGGCCTCAGCCACGAGACCATGCAGATCGCACGGGCCGGCGCCGTGCTGCTGGAGCGAACGTCCGTTGAAGACAGCCGCACGACCCTGATTGCGCTGCGCAATGGCCGCTGGCTGAAGCTTGTCGAACGATCCACACCCGATGGCGGCCTCCTGACCGTTGGCGTGGACGTCACCGAGAACGTCCGCAACGAAGAAGAACTGAAGAAGCAGCAGGCGAAGATGAAGCGCGCCGCGCTCGACCTCGAACGCTCCGAAGGCAAGGCCAGCGAGCTGTCGCGCAAATATTCCGAAGAGAAGCAGAAGGCCGAACACGCCGCTGCCACCAAGGCCGCCTTCCTCGGCAACATGAGCCACGAGCTGCGCACACCGCTGAACGCCATCATCGGCTTTTCCGAGATCATGATGAACGAACTGGCCGGCCCGCTGGGTCATCCTTCGTACAAGGAGTATTCGAGCGACATCCTCGCCTCGGGCCAGCACCTGCTCGACATGATCAATGACATCCTCGACATGGCAAAGATCGAAGCCGGCAAGTTGACGATCACGCCTCAGCCGATCGACCCGGCCGATCCGGTGGACGCCGCCCTGCGCATGATCCGCCGCAAGGCGGAAGAGAAGGACATCGATCTCGTGCTCGATGCCGATGCGCACCTGCCGGACATCGACGCCGACCACCGCGCGATCCGCCAGATGATCCTGAACCTCGTCTCCAATTCCATCAAGTTCACCGACCGCGGCGGCCGGATCACCGTGCGTGTCGAGCAGCGCGGCAGCGATATCCTGTTCAGCGTCACCGATACCGGCATCGGCATTCCGGCCGAGGACCTTCCCCGCCTCGGCCAGCCCTTCGAACAGGTGGCCAAGACCAAGGACCGCAACACCGACGGCACGGGACTTGGTCTCGCGCTCACCAAATCCTTCGCCGAAATGCATGGCGGCCGCATGACCCTCTCCTCGATCTACGGCGAGGGCACGACGGTGGCGTTCACGCTGCCGATCGGCGGTCCGGACAATCTCGAAGCCGGCATGGCCTCGCGCGACGTCGCCTGATCAGGGGCGCAGGTTCCAGCCGGTGAGGCGGGACTTCCCGGCCTCGGCTTCCACCTCGCCCCAGGCCCCGGTCTTCAGCTTCCGGTCCATGCTGTCCGGCAACGTATCGACCACATCCGGCAGGAAGCGCGCAACGCCGTTGCTGGTGACAACCAGCACATTTGCGTCCTGCGCCAAGGCGCCAATCTCGTTCAGTAACCGGGCCCATCCTTCACGGATCGAGGCAGGATCCACCTGCCAGCCGTCCGGCGGCGTGCCCGTCTCGTCCCAGGCCGTCAGCGCCGCCACGCCGATGCGCGCCGCCACGGCCGCTTCCGGCTGGTTCTCGTCGGGCCCGTAATCGATCTCGCGCAGGAAGCTGCGGATCAGCAGCGCCGGCGCATCCGTCCGCCGGCTGAGGATCGCCCGCGCCGTCGCGCGCGTCCGCACCAGCGGCGAGGCGAGCGCAGCGGTGAACCGCGTCTCCGAAAAATGCCCCGCCAGCGCCTCGGCCTGCTGGCGTCCGGATACCGACAAGGGCAGGTCGGTGCGCCCGCCGACGCGCGTGACAGTCTCGCCCGCATCAAACGTATTGCCGTGCCGCACGACGAACAGGCGGGCCATGTGTCAGATCCGGTCCGGATCGCCGTGCTCGGCGACCAGCCGCTCGGCGAGGGCAATGTCCTCGGCGGTGTCGATGCCCGGAATCGCAATGCGCCCGGGTTGCACTTCCACCGCCTGCACCGTCATGCCGTTCTCGATCAGCCGCAGCTGTTCAAGTCCTTCAAGGCGCTCGTACCGGCTCTCCGGCAGCGCGCAGTAGCGCTTCAGCGCCTCCAGCCGGAAGCCGTAAAGCCCGATATGCTGGAACACGGGCGATAGCGGCCCGAGGCGGCGCAGTTCCGCTTCCTTGCGCATCGCCGGCAGGATGATCTTCGAAAACCAGATCGCGCGTCCCGCCGGATCGGTCACCAGCGTGGTGCCCGAGAACGGCGTCTCCGTCTTGTGCGCGCGCAGCCGGTCGAGCGCGTCCCAGCTCAGGCGGATATAGGGCGTCGCCGCATCCGTGCCGGAGGTCGCGAGCGCCTTGACGATCGCCACTACATGCGCGGCCGGCGTGAAGGGTGCATCGCCCTGCAGGTTGACCACAAATTCCGGTGACGCGCCCAGCCCCTCGACGGCGGCCAGCGCGCGGTCCGATCCGGACGGCAAGGCGGGGTCCGTCATCACGACGGGAATGCCGGCATCCCGGCAGTGTTCCAGGATGCGCGTGTCATCAGTGGCCACCGCGAAGGCGGCATCCTGCAGTTCCCAGGCGGCCCGCCGCGCAAGGCTTGCCACCCGGTCCACCATCGGCCGGCCGGCAATCTGCACCAGCGGCTTGCCCGGCAGGCGCGTCGAGCCATAGCGGGCGGGAACAACAATAAGGGTTTTCATCAGCGAAGGGCGCTCAAGGATTTTCGCGCATCACCTGGCTGAGCGCCATCACCGGGCCCACCCATTCCAGCGCGTCGTCCGAGACACCCTGCTCGCGCAGGAATTCTGTGAAGGCCGGAATGAACTCCGGCTTGTCGCCGCACTGGCCGACGGCCGATTCCAGTTCGGGGATGATGATCTTCTCGAAACTCTCCGCAAACCGGCGCAGGTCATCCGCCTTCGCCGCCAGCAGGATCGCCTCCACGGTACCGATCTCGCCATCCTCTTTCACAAGGCCGCGCAGGTCCGACACGAGGCCCCGGTTCTCGAACGCGAACCGGTTCAGCACCTTCTCGGTGCGGTAGTCGATCCATTCCGCCGTGCACGGCTCGGGCGCAGTCGCGCAGGCGCCAAGCGATGTGGCCGCGATCAGCGCAGCGCAGAGGGCACGAAAAAACATGAATCGGTCTCCGGGAAAGGTTTGCCCGCGCACCCTAACGGCTCCGGTCACCCGCGCAAAGCGCTGCCGCACAGGCCAGGCGAAGGCCGGAAAAAAACCCCGGCCGTGGGGCCGGGGTCAGATCATGGTGACAAAGGGCGTTTCTCATTCGCCCGGCGGCGGAGGTTCGGGCGCTGCCGGGATTTCCGGCATTTCGGGCAACTCGGGCAACTCTTGCGCCTCGGGTATTTCAGGCAGTTCCGGAAGTTCCGGCAGCGCCTCGAAGTCGGAGCGCAGCACGAATACGTTCTTCCGGCGCTCTCCGGCGGCAGCGGCCTTGAACGCCGCCTTCTCTGCCGCGGTGATGCCGGGGTGGGAGTCGATCGCAGCGAGCGTTTCGGCCGCCTTCAGCCGGTCTTGGTCACCTTTGACGCAGGCGAGGCGGAATGTCTCGCCATCGGCATCCTTGCGCTCGAGGATGCGCGTCTCGCCGGTCTTGAGGTCGGCGCTTTCGCAGTCCTCGACCAGACCCTCGATGAGCGCAGCCTGCGCTTCGATGCGGGCTTCGAATTCCGGTCCGAAGCGTTGCTCCATGATGCGCTCGATTTCGGCCGAGTTGGCTTCGATGCGCTTCTCCAGCATCATCATTTTGCCTTCGATGGCCTGCTCGTGGGCGTCCAGTTCGGCTTCGCGCACCGCCATCTTCGCTTCCAAAGCCGCCGCCTTGGCTTCCAGCTTGGCTTCCAGCGCTTCACGCTCTTCCGGCGTCATGTCGTTGCCGAACCGGACGACCCGTTTGACGACGCGCTTTCCATCCACATCCTCGACGGTCTCGTCCACGGTCTCGGTGTGCAGCATCGCCATTTCTTCGGCCAGCGCTGCGAATTCCTCCCAATCGGCGCTCTCGTGCCAGTCGATGATCGGGCCCATCACGTCGGGGCCGGTCAGCTCCTGGACGTCAATGTTGATCTGCCGGTGCAGTTCGGCGAGTTCCGGCGGCTCCGGCGGCAACGGCATGACTTTCGCCATCGGGTCGCCGAGCATCACGATCTGGCGGTCGCTGCCGGCATCGGTGATCAGCAGGCCATCGGTCTCGATGCGCAACTCGTGTGTTTCAGTATCCTTGGGTTCGCCGGCTGCGGCCACGGAGGCGGTGATCGCCAGGGTGGAGGCGCCGAACAGCAGGGCCGCGCCAAAACCGATCATGCGGCGGCGGGACGACGGGGCGGGGTAGGTCATTCGGGTCAGTCTTTCCTTGAGGGCGTGGGTCAGGGGCAGACGGCCAGCGGCGAGTGCCGGTTCGGGCAGGTGCAGCCGGGCCGCCTTGACGAGTGTGGACCCGTAAGCATGCGGACTGGTCTGGCAGCGGGCGAGGACATCGGCGTCACACGCAGCTTCCTGGTCGGTCCGGAACGCATCCCGGGCAATATAAGCCAGCGGGTTGAACCACATCGCCGCCACGAAGAGTTCAGAGACCTGCAAGGCCCAGAGATCGCCGCGCCGAACATGCATCAGTTCATGGGCGAGCGCAGCGCGCGCCTCTGCCGGCGTGTAGTCGTCCTCGAACCAGGCCGGCATCACGATAACAGGGCGAAATAGTCCGGTCACGAACGGACCGCGGGAAATCAGGCTGGCGACAATGCGCGGCGGACGGCGAAGGCCCGTCTCCTCCGCAATGCGCGCGACGAGGTCTGCCATCGGCGCCGATACCGGCATCGCCTCGCGGTCCACGGTCTGCATGAAGCGCCAGTGGGCGATGAGGTTGCGGGTGGTCATGAACACGGCGCCGGCGATCCAGAGGGCGACCCCCGCGACCAGCAGCGCGGGCAGCACCTGTGCGGCGAGCGACAGGGAGCTCTCCTCCACGACCGGCGCCACCACCATCTCCGGCGTCCAGGCCTCGAAGACGGGCGCTTCGGGCGCGGCGGGGATCTCTGCGTCAATCGGCGCGATCGCCGCGGCCGCGACCTGTCCGGCCGGTGCGAAGTCGAGGTTCAGCATCGACAGCGGCGTCGAGAGCGGCGGCAGGAAAAAGCGTGCGACCGGGATTGACCAGAGCAGGTAGACGACACCCGCCCCGAACTGGCGCGCCACCGGCCGCCGGATCATCAGCACCACCAGGATCAGCACCGAAACGGCCAGCAGTGTCTCGAGCGCGTGGGAGAAATCCCCGTTCAGTATGGCGTGGATCATTTCTTCAACTCCCCCAGAAGCTTTTCGAGCGCAGCAATATCGTCATGTGTCAGCCCGCGGCTGTCGGCGAGGTGGGCAACCAGCGGCGCTGCGCGGCCGGAGAACACGCGGTCGATGAACTGCGTCGCCGCCTGCGCCTTGTATTCGGTCTCGTCGATCTGCGGGAAATAGAGGTAGCGCCGTCCGTCCTCGACCGTGCGCAGCGCGCCCTTCTCGACGAGGCGGGAGAGGAAGGTCTTCACCGTTCGCACATTCCAGTCGCGACCGTCGCCGAGCGCGTCGTGAACGTCACTGGCGGCAAGTCCAGGCCGGGCCCAGAGCACGTCCATGACCTCCAGTTCGGAAGCGGAGATTTGCATCATGCATCACCTGTCTCTGACTACAAGCGTGGTCATAACTTTGACTACAGTCGTGGTCAAGCGGGCCTGGATGAATTCCCGGTAACCTCGCAACATCCGCAGCATTGCGGCCTCAGCGCCCTTCAATTCCGCCATCGCCTCCTGTAGGGTCCGCCCCTGTAGCTTGAGCGGGCGCAGGTTGGCGCTCTGGGAGTTGGACGCATGAAACCTGGTCTCGTTGCCGCGCTGGTTCTTGCCTGTCTGCCGGTGGCCTGCGAGTCCGCAGGGGTCTACGCGCCGGTCCTCGGCGGCATCATCACCGCGCCCACGGGCACGGCGTCCGGCCCGCTCACCGCCGCCGACATCGATGCCGGCCTGCGCGAAGCCCTCGTCATCGGCACCGGAAATGTCGCGAGCCGCCTTGGCCGCGAGAATGGCTATTTCGGCGACGCGCGCATCCGCATCCCGCTGCCGGACACCTACAGGAAATTGCAGACGAACCTCGCCCGCGTCGGCGCCAGCGGCCCGCTCGATGATGTCGAGCTGCGCCTCAACCGCGCCGCCGAATCCGCCGTGCCGGAGGCCCGCGTGCTGATCCTCGGCGCCGTGCGCAGCATGACCATCGAGGACGCACTTGGCATCCTGCGGGGCGGCGACACGGCCGCCACCGATTTCCTCCGTGCCCGGACACAAACCCAGCTCGAAGCCGCCTTCGCGCCGCATGTGCGCACCGCGCTAGCCGAATCGGGCGCCTTCACAGCGCTTGAAAACTTCGCCGGCAGCGCGGGTCTCGGCGGCGCCACTTCCGGCCTGCAGGCAGACCTCACGTCGCACGCCGTCCGGCTTGGCCTCGACGGCATCTTCCTCTATGTCGCCGAAGAGGAAAAGAAGATCCGGGAGAATCCCTTGGCGCGCACCACCGATTTGCTCCGCAGGGTTTTTGGGGCAGCGGGCTGATGCGCCGTTTCCGCGAAGACATGACGTCCGGCGGCCAGATCGCCGGCATCGAATTCGGCGATCCGATCAAGCCCTATTCAGCCATCTGGCTGCACGCGACCGGCTTCAACGCCATGACCTACCAGTCGATGCTCGCCCCGCTTGGCCTGCGCGCCCGCGTCGCGGCGCTCGACATGCGCGGCCACGGTCTGTCATCACTGCCGGCCAAGGGCGGCCTCACCTCCTGGAACAGGTATCGCGACGACGTGATCGAATTCCTCGAAGCCCGCGCCCCGCAGGGCGTCGTGCTCAGCGGGCACTCGATGGGCGGCTGCGTCGCGCTGCTGGTCGCGGGCAAGCGCCCGGATCTCGTCAAGGGTCTCGTCCTCGCCGACCCGGTGATCCTGTCGCGCAAGACCTATTTCTGGAACCATGTCTTCCCGCCCGCCGCCTGGCTGATGTCGCGCAATGGCATGGCCGCGCGCGCCCGCAAGCGCCGGGGCGAGTTCAAGTCCTTCCGCGAAGCCTTCGATGGCTATTCCGGCAAGCCCGCCTTCAAGTCCTGGCGCGAACCCTTCCTTGCCGACTACCTGCTCGACGGGATCGAACGCACCGATCAGGGCGCCGCCGATGCGCAGACGCAGAGCTGGAAACTCACCTGCACCCCGCAATGGGAAGCGGCCACCTTCGGCGCCCAGCGCAACGCGCCCTGGAGCGCGCTTCAGAAGGTGCGCAAGAAAAAGATCCCGATCGTTGTCCTGCGCCCCAACCGGGACTCGGTCATCTCCGATAAAGTCCGTGCCGAGATCATCCAGAAGAACCCGTCGCTGATGATGCGCGGCATCCGCGGCACCTCGCACTTCCTGCCGATGGAAGCGCCCTACGAAATCCGCGACCAGCTTTCCGCTTTCATCGCCCGCCTCGTCGAGCGCTACACGCTGGAAGAAGACGGCCCCGTCTCCCGCGGCCTCGGCACGCGCCGCCGGCGCACGGGGTAGGCCTCAGCGCCTCACCACAAATCCCGCTCCGGCGACGCCGCCTTCGCAAGCTTGCCCATCAGCCGCGCCAGCTCCGCCTGTTCGCGCTCGCTCAGCGCGCTGACCAGCTGCGCCTCCTCGGACAGCGCCAGCGGCACGATCATCTCGTAGATCCCGCGCCCCGCCGCCGTCAGCACGAGGCTCGAGCGCCGCGCATCCTCCGTGGACGCACGTCGCTCGAGGTATCCGAGCTCGATCAACCCCGCGACCGCGCGGCTCACCGCCACCTTGTCCATCTGCGTCCGCTGGCCAATCTCGGTCGCGCTGATGCCCGGCGTATCGGCGGTCACCGCCATCACGCGCCATTGCCAGATCGAAAGCCCGAACTCCCGGTCATACAGCTCCGCGATCCGCTGCGAGATTGCGTTCGACAGAACCGACAGCCGGAACGGCAGGAAGGTCGAGAGGCGCAGCGGCGCAGATCGGGATTTTTCAGCCATCGGGACTCGCTTGCAGGGAGAGGCAATATTAGTTACATATGAAACTATCCAAACCCGCCTTGCAAGACAGGAGTGCGCCCCATGGCCGATCTTTTCGACAATCCCGCAGGTCTCGACGGTTTCGAATTCATCGAGTTCTCGGCTCCCGAAAAGGGCGTGCTGGAACCCGTCTTCGAAACCATGGGCTTCACCCGGATCGCCCGCCACCGCTCCAAGGATGTCGAACTCTGGCGGCAGGGCGGTATCAACCTGATCACCAACTATGAGCCGCATTCCGCCGCCTGGTATTTCTCGCGCGAGCATGGCGCCTCGGCCTGCGGCATGGGTTTCCGCGTGAAGAACGCCCGCGCGGCCTACGCGCACCTCCTGAAACAGGGCGGCGAGCCCGTCGAGGC
>JAIXRO010000072.1 GCA_027485145.1 Hyphomonadaceae bacterium | reverse complement strand
GGCGAAGGCGACGAGGTGATGCTGGTGACGGATGCGGGCCAGCTGATCCGCACACCGGTAGACCAGATCCGGATTGCCGGGCGTTCGACGGGCGGCGTCTGGGTGCTGCGCACCAATGAAGGGGAACGGGTCGTCTCGGTTGCGCGTCTTGTCGAAGACGGCGAAGCCGGTATGGATAAGCAAGGCGGAGAGAGCTAAGCGCACGCTGCCGGACGACTGGACGGATTACTGGAGGGCCGCACGTGCGCCGAATTGGACTATATCCCGGAACTTTCGATCCGCCGACCAATGGTCATATCGACATCTTCGGCCGGGCGATGAAGCTGGTCGATGAGCTGGTCATCGGCGTCGCGGTGAACGAATCGAAGAAGCCGCTGTTCACGCTGGATGAGCGGGTGGCGATGGTGCGCTCCGAATGCGCCAAGCTGAACGGGCCGGGCCTCGCGGAAATCCGCGTTCTGCCGATGCACGGGCTGCTGATGAAGTTTGCGGAAGCCTGCGGCGCGCAGATCATCGTGCGCGGCCTGCGCGCGGTTCAGGACTTCGAATATGAATTCCAGATGACCGCGATGAACGAGCAACTGAATCCCGACATTGAAACCGTCTTCCTTATGGCCGATGTTCGCCATCAGGCGGTTGCCTCAAGGCTCGTGAAGGAAATCGCGAGCCTCGGCGGCAACATCTCGTCTTTCGTCACCCCCGACGTGAAGACGGCGTTGTTGGAGAAGTACAAGAAATGAAACGTGCGGCGTTTGGACTTGTGGCCGGCCTGATCGGGCTGGCGCTGCCGGCTTGTGGGGATACCGAGACGGCGGCGGGCTGGGTTGTCGGCGCCGGTGTCACCGAGCCGGACGACGCGGGTTGGCGTCAGGTTGATCCGGCGCGCCTGTTCATTTTCGAGACGAGCAAAGGGCGTGTGCTGATCGAGGCGTTTCCGGAAGTCGCGCCGGGTCACTTTGCGCACTTCTCCAAGCTGATCAGCTCCGGCGATCTGGACGGCACGCCCTTCCACCGGGTGCTGGACAATTTCATGGCGCAGGGCGGGGACATCCGCACGATGACGGGCAAGGAGCCCGGCTGGCCAAGCATCAAGGGCGAGTTCACGTTCCAGCGCGATGTGGCCGCCATGCCGCTCGAGGCTTCGATCGGGCCTGCCGATTCGGCCGTGAGCGGACTGTACAAGGGCCTGCCTTTGCTGACGCGGCCGGCCTTCTTCGCAGAAATGTCTGCCAACGGAAAAGTCGAGAGCGCCGTGCCGCATTGCCGGGGCATCGTCTCGACCGCGCGCACGAGTGATCCGAACTCGGCCGACACGCAATTCTTCCTGATGCGCGAAACCTCGCCGCAGCTGGACAAGAAATACACCGCCTGGGGCCGAGTGATTGCCGGGCAGGATGTGGTGAAGGCGATCAAGTTCGGCGCCGAGCCAAGCGGAACGGTGACCGATCCGGACATTCTCGTATCGGCGAAAGTCGCGGCGGATCTCCCCGATGCAAAGCGACCAGAGGCCTGGGTGCTGCGCACGGATACGCCAGAATTTGCCGCAGAGCTTGCGGCGATGGGCGATGTCCCGGTGTGCGGCCTGCCGCCGGTGCCGGCGATCGTCAAGGACTGACGGCGCCTCGCTCTTGACGCTGACCCGGCGCGCGCGCGATGAGCGCGGGCATGGACCTGTCCGCCTTTGACTTTGACCTTCCCGAACGCCTCATCGCGCTGCGCCCCGCGGAGCCGCAGGATGCCGCGCGGCTGCTGGTCGTGCACGGGGATGGCCGTCTGGAAGACGCAGGCGTGCGGGACTTGCCGCGCTATCTCGCTGCCGGGGACGTGCTGGTGTTCAACGATACGCGCGTGCTGCCTGCAGCGCTGAAGGGCGTGCGTCCGGCACGCGATGGCGTGAGCCGGGATGTGAACACCGATGTCAATCTCGTTGAACGCATTGAGGGCGCGCGCTGGCTCGCGCTGGCGCGGCCGGGGCGGCGGCTGAAGGCCGGCGATACCATTCAGTTCACGGAAGGCTTCTCCGCGGTCATTGCCGGACGCCGGGAAGGCGGCGAGATCGAACTGGAATTCGACCGGGAGGGAGATAGCCTGATCGCGGCGCTGGAGGCGCACGGCGCGATGCCGCTGCCGCCTTACATCGCGCGCCGCCGGCCAGCGGATGCCAGCGACCGGGAGACCTACCAGACGGCGTTTGCCGGAGACGAGGCCGCGAGTGTGGCGGCGCCGACGGCCGGTCTGCATTTCACCCCGCGCCTGCTCGCCGAAATCGAAGCTGCCGGGATCCAGCATGAAATGGTGCGCCTGCACGTCGGGCTCGGCACGTTCAAGCCACTGGAAGACAAGCATATCGAGGAAAACAGGCTGCATCAGGAATGGCGCCGCCTGACACCGGAAGTCGCGGCGCGTCTGAATGCGGCGCGGCGGGCCGGGCGGCGGATCGTGCCGGTGGGCACGACGGCGATGCGCACGCTGGAGAGCTGCGCCGATGACGCCGGAGTTCTGAATGCGGCGACAGGACCGACTGACATATTCCTGAAACCCGGCGATGCGGTCCGGGCGACCGACGCTCTGGTAACGAATTTTCACTTGCCCGCCTCCAGCCTATTCATGCTCGTCTGTACACTGATGGGAACGGACGTGATGCAGGCGGCCTATGCGCACGCGATCCGCGAGGGCTACCGGTTCTATTCCTATGGCGATGCCTGCCTGCTGCTGCCGTGAGGCGCTACGGCCAGTCGTAGTTCAGAGTGCCGCCGATTTGCAGGGGAAGCCAGTCAGCCTTCAGTTTGTCGAGGTTTGCGCGAACGGCTGCGACCCCTTCCGGGGTCAATGCCACGCGCGGAACCAGCGACGCGCTGAAGGCGGCGTCGGCGACCGATTGCAGCGTTTCAAGGTCGGCCGGGCCACCCCAGACTTCAGCTTCGAAACATTCGACCAGGCGCTCAGCCTGGATCAACTCTATGATGGACGGATCCGGCACGTGCGCCTTCTTGGCGCTCGAATGGCCCATTGCCGAAGCCAAACCGGCGATGTCGTCCGGGTGGCGCCCGGCGGCGATCAGACCGAAGAAGGCATTGCCGAACTTCAGGCCAGACTCGACCGCGATATGAACACCATCGTGCGGAACGGGCCCCTTCTTGACGACCTGCGCTTCGGCGATCGAGCCGTCGGCCCGCCGGATCCGGAGCGTGTCGTGAGAAGTACCCTTGATGATCGCGATCTGCATTCTGGTCCGTCGTTGATGGCCGGCGCGGCCGCTTCAGTCCTTCGAATTGGAATCGATCCAGTCCATGATCGCGAAGCCGACGCCGGAGATGACGAAGGTAATGTGGATGACCGTGTACCAGAGCAGGTCCTGCTGGGTGTACTTGCCGAGGTCCATGAAGATCTTCAGCAGGTGGATGGCCGAAATCGCGACGATGGATGCGATGAGTTTCGATTTCAGGCCGGAGAAATCGACCTTGCCCATCCAGGAAGGCCGGTCGCGGTGCTCGGCCGGGCCGATCTTGGACACGAAGCTTTCATAGCCCGAGAATACGATGATCAGGACGAGATTGCCGGCCAGCGAGATGTCTACCAGCGTCAGGATCAAAAGAATGATATCCGACTCTTCCATCGTCATCACGCCGGGTATGGCGTGGGCGAGCTCGCGATAGAACGTCACAATCAGGATGATGAGCGCCGCGATAAGGCCGAGATAGATCGGCGCCATCAGCCAGCGGCTGGAGAAGATGAGCTGCTCGATCGCACGTTCCGCGAGCGGGTCGCGGTCCTGCTCCGGGGATTTGGGTGATGGCATGGTCGGATTTCCTTTGGCGCGGGAAGGAATTGGCGAGCCATCCGGATTTGTCCAGTGGGGACGAGCCCCAAATCGAAAATCAGCGCGGCCCGCGCAACTCCTCAAAGCCCCTTATGGCCTTCGCAGCCGTGATGCGGGCGAGGTGGCGGCCCTTGTCGTCACGCCAGTCCGCCTCGACGAGCGCCGTGGTCTTGCCCCGGCTGACGAGGCGCCCTTCGATGGTGATCAGGCCGTTAGGCACCGGGCGCAGGATGCGGGTCTGCAACTCCATCGTGGTGAACCATTCGCCGTCTTCCAGCGCGCTCGCCATCGTCATTGATACGATATGGTCCGACAGGCCGGCCACCCAGCCGCCGAACACGCGGTCCGGGCCGATGTCGCGGTCGCCCATATTCGGCCACTCATAGAGCGTATGGCCGTAGGAGACTTCCTTCAGCCATTCGTGCGGCTTGATGCCGAGATTGCGGATGCCGTTGGGCAGCTCCCACTCGCCCGAGCGCAGGCGCGCGAAGAAGGCGGCCTGCTGGGCCGAGAGTTCGGTGCGCATCAGGTAACCGTCGCGCCGCCATCGACGACCAGCATCTGGCCGGTCATGTAGGCACCCGCCTTGGAGGCGAGGTAGACTGCGGCGCCGGCGATCTCGTCGGGCTCGCCGATGCGTTTCAGCGGCGTGCCGGTGAGGGCGCGTTTCAGGGTTTCCGGATTGTCCCAGAGGGCCTTGGCAAAGTCGGTCTTGATCAGGCCGGGCGCGATGCAGTTGACGCGGATGTTGTCGGCGCCGAATTCGGCCGCGAGGTTGCGGGCCAACTGGAAGTCTGCCGCCTTGGAGATGTTGTAGGCGCCGATCACCGGCGAGGCGCGCAGGCCGCCGATCGACGAGACGATGATCACGGCGCCGTCCTTGCGCTCGCGCATCTGCGGCGCACACATCTGGATCAGCCAGTGGTTCGAGATGATGTTGTTCTGCAGGATCTTGGTGAAGGCATCATCCGAGATGCCCGCCATGGGGCCATAGTACGGGTTCGACGCGGCGTTGCAGACGACGATGTCGATCTTGCCGAAGGACTTGTTGGTCTCATCGACCATCGCCTGAAGGTCGTCTTTCGACGAGATGTTCGCCGGGATGGCAATCGCTGTGCCGTCGCCGTGCTTCTTGTTGATGCCATCTGCCACTTCCTGGCAAGGCTCCGGCTTGCGCGAGGAGATCACCACGCGGGCGCCGTGATCGGCCATCGCCTCCGCGATTGCCCGGCCGATGCCGCGCGAGGAGCCGGTGATGATGGCGGATTTTCCCTTGAGATCGAACAGGCTCATGTGGCCCTCCCTGACGTGTGTTTTCTGGTTCAATCCGCAACCCTACGGGAGGCGTGCCGGATCGGCTAGAGGTTCCGCAAGGGGAATTTGCCTCTGAAGGCAGGGTCTTGGCCTGCGGCGAAGCGGGCACTTTGCGCGTTCCGGATTCGTGATTAGAGGCAGGCTCATGTGGCAACACGTCTCCAGACGCCTTGCGCGCGCACTCGCCGTGATCGCGCTGATTTCCCAGGCGATGATGCCGGGAATGATGGCCGCCGCGTCGGCGCGGCCCGGTGATTTGCCGGCGGTCCTCTGTGCCCTTCCAGGCGATGACGCGCATGGCAGCGCCAGCCGCGCCGTAGGCGCTGAGCTGGCGCAGCTGATTGCCCAGAAGTCGAAGCCGGCGCCCACAGATGGCGGCCATGACTGCCCGGCCTGTGTGCTTGCCTTCGCCGCGATGCTGCCCGAGCCGGTTGTGCTGAAAACGCCCGTCTCGATCGGCGCGCCCGAAACAGCGCCTGTCTTCGAGGTTCGTTTTGTCCACACGCCGCGCGGTCCGCCGGTCGGCTCGCGCGCGCCACCCGTCTTGATGAAAGCCTGATCCGCGCCGCTCTCCTGAGGGAGAGTTTCCGGCCGGGCTCTGCCCGGATCCCTTTCATCTGAAGACTCACAACCATGAAATCCAATCTGAAATCTGGCTCCGCCGCGAGCCTCACTGCGCTTGCCTTCTCGTTCGGCGCCTGCTTTCCCGCCCACGCTGACGATGAACTGCTGAACGTCGAAGAAACGATCATCGTCACCACAACCGCTGCGACAGACGAAGCCGAGGCGCAAGTCGCCCGGACGCCTGGCGGCGCGGATGTGGTTCGGCATGAGGACTATGCCGATCGCTACCTGGTTTCGCTGCGCGATACGCTCGCCTTCTCGCCGGGTGTCTACCTGCAACCCCGTTATGGGCAGGAAGCGCGCATTTCCATCCGCGGGTCCGGCCTCAGCCGCGGCTTCCACATGCGCGGCCTGACGCTCCTGCAGGACGGCGCCCCCATCAACCTCGCCGACGATAACGGCGACTTCCAGGAACTCGAGCCCATTTTCTTCGATCACCTTGAAGTGTTTCGCGGCGCCAATGCCTTGCGCTTCGGCTCGGGCACGCTGGGCGGCGCGGTCAATGGTGTGACGCCGACGGGCGAGACAGCGCCGGGCGTCTATGCGCGGATCGACACCGGCAGCTTCGAGACGCTGCGCGGCCTGATCGCGGGCGGAATCGAGAATGGCAAGCTGGATGCCTGGGGCGCGCTGAGCGCCGACACTTCTAGCGGGGACCGGGACCATGCGGGCCGGCAGTCCATCCGCTTCCACGGTAATGTGGGCTACGATGTGACCGACACGGTCACGACCCGCTTCTATGCCAGCATCAACAGTGTTGACCAGGAAATTCCCGGCGCACTGACGCTCACGAACGTGCTGACCAACCCACAGCGCGGCAATTTCGCGGGTGATCAGGGACGGGATATCAATTCCATCCGTATACAGAACCAGACACGCTTCGAGTTCGAGGACGCCAGCCTCGCCACCGGTATCTGGCATAACAAGAAGGGGCTTTATCACCCCATCTTCCAGGTCATCGACTATGATTCCGCGGATACCGGCCTCTGGGCGCGGTATGAGTGGGAGAAGGGACCATTGGCCTTCACGCTGGGCGCCGAAGGGCGGACCGGCACGACCGATGCCAAGCGCTTCCTGAATATCGCCGGGGAGCGCGGCGCACTCACCTTCCGTGCAGACCAGGAAGCCTGGACGGCGAACGTCTATGCCGAAGGTCGCTATAGCCTGACGGACCGTTTGTCGTTGATCGCGGGCGTCATTGCCGCGAGGGGCGAGCGTGAACAGGTTCAGGCGCTACCGGCCCGGATCACCGGCACCGCGGATTTCGAAGAGGTGTCTCCGAAATTCGGCGTGCTCTATGAGCCCGCACCTGACATTCAGGTCTATGCCAACTACAGCAAATCTGCAGAGTTTCCCGGCTTCAACGAATTGGCCCAGATCGCTGCCTTTGTTCCGGTCGAGGCGCAAACGGCCTGGACCGCCGAAATTGGCACGCGCGGGCGGGCCGGCATCGCGGAGTGGGATATCTCGCTCTACTCGGCGGATATTGACGGCGAACTTCTCCAGTTCACGGTGGGTCCGGATATTCCCGCATCCACCTTCAACGCGGATGAAACTCGTCACCAGGGTATCGAAGCCGGGCTCGGGCTCAAGCTGACCGATTGGCTGACCCTGCGCCAGGTTTATCAGTATTCGGACTTTGCGTTTGAGGGCGATGCCCAGTACGGCGACAACCAGCTGCCGGTGGTGCCGGAGCATGTGTACCGGGCCGAGCTGAAATTCGCCAATGACCGGTTCAGCTTCGCGCCGAATGTCGAGTGGGTTCCGGAGGGCGGATTTGCGGACTATCGCAACACGACCCGGACAGACGGCTACACACTGCTCGGCCTGACGGGGAGCTTCAAGGCGACGGACAAGATCGACCTGTTCCTCGATGCCCGCAACCTTACCGACGAGCAGGCTGCCGGCGATATCAGCGCCGTGATCGCGGCGACACCTGCCTCCGCAATCTACTATCCTGTCGAACGCCGCGCGGTGTTCGGCGGCATCCGCGCGAGGTTCTGACCGATGGCCAGCGCCAACCGCACAACGCTCCAGCACCGTGTCTGGCGCTGGCACTTTTTCGCCGGGCTCATGGTGATACCCTTCGCCGTGATCCTGGCCGTGACCGGATCGATCTATCTCTTCAAGCCGCAGTTTGAGGCGGCGATTGAAGCACAGATCAATTCACGGGCGGCGCCGCTGGCAGGGGAAACCCTGCCGGCGGACGCGCTTGTCGAGGCAGGTCTTGCCGCTCACCCCGGGAGCACGTTTTCAAAGCTGGTTCTTCCGTCGGCGGACGGAGATCCGACTGTGGAAGTCTTGCTTCGCGATCAAAATGGCCTGCGGACGCTCTGGATCGACCGCACGACCGGAAGTGTCCTGCATGATACCGGGACTGCGGGCCGGTTCATGAACGTCGTCAACGACATTCACGGCTCCCTTCTGGCGGGTGACCGCGGCTCGCTCGTCGTCGAGATCATGGCGAGCTGGATGATCATACTGATTGTCACGGGCGTGTTTCTCTGGTGGCCACGCGGCACGGCGTGGTGGCGGGTTTTTGTGCCGAAGTTTGGCGAGGGGCCGGGCCGCCGCGAGACCTGGCGCAAGGTGCATGGCATGGGCGGCGCCTGGATCGGGGCGCTCGTGTTCACAATCCTGATCTTTGGTCTGCCCTGGACGCAGGTCTGGGGTGAGGGTTTCACCCGGGCAAAGGCCCTCGCGGGACTAAAAGAGCCCGGACAGGAATGGTTCGTGACGCTGGAATCGAGCAATCCGCACGCCGATCATTCCGCCCACGGACACGAGGATCATGCCGCGGGTGCCGAGCTCTGGAGCACCGGCGCAGGTGACCCGGCGGTCGATGTGCAGTCGGGGGCCGCGGCCGGCGCTCAGCCCTTGCCGCTGCAGACAATTCTGCATAGCGCCCGGCCAGAACGCTATTCGCCGCCCGTCGAGGTGCAGCCGCCGCGCGGCGAAAACGGCGTGTGGACGATCCGCTCAATGGCGCCGTCGCGCCCGGACCGGGTGACCGTGCACTATGACCGCTGGACCGGGGCCGAGCTCATGCGCATCCGGTTTTCGGACCACAATCCGGTGGACCGGTTCGTGGCGCTCGGCGTTGCCTTCCACGAAGGCGCCCTGTTCGGCTGGCTCAACCAGATCGTCGGGCTGATCGCGGCGCTCGGTGTGATTCTGCTCAGCGTGACCGGCGGCATGATGTGGTGGCGCCGCAGGCCGAAAGGCCGGCTCGGCACGCCGCCGATGCCTTCCGACAAGCGGATTGCAACCGGATTGCTGGTCTTGATCATGGTGCTGGGGATGCTCCTGCCGATGGCCGGTGTAACTTTGCTGGCCGCGCTGGTGATCGATGTGCTGATCTCGGGCGCCCGGCGCCTGCGGCAAGGCGCGGCCTAGATTCCCCACGCGTCCGCCAGTATGCCAGCGAGCTTTTCAGTCCGTTTACGGACGATCTCGGAGGTCCAGGCGTCCTGTTCCATCAGGTCGCGGGTGAGGGCAAATTCCTGCCCGCCGCCGCCATTGAAGTAGATTTCCTTCTTGGCGCGGTAGTCGAGCCGGTCGGCCTTCTGGTTCACCTTGGTGGTGAGCAGCACGAAGTTGCCGATCGTATCGCATTGCTCGCGGCGCTTCGCAGCGTCAGGCCATGTGATCAGCCAGTGGCTGTCTTCCGGGATGGTACGTGGCAGCACGTGTTCCACCGTCGCGTCCGATTCTGGTGGAATTGTTCGACCGCCCGCGAGCGCTGCGCAAAGGCGCAAGGCGATCGCGCGGCGCTGCCCGAATGTGGCGAACCGCCCGATGAGCCGCTCGCGCGTCCGCTTGCCCTCCTCGCGCGATATCGCAAACGGCCCGGTCTTGGACAGGAGCACGCGGTCGTTGCGCACGGCTTCGGTAACGCGCGCAAAGCGCCGGCTGCGCTGATCGCGGTCATGCACCAGCAGCTGCATGATATGCGCAAGGCGCTCAAGGCTCTGGAAGAATTCCGGCGCCGATGGGTCATCCGCCCCGCGCTCGGCAAGAAAGTGCAGGGCAGGCGCGCGCCAGTTTTGCTGTTCGAGCGCGCGCATCTGGTGAAGGCAATTGGCAACTGACTCCGCATTAGACCCCGCGTCGAGCTGCGCCGTTTCAATCTGTCGATAGGCGCGCACATAGTTGGGCAGGATTTCGTCGAGGAACTTGCGCGAGTCGATCTTGGCCAGCGCGCCCTTCTGGAACGCTGAAACGATATCGCCCTTCGTGCCCCGGTCGAAGATCGTCCGGATCTGGCGAAGCAGATCGTCGAACGCATTGCCGCCCAGCGTCGCTTCATGCTCCGCCCAGCGTTCCGCATAAATGGCGGCATCTGTCGCCGAGAATCTCGCCCGCTGGAACAGTTCGGTCTTGATGATGTCGTGTGCGCCCGGCTCCTTGCCGCGTGTGTTCAGCACACGGAAGACCTTGAAGCCCTGATCCTTGTTGTCCACGACCACCCGAACGAGGGCGCAGCCTTTCATGGTGATCTCGGCCAACGCGCGGCGCTCATCTGCCGGCATCATGCCCAGCTGTTTGCGGAACACGGCGGCGTTCGCCACCATGCGCGCCTGGCTCTCGCTTTCGCCGGGGTCAGCATCCAGTTCGAGCGTTGCGCCGGGGCGCTGGATCGTGTCGCGGAAGAACGCGCCGTCCTGATAGTTGAGGGCGATGCGCCAGTTCGCGCCTTCGCCCAGCATCGGACGGGCCTCATCGGCGATGAGGGCATTGAGCACACGCGCCCGGTCCTTGTCGGTTTCCATGTCGCGCAGCACGCAGAGCAGGATCGTCAGCGTGGTCAGTCGTTGTTGGCCATCGACGATTTCGAGCATACCCGGCTCTTCGCCGTGCACGAAGACGACGGCGCCGATGAAGTGGGGAATCTGGGCTTCGGTGGCTTCGAGCAGATCGCCGAGCAGTTCGAGCGCTTCCGGCTCGCCCCAGCTGTAGCTGCGCTGATAGGGCGGCATGCGCAGTTTTTCGCCCGGTGCGAAGACATCGCTCAGTGAGCTTTCCTGCGCCCTGACGCCGAGATGCATGCCTCTACCCCTCTACAACGCCCTCTCCCTAGCCCTTGCCAAAGGCGTTCACAACGAGACATGAACGGATCGCAAGGTAATTCACGGTAGAGTGTGACGGGAGAGTAACGCGATGCGGCTTGTACGGTTCCAGCGCGGCGGCGAGGTGTCCTACGGCCGGCTTGAAGGCGGCCGGGTGGTGCCGGTTTCCGGTGAACGGCTGGGGGACGCGCTGGAAGGCCGGACGGCCGGCGAGCCGGTTTCGCTCAGCGAGGTCCGCTTGCTGGCGCCCGTTGCGCGGCCCGGCAAGATCCTGGGCATCGGCGTGAACTATGCCGCGCATGCCGCGGAAAGCGTCAGCTTCGTCAACACGGCCAAGCCCGAAGTCCAGAAATGGTTCAACAAGCAGGCGACGGCCGTGAATGGGCCTTATGACGACGTCCACCTGCCAAAGGTCTCTGCACAGCTGGACTACGAAGGCGAACTCGTCGCCGTGATCGGCAAGGCCGGGCGCCATGTGCCGCGCGGGCGGGCGATGGAGATTGTCGCGGGCTTCTGTGTCGGCGGCGACTATTCGGTGCGCGACTGGCAGAAGGCCAGCCAGACGATGATCATGGGCAAGGGGTTCGACACGCACGCCGTCTTCGGGCCCGCCATCGTGACACCGGATGAAGCCGGCGATATCTCCGGCGCTGGCATCCGCACCTTCGTCAATGGCGAGTTGCGCCAGACCGGCAAGCCGTCTGACATGATCCATGACCTTGCCGCGCAGATCGAACACCTGACCGCCGCGTTCACGCTGGAGCCCGGGGATGTCATCTATACCGGCACGCCGGCCGGTGTCGGCGCGGGATTCGATCCGCCGAAATGGCTGAAAGCGGGTGACACCGTGCGTGTCGAAATCGACGGGCTGGGGCACATCGAAAACAAAATTGTGGAAGAACCGGACACAATGCGGATCGGCTGAGAAGCCATCCGGAGGGGAACGACGGGGCCCGGTCCTTGCGGACTGGGCCCCAGTCTCCCCCGAGATCACCCCCGCTCCGGCCAAATCAGGCCGCGGACCGGTAGCAACCGAACAGGCTTAACCTTTTGTTAAGCGCCCCGGGGCGTTGTGGTCCATGCCCCAGCCACGGTTCGACTTGAAGAAATGACCGTGTGTGGTGTTCGGGCAACGGTCGGGGTTCGGGTTGCCGGGCAGGGCAAATCAAGCCACTTCCAAGCAATTCGTTAACCAATTCTGCCTTATTATTAAGATTGATGGAAAATTTCCGGGTGCTGGGCCGATGACTTTTTTCTTGTTCCTCCTCTACCTGGCCGCGGGCGCGGGGGTCGGATACTCGATCTTCAGTTTTACCGCTGTCGGTCTGCCGCTCTCGATTGCGGGCGGGGCGATCACGTCGGCGGTTCTCGGGCAGATCCACATCGTCGCGCGCTCGGGCGCGGCCAACAAGGAAAACGAGGCCCGCCTCAAGTCGGTCGAGAAACGGATCACGGAAGTCGATCGCAACAGCAAAGTCATCGAAGCTCGCACCGAAGTGCTGGAGCAGACGGTCAAGGTTGAACTCAAGGATCGCAGCGACGCGCTCGTCAAGGAAATGAAGGCGCTCGAAGAGCTGATCGCCCGTCTGATGAGTACGTTCCAGAACCAGCTCGAACAGCCTACCGTGCAAAAGAAGGTCAGCCCGATCGAAGACGCGATCCTGCGCGATGTGCGCGACGCGCTGCATGATGGGCGCGTGGACCTTCATCTGCAACCGATCGTCTCGCTGCCGCAGCGGCGCGTCGCCTTCTATGAAGGCTTCACCCGCCTGCGCCGTCCCGACGGTTCGCTGATCCTGCCGGCAGACTTTCTGGACGCCGCCCGCCGCGCCAACCTGATGGGTACGATCGACAATTTCACCTTGTTCCGCTGCGTGCAGATCGTGCGCCGCCTCGCCGAACGGGACCGCCGCGTCGGCGTGTTCTGCAACATCGCAGCCGCCTCGCTCGAAGACCCGTCGCTGTTCCCGCTTTTCCTCGATTTCATGACCGAGAACCGGGACCTCTCCGGCGCCGTGATCTTCGAGTTGCGCGCCGACAAGTTTGAATCCCGCTCGCCGATCATGCGCGCGAACATGGAGAAGCTGGCCGCTCTCGGCTTCCGGTTCTCCATCGACCACGCTAACAGCCTGGCGCTCGACCTGCCGCGCCTGCAAAGCGCCGGTGTGCGCTTCGTCAAGATGAACGGCAGCCAGCTGATCGAACAGCTGCGCGACCCGCAGGGCGACCGGCCGACCTCGAACATCAACCGCCGCATCGAAGGCGGCGAAGTCAGCGCCGTGCTGTCGCGCTACGCCATCACGCTCATCGCCGAGAAGATCGAGGATGAGGCCAGCGTCGTCGAGATTCTCGAATACGAGATCCCTTATGGACAGGGGCATGTCTTTGGCGCCCCGCGCCCGATCAAGGCCTCCCTGATGGAGGACACCCAGCCCCCAAAGGCTTTGCTTGACCGGCTGTCCAAGTTTGGATGACCGGTCACCGGCTTGATTTCGCCGGAATTTGCAGGCCTGCTTGATATGAAATCTGGAGGAAGCGGTGCATGCGTATCTTCAATCTGATCCCCGTCGGACTGCTTGCATTTGCAACCGCGTGCGTGATTGCGCCCTCGACGACCGAACTGGCGGCGCCAAAAGCGGAACCCGCCGCCACCTCGGTTTCAGAGGTGCGCCTGTCCTTCATCGGCATTACCGGGACGCTGCCCGAGGCCGGCAATGACCTGCCGCCGGATCTCCTGGACTCGATGATTGATCTCGTGCCGGTCCGGCTCGACATCACCCTCCAGCCGCCATTGGCGCCGACCGTGCAAGGCAAGGATGGCGATTACGGCCCGATCAGGGAATGCGGTTTTGGGCCCGTCGCCGCCGACGTGATCTCGGTTCCGACAGGATCGAACCACATGCTGCTGGACGTGCGCATGGGCTCGCCGGTGGACCATCCGGCAAACCTCTTCACCTGCGAATATGATGCGGACAACATCACTGATGAAACGTTCGGCACGGTGTACCGGCTCCGCGGCTGCTTCCTGCCGCAGTCGGTGTCGATCCCGACGGCGGTCCAATGGGTGCTGAACCCGCTGCCCGCGTCCGCCTGCGGGCTGGGTGATTGACCCGGCAGGCTGACCAGCCTACGTCGCGCCCCGATGACATCGCCCCTGTTTCCCGCCGGACTTGCCGGACTCGCGCCGCGTTACGACACGATCCTCTGCGATGTGTGGGGCGTGATCCATAACGGCCGCGCCGCCTTCACCGAGGCGTGCGACGCGCTGGTCAGGTTCCGCGCGCAGGGCGGCCAGGTCTGCCTGATCACCAATGCCCCGGTGCCCGAGGCACAGGTCGTGCGCTATTTCGAGCCGCTGGGCGTGCCGAACGATGCGTTCGATTTCTGCGTCTCCTCTGGCGACGCCACCCGGGCCGAGCTGGCCGCCCGCTCGCACATGACCGTCTGGCGGATGGGCGGCGACGAAGGCTGGGAACATGACCGCTTCCTCTATGACGGCCTCGGCCTCACCTATATCGACAATGACGCGGCTGACCTGCTTTTGTGCATCGGCCTGCGCGACCAGGCGAACGACCAGCCGGAAGACTACCGCGAGGAACTTCGCCGCGCGGTCGCGAAAGGCATCCCCATGCTTTGCGCCAACCCCGACAAGCAGGTCCGCGTCGGCGGCAAGCTCTACTGGTGCGCCGGGGCGCTCGCGGACATTTACGAGGATCTGGGCGGGCAGGTGATCTATCCCGGCAAGCCCTATGCCCCGATCTACGAGCTTGCGGTGGCGCGGCTTTCAGCTGCCAAACGACGCCCGGAACGCATCCTTTGCATCGGCGACAGCCCGGCCACGGACGTGCGCGGTGCCCGCCTGCAGGGCTATGACAGCCTCTATGTCGGCACAGGCCTCAAGCAGCATGGCGCGGATTTTGAAGCGGAAGTGACCCAATTGCTCGCAGACTATGGTGAACAGGCGACCTATGCGATGACCGGCCTCAGATGGTGACGCGGCGCAAAGCGGCGTGTAACGGAAAAACAGTCAAGAATTCAGGAGCCCCGACGGTATGACGAACTTCACCGGTTTCAAATACGAAGACCTGCAGATCGGCCAGGCGCACGAAACCGTGCATACGATCACCGAGAACGATATCCAGCGCTTCGCCGAAGTGTCCGGCGACTTCAATCCGCTGCACATGTCGGACGAGTTCGCCGCCGGCACGATCTTCGGCAAGCGGATCGCCCATGGCGCCCTGACGGCCAGCTATATCTCCGGCATCCTCGGCAATAACCTGCCGGGCCCGGGCGCCATCTTTGTCGGTCTCTCGATGCGGTTCAAACGACCCGTCCACATTGGCGATGTCGTCACCGTGCGCGCCGAAGTCGCCGAGAAGGAAGATCGCGGCAACCGTGTCACCCTGAAGGTCGAGTGCCTCGGCGAGGGCAAGCGCGTGATCACCGGTGAAGCCGAAGTGGTGGCCCCAAGCCGAGGCAAGTAATGGCGGTTTACGCGGACTATCGCGGCCTTCCGAAAAGCGCGCAGGGCGCCTCCGTGGCGCTGGGCAATTTTGACGGTCTGCATGCCGGTCACAAGGCGGTGATGGAGGCGGCTCGCCTCGCAGGTCAAGGCCGGTTTTCGGTCGCGACGTTCGAGCCCCCGCCGCGCGGCTATTTCCGGCCGGGCGATCCGCCTTTCCGGATCCTGCGCCCTGAACGGCGCAACGCCGCGATCCTCGCGGCGGGCGCCGCTGCGGTGTTCGAGCTCCCCTTCAATGGCGAGATGGCCGCGATGACGGATGAGGGCTTCGTCCGCGCCGTGCTGGCCGACGGGCTGAAGGTCACACACGTCTCCGTCGGCTTCGACTTCCGCTTCGGGCGGGGGCGGATGGGCCATGCGCAGCGCCTGTCCAGCCTTGGCCGGGCGCTCGGCTTTGGCGTGACCATCGTCGAGGAGATCGAGGACCACGGCGCCAAGGCCTCCTCGACCGCGATCCGGCAGGCGCTGATGGCGGGCGAACCGGAGCTGGCGGCCGCCATGCTCGGAGCGCCCTGGGTGGCGGACGGCGTGGTGGAGACGGGTGAGCAGAATGGCCGCAAGCTCGGCTTCGCCACCGCCAATCTGCAGCTCGGCGAACTCATCCATCCCAAGCACGGTGTCTATGCCGTCCGTGCCCGGATCGAAGGCGAGGCGGAGTGGCGCCCCGGTGTCGCCAATTTCGGCCGCACGCCGACGACCGGCCTGCGTGACCCGCTGCTGGAAACCCACATCTTTGATTTTTCGGGCGACATCTACGGCAAGCGGCTGGAAGTGCAGCTGGTTGCCTACCTGCGGCCCGAGAAGAAGTTCGACAGCCTGGACCTGATGGTTGAGCAGATGCACCGCGATGCGGCTGCCGCGAGGGGAATTCTCGCAACGCCTGCGTGAACCATGAATATTCCGCAATCTGAACGCGCCGCCGCCCTTCACAAGTCCGTAAAACGGTAGGATGCTGACCAGATAAGTTGGCTCGCGGGGAGGACATCGCATGCGCCGCACTCTGGTACTGTTTACTTTGGCAAGCGCGCTGGCGGCGCCGGCGTTCGCCGATGACAACCGCCTCGTGAAGGCGGTCAGCCTGAAGGACCTCCAGGCAATCCTCGTTGAGGAAGGCCACACGATCAACGGCACCGGATATGACGGCGACGTCTCGGTGCGGGCGACCGACACGGATGGCACGGGCCTGATCTTCAATGTGATCGGCACCGCCTGCGGCACGGAGTATTCGGTCGACTGCCTCGGCATCAGCATGCAGGTGCGCTACGACGCCGATGGCACGGAAACCCTCGAGCGGATCAACGAAGCAAACCTGATGTGGCCGGCCACTTCGGTCTGGTACTCGCCAACCGGCTTTGACACGGAAGTGCCGACGATCGGCGTGACGCGTTATGTGATCCTCGATGGTGGCATGACCATCCGCAACGTCAAGGACAACCTTGCCAACCTTCTGGCGATCGCCCCCCAGGCGACCGACTATGTCTGGGCGATCGGCGAGTATGCCCCTGAGGGGGACGTTGCCTCCGACGACGGGTTTTAAGGCGGCACGGCCGCACCGGTTTTTACGAGGGGTGACAGGGCCGGGGCGGGCGTGATAACGGCTCGCCCATGAAAAAGCGCCCTGCCTATAAGGCCATTCGAATTAGCGGCCCGGCCGCCGGTTGAACCCTTTGTTCAGCCGTGGCCGGGTATTGCTGTTCGCCCATTCCTGCTGCCGCTGACGAAGATAACCGACCATGACCGATACCGAAACGACGCGCGATTACCGCGACACGCTGTTCCTGCCGAAAACCGAATTCCCGATGCGCGCCGGCCTGCCCAAGGCCGAGCCCGAATGGATCAAGCGCTGGGACGCGATGGGCCTCTACGCCAAGCTGCGCGAGAGCGCCAAGGGCCGGCCGCCCTTCATCCTGCATGATGGCCCGCCCTACGCCAACGGCCATATCCACCTCGGCACGGCGCTGAACAAGATCATCAAGGACATCATCGTCCGCTCACACCAGATGCAGGGCTTCGACGCCTCGTACTTGCCGGGCTGGGACTGCCACGGCCTGCCGATCGAATGGAAGGTCGAGGAGGAGTTCCGCTCCAAGAACCGCCCGAAGGACAACGTGCCTGCGGACGAGTTCCGAGCCGCCTGCCGCGCCTATGCCGAGCATTGGGTGAAGGTGCAGGGCAAGGAATTCCGCGCGCTTGGCATCGAGGGCGAATGGGACAATCCCTACCTGACGATGGCCTTCGAGAGCGAGGCGATGATCGTCTCCGAATTCCTCGACATGGCGATGAAGGGCGGCCTCGTGCGCGGCGCCAAGCCGATCATGTGGAGCCCGGTGGAACGCACGGCGCTTGCCGAAGCCGAAGTGGAATACCACGACCGCAAGGTGCCGGTGGTGTGGGTGAAGTTTCCGATCGAACAGCATTCCGGTCATCCCGACCTCGATGACGCCGCAGTGGTCATCTGGACCACGACTCCTTGGACTATCCCGGCGAACCAAGCAGTGTCTCTGAATGGCGAGATCGAATACGCGCTATATGAAGTCGTCGACGTGATGACGGAAGAAGAACTTGGTTTTCCGCCCTATGCCAAACGCGGCGACAAATTGATCATTGCTCGTAACTTGGCAGCCAATGTCGCTGAAGCCGCAAAAATAAAGACGCTTCGCCCACTGCGGGAAGCCTACGGCGAAAACGGCCGAGTCAGCTGGGCAGAGCTTGACGGGGCCATCCTGAAGCATCCGCTTCATGTCCTCAGCCCGTTCTTCCAGCATAAAGTCCCAATGCTCGAAGGTCAGCACGTTACTGATGATACCGGCACAGGGTTTGTTCATACGGCCCCAGCTCACGGTGAAGACGACAATGCTGTATGGTCGGCATTCGCTAGAAATTTCATCGACAAAGGTGTCTCTCCCGAGATCCGCCAGATCGTCGATCCGGATGGTCGCTATACGGACGATGTGCCGGAGCCCCTCAAGGGGCTCGACATCATCGTCACCTCCGGCAAGAAGCGCGGCGAGGCGGGCAAGGCAAACAACGAAGTCATCCGCCTCCTCGCCGAGAGCGGCAACCTGCTCGCGCGCGGCGTCACCACGATCCGCGATGCCCACTCTTGGCGCTCCAAAGCGCCGGTCATCCGCCGCGCCACGCCGCAATGGTTCATCGCGATGGACAAGCCGGTGCATACCGGCAAGACGCTGCGCGAGTTGGCGATGCAGGCCATCGCAGACACCGAGTTCTTCCCGCCGACAGGCCGCAATCGTCTCTCCGCGATGGTCGAGAGCCGCCCGGACTGGCTGATCTCGCGCCAGCGCAACTGGGGCGTGCCGATCACCTTGTTCGTCAACGCCAAAGGCGAACCGCATACCGCCGCCCTGCCGCGCGAGCAGGCGGACAAGCTCAATGCCAACATCAAGGCCGCCATCGAGAAAACCGGCGTCGACGGATGGTTCGCCACCCCCGACGCTGATTTCTTCGCCGGCACCGGCGTCTCGCCGGAGGGCTGGGAGAAGGTCACCGACGTGCTCGACGTCTGGTTCGACTCCGGCACCACCCACGCCTTCGCGCTGCGCAAGCGCGGCATCATCGACAACGCGACGGGGCAGGCGGACGTCTACATGGAAGGCTCCGACCAGCATCGCGGCTGGTTCCAGTCCTCGCTGCTCGAGTCCTGCGCCACGCGCGGCATGGCGCCCTACAAGAAGGTTGTCACGCACGGCATGGTCGTCGACGCCGAAGGCAAGAAGATGTCGAAATCGATCGGCAACACGATCGAGCCGGACGAGTTCCAGAAACAGCACGGCATCGAAATCCTCCGCCTCTGGACGGCCTCCGCCGACTATTGGGACGACACCCGCATCTCGGACGAGATCATCAAGGGCACGGTCGAGACCTACCGCAAGCTGCGCAACACGCTGCGCTACCTGCTCGGCGCATTGGACGGCTACGGCGAGTCGGAGTCGCTGTTCTCGGGCGATTACCGCGAGTCGGATGATCCAAACGCCGTACACGGACTGGCCGCTCTGCCGGGCCTCGAGAAATGGGTGCTCCACCGCCTCGCCGAACTTGACGGCGAGGTGCGCGGCGCGTTCCAGGTCTTCGACTTCAAGCGCGCCCTGACCGCCATCGTCAACTTCGTCAACGTGGACCTGTCCGCGGTCTATTTCGATATCCGCAAGGATGCGCTGTATTGCGATCCGGCCTTCACCACGATGACCCAGTGGGACGAGCCGACCGCCGATTTCGGCAACCGCCGCCGCGCCGTGCGCACGGTCATGGCGGCCGTTCTGGAGCGTCTCCTGTGCTGGCTCGCGCCGGTCATGCCGTTCACGACGGATGAAGCCTTCGCCGAAAGCCACCTGAAAGCGAGGGCGGCCTCGATCCATCTGCTCGTCTTCCCGGAAACGCCGGCTACGTGGCTCGACGGCGGGCTTGCGGCGCGTTGGGAGAAGATCTTCCGGGTCCGCCGCGTGGTCACTGGCGCCCTCGAAGTCGAGCGCCGCGAGAAGCGGATCGGCGCGTCGCTTGAGGCGGCGCCTGACGTCATCGTCAGCGACGCTGCGCTCATCGAAGCATTCGCCGGAGAGGACGCTGCCGACCTGTTCATCACGTCGGGCGCCGCGCTGGTGCACGCAGCATCCGGCCCGGCCGGCGCCTTCACGCTGGACGATTCGCCCGGCATCTGGGTCGTCCCCAAACCGGCCCCCGGCATCAAATGCCGCCGCAGCTGGAAATACTTCGACCCCGCCACCGCGCTTCCCGGCTTCCCGGACATCACCCCGCGTGATGCCCTGGCGGTGATCGCCTGGGACAACGCCTCGGCGTGAGGCTTCTGGACCCCCTCTCCCCTGGGAGAGGGGGCTCAAGGAAGTGCACACAAACGCTTGATCCCCCCGGCGCGGTCTGCAATCTCACCGGCATGAAATTAACGCTTTCCTCGGCCTGGCCGTTCTTCCTCGTGCCGTTCGTGGTCCTGCTGGATCAGTGGACGAAGTGGCGCGTGCTGGAGGAACCGCGCTTCAATGCCCTAGGTTGCCTCGACGGCCTCGAAATGTGCGGCAGGATAGTGCTCCCCGGTCCGCTTGACTTCACGATGCTGTGGAACCGGGGCATGAGCTACGGCCTGTTCCAGTCCGAAGGCATCGGCCGCTGGATCCTCGCGGCCATCATGCTGGCCATCGCGATCGGCTTCCTTGTCTGGCTCGTCCGCGCCGAGGGCCGTTGGCTGAAACTCGCGCTGGCACTGGTGATCGGCGGCGCCTTCGGCAACCTGATCGACCGGGTCCGTTTCGGCGCCGTGGTCGATTTCATCGATGCCAACGGTCTCTATTTCCCCTGGGTCTTCAACGTCGCGGATGCCGCCATCAGTGTCGGCGCCGTGCTGCTCTTTGTGGACCAGTTCTTACTTTCGCGGCCAAAACAGGCTACCAGCGTCTAACACCGGGCTTGTCGCCCTCCAGAAACGGATCTGCCCCGCCCATGAAAAAGTCCTTCCTGATCCTCGCCGCAGGTGCTGCCCTGGCCGCCACGACGGCTTGTTCCTCCACAGGCGGCGGCGGTGGGTCCACCCCCAACGAATTCCGCGTGGTCACCAAGGCGCCGCTCAGCGTGCCGCCCGAGTACAGCCTGCGCCCACCGGCCGCCGGCTCGACCACGCCGGCCGAAGTTGAAGCCGCCACCACGACGGTCACCACCGCCTTCGGCACCACGCTCGGCCAGACGGCCAGCGCTGCGGAGAAAGCCCTCGTCGCCGCCGCCGGCGCCAACGCCGCCAACCCGGCCGTTCGCGCCCAGGTTGATTACGAAGAGGCGAAAACCATTCGCAAATCCCCGTCGGTCTCGGACCGCATCCTGTTCTGGCGCAGCGACAAGCCGGAAGATGCCCAGTCGGCCGCCACGGACAACGCCACCGGCAACGAGCCGGTCAGCATCAAACGCACCAATGAAGGCCCTCGCATTCGCCTGCCGGGGACCTAAGTCGGACGACCTGTAAACGACTGCATCCATCGGAGGACGCCCATGAAACGGAGTCTCGCCGCAGGGCTTCTCGCCCTGTTTGCTTCCAGCGCTTTTGCAGAGGAAGCCGCCTGGGCGCCCTCAACCTTCGAACTGTCGAACGGCATGGATGTGGTCGTCCTGCCGGATACGCGCGCACCCGTCGTCACGCACATGGTCTGGTACAAGGTCGGCTCCGCGGATGAGGCGCCGGGCAAGTCGGGCATCGCCCACCTGTTCGAACATGTGATGTTCAAACAGACCAAGAATATCGGCCCGGAAGAATTCACCTCGATCGTGCAGCGCTCCGGCGGCCAGCTCAACGCCTTCACCAGCTGGGACTACACGGCCTATTACGAGCGGGTGGAGAAATCCCAGCTCGGCAAGATGATGGAGCTCGAAGCCGAGCGGATGGTGAACCTCATCATCAACGATGATCCGAAAGGCCCGTTCATTTCCGAACGTGACGTCGTGAAGGAAGAACGCCGCCAGCGGATCGACAACAATCCGGGCGTCATCCTGCAGGAAAAGGTCCTCTCCGAAATCTGGAAGGACCACCCTTACGAAATCACCGTCATCGGCAAGATGGAGGAAGTCGCCGCCCTCACGCCGCAGGACGGCCTCGATTTCTACAAGCAGTATTACAGCCCGGAGAACGCGATCCTCGTCGTCGCCGGTGATGTGACGCCGGAAGAGGTGCGCACCCTCGCGGAGCAGCACTACGGCGTGATCAAGCCCACCGGCACGGCAATCACTGAACGGGGGTGGAAACCGGTTTCGCCCATCGCCGAAACGCAGCTTCTGACCCATTCAGATCCGAAAGTGCGCCAACCGAACTGGAGCCGCTATTATCTCGGCTATTCGCAGAAACGTCAGCCCGAACAGGCGCTCGCGCTGGATGTCGGTCTCGAAGTGCTCGGCGGCGGCCTGACCAGCCGGCTCTACCAGTCGCTCGTCGAGAAGCAGCAGCTGGCGATTTCCGCCAACAGTTACGCCTGGACCACGCTGCACGATGAAGGCCCCGCCATCCTCACCGCCAGCCCGGCGCCGGGCGTCACGCTCGAAGCGCTTGAAGCGGCGCTGATGGCGGAAGTTGAAAAGGTGCTCGCCGAAGGTTTCACCGAAGCCGAAGTGGTCCGCGCCCGTAACAAGCTCGCAGCTGATGCGATCTATGCCCGCGACAGCCAGTCCGGCATGGCGAACCTGTTCGGCGGCTGGCTCGCCATTGGCGGCACGGCGGAACAAATCCTCGCCTATCCGGATGACGTCCGCGACGTGACGCCGGAGGAAGCGATCGCCGCCGTGCGCGCCGTCTTTGGCGCCGGCAAGAACTATATCGAAGCCCACCTCCTGCCCGCCGAAGGAGACCTCTGAGATGCGCGCGACACAACTGATTTTTGCGTCTGTCGCCATTTCGGCGCTCACGGGATGCGCTTCACTTTATGACTGGATGCGCGGACATCCGGACGAGGCCGAGCTTGACGCTTCAGCCAAGCCTGCGCTCGAAGTTACCGTCCATGACGGCGAGTTCGCGAAGATCCAGCAGTTCGTCACGCCCGGCGGCGTGTCGGTCTGGCTCGTGTCCGAGCCCTCGATCCCGATTCTCGCCGTTCAGATGGCCTGGAAAGGCGGCAGCGCGGCGGATCCGGCGGGCCTTGAAGGGCTGGCCGAAGTGGTCACCTACAACATGAACGAAGGCGCGGGCGATCTCGACTCGCTGGGCTTCACGACCGCGATGGAAGACCTCAACATGAGCTTCGGCTGCACGGCCGGCGCAGAATGGACGAGCTGTTCGGTCTCCTCGCTGACGGCAAATGCCGGACCGGCGATGGACCTCGTCGCCACCGCTTTCGCTGCGCCCCGCTTTGATCAGGGCCCGTTCGACCGCTTCCTGCGCGAAGAAGAAGTCGGCCTCAAAACGCGCGAGACCAACCCCAACTACCTCGCCTGGCGCGCCACCGCGCAGGCCCTTTACCCGGATCATCCGTTCGCGCGCGAAACCTCGGCCGAGAGCCTCGCCGGCCTGAGCGCGGACAAGGCCCGCGAACACATGCGGGCCCTGATGACGAAAGACCGGCTGATCGTGACGGCTGTCGGCGCCGTGACGCCGGAAGAGCTTGCGCCCCTGATCGACAAGGTGGCCGCCGGCCTTCCCGAAACGAGCACGGTTGCGCCCGTCGCACCGATCGACCTGTCGAAAGCGCCGGTGACGCAAACGGTTGTGAACCTTCCGCAGCCGCAGAGCCTCGTGCGCTTCATCGGCCCGGGCATTGATCGCAATCACCCGGACTTCTTCCCCGCTTTCGTGCTGAACTACACGTTCGGCGGTGGTGGCTTCGAAAGCCGCCTGATGAAGACGCTCCGCGTTGAGAAGGGCCTTACCTATGGCATCTCGACGAGCCTAGATCCGAACCCGTCTCTGCTCTCCTGGTCCGGCGGTGGTCAGACGAAGAATGAGAGCGCGGGTGAGTTCATCGCCGGTGTGAAGGAAGAGATGACCGCGTTCGTGACGACCGGCGTGACCGAAGCGGAACTGTCGGACGCAAAAGCCTATCTCATTGGCTCCTATCCGCTCGGCTTCGATTCCAACGCCAAGATCGCAGGCCAGATGATGACGGTGCGCCAGGAAAACCTCGGCGTCGATTACTTCGATCGCCGCAATGCCCTGATCGAAGCCGTGACGCTGGAAGATGTGAACCGCGTGTCGAAATCCTATCTCGACCCGGCCCGCTATTCCTTCGTCATCGTGGGCGAACCGCAAGGTATCGAAAAGCCAGCCCTCTGAGCGTCGCTCTGTTTTGACAGAGGGGAAACCGGTAGTTTAATCAGTCCACAGACTTTCTCGGCGTCGCAAGTCCCGGCGCCGAGATACTGCTCGCGTGATCGCGGCGGAAACTGAACAGCTCGGCCGGGCGCCCGCCGGTGCCGGTTTCCATCTGCCCCGTACCCGAGACGAGCCCGGCCTTGTCGAGCGCGCGGCGGAAATTCTGCGTGTGCAGTTGCAGCCCGAGAATGCCCTCGACCGAACGCTGCAGCGCCGACAGCGTGAACCGCTCCGGCATCAGCTCGAACACAACCGGGCGATACTTGATCTTGCCGCGCAGCCGGGTCAGCCCGGTCGCAAGGATGCGGCGGTGGTCCGACGCCATGCTCGCCCCGAGCCGCACATCCGGTTCGGGCAGCCCGGCATCACGCGCGCACTCAGCCACAAGGCCCGCCTCGAACAGCAGCTCATAACGCTCCAGCACCCGCTCCTCGATCCATCGCGCGCCGTCGAGCCCGAAGGCGAGCCGCGCGCGTTCGAGGCGGCGTTCATTGCCCAGTGCCCAGGTCCTGAGGCGCGGCGCAATTTCCGCATCAATGATCGGGGGCCGGCGCGTGCGATGATCTTCCCACGGAAAGTACTGGTACCAGTCCTGCCAGCGCGCCTCGAACGAGGCGTCCGCCGGGCGCGGTTCGGGCGTGAGGGCGAGATACCCGACCGAGATCACGCGCGAATCCGGCGGGGCGCCTGAAAGGGTCGCTTCCGGTGTTTCGCGGTCCTTGTCGCCGAAGGTGTAGAGCTGTTCGACATAGCCGATCTCGAAGCCCGTCTGCTCGCGCACCCAGCCGCGCAGGGACAGATCGAAGGTGCGATGATTGACCGGATCGAACGGACCAAAGGGCAGGGCGTCCTCGCCGCTCGGCCGGCGCGTCACCAGCAGGTTCGGCTCGCCCTCCTTGAGCGCGACCATGACGGCCGACAGGCCAATCAGAAGACGTGGCGCGGTCACGACGCCGTCTCCCGGCGCATCAGTGCCGCCTCGATTTCCGAGAACCGGCTGAGGAAAGCCGCCTGCGCTTCCGTTGGCGGCAGCGGCGCCAGTGTCAGATGAAGCCCCTCCGGCGGCGTCCCGAAGAACCCGTCCGCCTCGCTCGCCGAAAAGCCCGCCAGCTGAACGGCCTCGAACCAGGCGCAGATATTGTCCGCCCGCTTGATCACTTTCTTGAGGCCGGCCGGCATGATCGGTTTCAGGCCAAACCGGATGTGCACGGCCTCCTGCAGGCGCGCCTCGACGCCCTTGTAGCTCTCGCCGAGGATCGCCTTGAACGGCGAGATCATGTCCCCGATCACGTATTCCGGGCTGTCATGCAACAGGGCGGTCATCCAGTCCGTGGGTGCAAGCCCCGGCTCCAGCCGCCGCACCAGGGCCTCCACAAGCACGGAATGCTCGGCCACCGAAAAGGCATGCTCGCCCCGCGTTTGCCCGTTCCAGCGGGCCACCCGGGCGAGGCCGTGCGCAATATCCTCGATCTCGATATCCATCGGCGAGGGATGCGCCAGGTCCAGCCGCCGGCCGGACAGCATCCGCTGCCAGACGCGCGGGGGGGCGCTGGGCGGCTTAACAGATCGCTTCACGGGGAGCCTCCATCGGCGCATCCTTAAGGGATTGGTAGCCCGGGTAAAGAAACCACCGCGATCCGGTTACACTCTCGCCCCCTTGCAAGGCGTATTCCCCAATGCCGCATTAAGGCGTTTCGCGCATAAGCGTCAGCAGAAAACGAGAGAGCCTGGAGGCCGCATGACTGACGCCGTGATCACCTTTCTGTCCAGCCAGGCCTTCCCGGTGATGATGCTGGTTTGCGGGACGCTGGTCGTGGTTGTCGAGGCCGTCCGCGCCAGCCGCCGCGCGCTCTGGGGCGACTTGTTCACGGAAGACTTCGAAGAGTAGGGCGCTTTCCGCCTATTCGACAAAATTCGCGAGCAATCTCAGGTAAGCGGCCTGATAGCTGATCGAGTTTTCCGAAATCTGCCAGGAATTCAGCGGCCAGCCATCATTGAAATCGAGATAGGACTTCAGCGGCGGTTGACCATGAGGCGGCGAGGGCTGCGCGGCGCCGCAGGCCGCATTTGCCGGCGCGCTGCCGCAGGTTTCCGGACAGCACCCGTCCCAGCTATAGGTCGGGTTTGGGCCACCGACGAGAAAACCCGGGATCGGCGCCGACGTCCGCCAGGTGTGATAGAGCCTCATCACGGATTGTTCTGCGCCGAAGGCAGACATGTTCGTGAGATAAACCTTACCCATCGGGTTGGCGCCGTGGAGATAGTGCAGATAATCTCGCGCCTCGGCCAGATACCGCGCCGCGATCTCGGGATTGTCCGACAAACGGGCCCCGTCCACGTAGAGCGCGCCTGCGCGGGCCATGGTGACATTGCTGCCCCAATGCATGGCGTCCAGCGGCACATCATATCCGCCGCTCGGGGCTGCATCGAAACGACGGCCGAAGATTTCGGAATAATAGCTGCGCATCTCGGCCGGTGCACCCGGTTGGCGCGCCAGTAGCAGGGCTGCGTCCTGGATCTCGTACCGGTAGGCATCGACAAACCCGGTCTTCAACATCTGCGTTTCAGCAAAGGCCGCGTCGAGGACCGGCAACAGATCTTCATCGCCTGTCAGCACCTGAAGATAGGCCGCAGCGGCAAAGCGCTTGCCGGCGAGATATTCCTCTTCCGGCTCCTGCTGCCCGGCGCCAATTCCCTCGGAGCTGTCGCGCGCATCATTATTGTAGAACGTGACGCCCGGGTTGGCCTCCGCCCATTCCCAGGCCGCGATCGCTGCCTTCTTGAGGTCCGCTGCATAGGCCGCATGGCCGGGTGCACTGCTGTCCCCGAACACCGTCGACGCGAAGGCGAACGTGGCGGCCGCTGACAACGCGGCGGCCGTGGTCGGTGGTCCGTATAGGCTCGGGCCCTTGGCGGCGGAAGGCGGGCTCGCATGATCGCGGTCCAGGATCGACAGGACCGAGCCATCCGCGTTCTGCATCCGCAGCAGCCAGTCGATTCCCCATTTGGCCTCGTCCAAAATGTCGGACACGCCGTTGCCGCTCTCCGGAATGCCGAAGTCATCGCCCCAGGCGTCCGGGTTCTCGGTATAGGAGATCAGGAGCGTGCGGCACTGGTCCGCTGTCCAGTTCGTGTACTGATTATAGTCGCCCGCATCGAACCAGCCGCCCTGCAGGTCGCGCTCAGTGCTCTTGTCATCGGGCGCGGAGAAGAGGCGCGCTTCGCTATCCTGCTTCGGGCCCAGATGGCTTGCCGCGTCGCTCCAGTCGGCCCCGGCCTCCGGCGCGGATTTCGCGATCCCGGCGCGTTGATAGTAGAAAGTCCGGAAGGCTTCCCGCAGCACGGGTTTGTATACGTCCTTGCCGACCGTGAAGATGGGGCTGACCTGCACATCATCGTCCGAGGTGATGAAATACTCGCCCGGTTCCGTGATCCTCGAGATATCCAGCGGCCAGACGCGGTCGCCCGAAAGCGGATCGGCCGGCGCGTCCTCGTTTGCCCCGAGCGCGAAGGTGCTCACCATTTCCTTCGATCCGGCGCGCCGCACATAGTAAGTCTTGCGCGGCGCTTGACCGGCGCCCGCATCGAAGCCGTCCACGGGCTGCCGGACACGGACGATCTTGGTGTCGTCGGGCCGGTATCCGAACTGGTCCAGCACGATGGGCGGTGAAGGCGAGGTGATGGCCGTTGCCTGCTGGGGCAGTGTCTGCGTCCCGGTTTCTGAGTTTCCGCAGGCCGCTGCCACGAAGGCGAGGCCAGACGCGGCCAGGAATTTCGCGCGCGGTTTCACGCCGTCTTTTCCACAAACACCGTGCCCGCCGAATAGCCCGCGCCAAAGGAACAGATGAGGCCCTTCTCGCCCGTCTTGAAGTCCGACGAGTTCTTGTGGAAGGCGATGATCGATCCGGCCGACGAGGTGTTCGCATAGGTGTCGAGCACGGTAGGGCTGTCATCTTCGGTCGCGTCGCGCCCAAGCACCTTTGCCGAGATCAGCCGGTTCATGTTGGCATTCGCCTGGTGCAGCCACATCCGCCGCAGGTCAGCGCCCGTCAGGCCCAGCTCGTTCATATGGTCACCGATCATGTCCGCCACCATCGGGACGACTTCCCGGAACACCTTGCGGCCTTCCTGTATGAACAGCTTGTCCGGTGCGCCGACGCCGTCCGGCGCTGCGCGGTTCAGGAATCCGAAATTGTTGCGGATATTGTTCGAGAACTGGGTTTTCAGTTTCGTGCCGAGAATCTTCCAGTGCGGGCGCGGCGCGATCTCCTCCGCCTCGATCAGCACAGCGGTCGCCACATCCCCGAAGATGAAGTGGCTGTCGCGGTCCGTGAAATTGAGGTGGCCCGAACAAATCTCGGGGTTCACCATCAGAACCGATTTCGCATGTCCGGCGCGCACGAAATCGGCGGCCGTCTGTATGCCGAACGTTGCCGACGAACACGCGACGTTCATGTCGAAGGCGAACCCTTCGATGCCGAGCGCCTGTTGCACTTCAATCGCCATCGCGGGATAGGCGCGCTGCATGTTGGAGGCTGCACAGATCACCGCGCCAATGTCTTTCGGATCGCGCCCGGCGGCCCGCAGCGCATCGCGCGCGGCCAGCACGGCCATTTCGGCGAGGACGGAGATCTGGTCGTTCGGCCGTTCCGGAATACGGGGCGCCATGATGTCCGGATCAATCACCCCGGCCTTGTCCACCACGAAGCGCGATTTGATGCCGGACGCCTTCTCGATGAACTCGACAGAGGAGGGGGTCTTCGGCTCAACGAGGCCGGACTTTATCTCCGCCTCGTTCTCGCGGTTCCAGTTGTCGGCCCAGGCATTATAGCTCTCGACGAGTTCGGCGTTTGAAATGGATTGGGGGGGAGTCCAGAGGCCGGTGGCCGAAATCACGGGGGTGCTCAAGTCGGTTCTCCATTCACGCGCGGCCAAGGGCGGCCTGCGCAGTCCTGAGTGGCAATCTAGGGATCACCCTCTAGCGCGCGTTCCGCTCCGGGCCAAGCAGCGCTGCCACACACGCGAAAATCAGTCCGGGCGCTGGCTTTTGGGAATGCCGTAGGCTTTCAGCAGCGCGTCGCGGTCTTCCCGGGCCTTGGCGGCCGCTTGCTGATCGGCCAGCTGCCGGCGCTCGGCGTCACCCGCCGCGGTCATCACGTCCGTCTGGCAGGTCGTGCGTTTCTCTGCGTCGGCGATTTTCGCGCAATCTGCGAGCGCTTCGGCCTCCGCCTTGTCCTGCCAGGTCTGGCAGCCCGCCAGCACGAGGAGGGCGCTCAGCGCACCCGCCAGCGCCGCCTGTCGTCTCATCTCGGGGGTTTCCGCTCGCTTTCGCGTTTCACCGACAGCGCCACATCGGCAACGATATCCTGCATACAGGCGTCGCGCTGTTCGGCCGTCGGCTTGCTTTCGCACGCCTCCACGGGGTTCGCGTAGGAGGCCGGCGGCGCGCTGGACCGGCAGGCGCCGGTTGCCGCAAGCGCCGCGGCCGCAGCAATCATCAAAATGGCCTTCATGTGTTCTTCCTCACCTCCCTGTAACGCGGACAGCTTAGCTCATGGTCATTGACCATGCCAACTGCCTGCGCCCACGCATAGACAATCGTCGGCCCGACAAACTTGAATCCGCGCCGCTTCAGGTCCTTGCTCATGGCTTCTGACCAGCTGGTAAAGGTCGGCGCGTCGCGGAAATTCGTCCAGTTGCCGTGGACCGGTTCGCCGCCCACCCATTCCCAGCAATAGTGCGAGAAGTTCTCGCCGCCATTCATCATCCGCAAGTAGGCCTGCGCATTGCCGATCACGGCCTCGATCTTCTTGGCGCTCCGGATGATCCCCGGATTGACCAAGGCCGTCGACACGCGCTCCGGCGTCCATTTGGCGAGGCGTTCCGGATCGAACAGGTCAAACTCCGCGCGGATCGACTCGCGCTTGCGCAGGATCGTGATCCAGCTGAGCCCCGCCTGCATGCCGTCGAGTTGCAGCTTCTCCCACAGCGCGCGCGGGTCATATTCCGGCACGCCCCATTCGGTGTCGTGATAGGCCCGGTAGAGCGGATCGCTCACCGGCGCCCAGCCGCAACAGGGTGTCTCGTCACTCACCGGCCGGTGCCTCCATCAGGGCCGCCAGTTCGGCGGCGAGCCAGGGCGGGCTTTCGATCTGCGCCGGGGCGGCATTGACCATCACCGCTTCCCCTGCGGCAAGCGCCTTCGCGTACCGGTCGGTGCGGATCAGCGCGAGCGCCTCGCCATCGGCCGCGCTCGTCACCGCGCCCAGCAGGCTCTCGCCCGCGCGCACTTCCGCGCCGGTTGCCAGCGCCGCTCCGGCAAGCCGTACCGTCCGTTTGCGGATCAAAGCCTTCCGCTTCATCCGGCTCGCCACTTCCTGGCCGACGAAACAGCCCTTGCGGTAATCGATGCCGCCCGTGAGGTCCATGTTGATATCGGTCGGGAAGACTTGCGCCGCGCCATAGTCGCGTCCCCATTCCGGAACGCCCGCGCGAATCGCCAGCGCGTCCCAGCCGGGCAGGGGGTCCGGGGCATCGCCCGCCGCCACGACCGACCGGCGCGGCAGATCAGCCGCGCGCGGGTCCGCCGCGCCGTTCACATCCGATGCCGAAACAAGCCCGTCCTCGCGCGTAAGGTCCACTGCCGAGCGCAGCCGGAACATCTTCAACCGTTTCAGCAGGTCGTCTGCGGCATCGGCATGGACATCGATCAACACGCCGTCAGCGGTGCGGTGGGCAATATAGTCGGCGATGATCTTGCCCTGCGGCGTCAGCAGCGCGCCGTATCTCGCCTCGCCCTCGGCCCAGTCCGCCACCTTGTGCGTCACCGTGCGCTCCAGCAATGCCAGCGTATCGGCGCCGATCAGGCTGAGAATGGCACGGTTCGGAAAGCGGTTCATGCCGCCCGTTTACTGCCCGCCAGCCTGAGGGGCAATGGCGCTGCCGTCAGCCCTTCGGCAGCGACTGCGCATATTGCGCGGCGCCCTCACGCAAGGCCAGAAGTTCGTCGCGCCCGATGAATTGCCCCGCGCTGATCACACCGGCAGGCGTCTCGAGCACGAAAAGATCGGCGACCGGGTTTCCGGTCAGCAAAACGAGGTCGGCCGCCGCGCCGCTCACCACGAGCCCGTGATCCGGCGCATCGGCTTTCAGGGCAGCTCCCCGCGTCGCCGCATAAAGTGCCTGCGGCCGGGTGAGGCCCGCCTCCACCAGATACTCCAGCTCGTCCAGCAGGATTAGCCCCGGAACGCCGCAGCTCTCCGGCACGCCGTCCGTGCCCGTCAGGATGTCCACGCGCGCCGCCGCCAGTCCGGCCACCACGCTGGCGATCATGACGCGATAGGATTCAATGTCGGCGCCCGCCGTGTCCCGGAAAGCCTTCGATTCTTCGCATTTTGCCATGTACCCGCCTGGAAGGTAGCGCTTTGCGGCCTCGAAAGTCCGTTCACGGACGGGTGCGCGCACGCTGAGTGTGGGCGTGACCGAAACACCGGCCGCCGCCGCCGAGGCGAACAGCTTGCCGCAAGCCAATGGATCATACAGCGCGGCCATCTCGCGCTCGTAGTAACCCGGTCCGCCGGTATACCAGCCCCTGTAGAACGCCTCCGTGGCCGTCTGGCCATCGGGCCCGCAATAGGCGAGCAGTTCCGGGGGCAGGTGGTCAAAGTCCTTCTGCCCGGCCGCAGCTGACTCCAGTGGACCAGCATAGGGTCTCAAGTGTCCGACCACGTAGCTGCCTTGCGCAATTGCTTCCTGTGTGATCGCTGCGTAGATCTCAGGCGCGATGAAGTCGTGCACCTTGATGAAATCGACACCGCGCGCCAATTGCGAGCGTACCAATTCCCTCGCGTTTTCGGGCGTCTCCGGAATCAGCGCATGGTCGACCGTGCCCCAGGGCTGCTTGCCCGAGAACGATTGCCCCGCCACCTTCATTAGGGGCGCCGCCTGGCCCGCCTCGCGCTTGGCTGTCCACGCGGCGCGCAGCGCCAGGATCTCATCTGTTCGCGACCCAAGATCGCGCAAACCGAGGACGCCATAGGAGAGTGCCAGCGGCGCATACCAGCTCGCCGGCTCAAGTTCCGGATCTTCCGGCGCCTTGTAGGACTCAAGATGCACATGCAGGTCCCAGAGCCCCGGCATCAGATATTGCCCGGTGCCGTCCACGGTCTCGCATCGGCCTTGATCGCAGCCGGTTGCCGAATCGGAGACCGAGGCAATCCGTCCATCCCGGATGACGACATCCCGCGGCTCGGAAACGGAGCCCGCGACCGTATCGACTATCCTGACCGAAGAGATCAGCAGGCCTTTGCTGACAGGCGCATCCGGCGATGAGGCGCAGCTGCCCAGACCGATCGCAACCGAAATGGCAAAAACACGGCTCAAGCTTTTCAGTCCGCGCATCCGCCAACGTCTCCTTCGCGCCGGGCGATATGGCCGTTCTGCGCCGCTTGCTCAGACAGCTAGTCGGCGACGGCTGGGCGTCAACGGCGGCGGAAAGAGTTCACTCCCTCGCGGCCGGCATCGCCGCGATCACCGCGGTGGCCAGGGCGCTCTTCAGCAGCGAGCCGACAAGGAAAGGGGCAACCCCGGTCGCAAACGCCGTCTCCGGTGAGGTCAGCACGGCAAGCCAGGCCCCTCCGCTCGCGACGATCAAGCCGTGCAGGCCAAGAAACCCCGCAAAGCGCAGACCCTGCGCAGCGAGGCTGAACGCCTTGGGCAGAAAGCCCGCGAGAAACGCCGCCAGAGGAAACGCGAACAGATAGCCCGCCGTGAGGCCCGTGAACGCCAGCAGGCCGGACTTGCCGCCCGACAATACCGGCGCGCCCGCCAGCGCCAGCCCCAGCCACGCCAGCACGATTCCGGCGCCGAGCCTCGGACCCACCACGGCGCCGAGCAACACCACGACGAGAGTCTGCAGCGTCACCGGCACAGGGTACATCGGCAGCGCCACATAGGACGACAGGGTCAGCGCCGCGATGCCGGCAAGGCCGATCGTGAGCGGACGCAGGACCGGATGGGCAAGCGGTCGAACGGCGGTGCGGGTCATGAAAGCCTCATTGAAACAACCATCCAGCATTGTGCGCCGCAAAAGCGCTGGTCAAGCCGAAACCGGCCCGGTGCGCCGCTGCGCCCGGATGACACCGCGGGCGGGTGGGGGCATAAGGGCAGCATGACCCAGGTTTATGATCTCATCCTGCGCGGCGGTACCGTCGTCACCCCCGGCGGCCAGGCCCAGACCGATATCGGCATCATCGGCGAACGCATCGCCTTCATCGGCGACCTTTCCCAGGCCGCAGCCGGCGAAATCTACGGCGCCAAGGGCCTGCACATCCTGCCGGGCGTCATCGACACCCAGGTCCACTTCCGCGAGCCGGGCCTCGAATACAAGGCGGACCTCGAGACCGAAGCCCGCTCCGCCGCCCTCGGCGGCGTCACCGCCGTCTTCGAAATGCCGAACACCAACCCGTCCACGATCACGCCGGACCTGATGCTGGACAAGCTCGCCCGCGCCAGGGGCCGCATGGACATCGACCACGCCTTCTATGCCGGCGCGACGCATACCAACACGGACCTGCTGCCCGAGATGGAGCGCATGGTGGGCTGTTGCGGCGTCAAGGTCTTCATGGGCGCCTCGACCGGGGATCTGCTTGTGCATGACGATGCCGGCGTCGAAGCGGTGATCAAGGCGATCAAGCGCCGCGCCGCCTTCCACTCCGAGGACGAATACCGCCTCGCCGAACGCCGCCCGCTCGCCCGCACCGGCGACTGGACCAGCCACCCCGAAGTGCGCGATGTTGAAAGCGCGGTGATGTCCACCAGGCGCCTCCTGCGCATCGCCCGTGCCGCCGGCAAGCGCATCCACGTGCTGCATATCTCCACCGCCGAGGAACTCGACATCCTGCGCGACGCGAAAGATGTCGCGTCGGTCGAATGCCTGCCGCAGCACCTGACCCTCGCTGCGCCCGAATGCTACGAGCGCCTGAAGGGTTTCGCCCAGATGAACCCGCCGATCCGCGAGGCCCGTCACCGCGACGCGCTCTGGCGCGCGGTAAATGCCGGCATCGTCGATGTGATGGGCTCCGACCATGCGCCGCATACGATGGAAGAGAAGGCGCGGCCTTACCCGGCATCGCCGTCCGGCATGCCGGGCGTGCAGACGATGGTGCCGATCATGCTGACGCACGTGGCTGACGGAAAGCTCAGCCTGCAGAGGTTTGTCGAACTGACCAGCGCGGGCCCCCAGCGCGTCTTCGGCCTCGCCGACAAGGGCCGCATTGCCGAAGGCTACCATGCCGATTTCACCATCGTGGACCTCAGCCGCAAGCAGACGATCACCAACGAGTGGTCGAAATCCAAATGTGGCTGGACGCCGTTCGATGGCTTCGAAGCCACCGGCTGGCCCGTCGCCACGATCGTGCGCGGCGGCTTCGTGATGCGCGACGGCGAGATCACCGCCAAAGGGCAGGGCAAGCCCGTGCGGTTCAACGAGACACTGGAGCCTGCGCGATAGCACCGCCTTTTTGGGCGCGTCGCGGCACAGGAGTTGCCCTGCCGGGAGAATTCGTCCTAGGCTTACCGCTGTCAATTTGAGGCGCCCGCGCGCCTGCTGCCCACCGAAAGGACCCCCATGCGCTTCACCCCCGGCCTTCTTCTGTCTGCCGCGCTTCTGCTCGCCGCCCCCATGGCCCTCGCCGAGGAGCGCACCGCGTTCGAGCAGCAGGCCCGCGAGATCTACCAGACTGTGGTCGAAATCCGCACCGCCAAAGGCCAGGCGAAAGTGCCAGTCATGGTGGACTATCTCGTCCGTGAACTGAAGGCAGGCGGCTTTGCCGATGCCGACATTGAAGTGACCGACTATGACAGCGCCGGCGAGCCCGTGCAGGGCCTGATGGTCTGGTACCGGGCCGAGGGCCCGCCGAAGCAGAAGCCCATCGTTCTCCTCGCGCACATGGATGTGGTCGACGCGCTGCCGGACACCTGGACGCGCTATCCCTTCGAACTGATCGAGGAGGATGGCTATTTCTTCGGGCGCGGCACCGCCGACAACAAGTACGGCGTCACCAGCCTCGTCGCGACTTTCCTCCGTCTCAAGGCGGAAGGTTTCAAGCCGGACCGCGATCTCGTCCTGGTTCTCTCCGGCGACGAGGAGACCGGCATGTTCTCCACCCGCGCGCAGGCGAAGTACGTGGACGAGAAGATCAAGCCTGCCTATGTCCTGAACGCGGACTCTGGCGGCCTGACGCTCGATGCCGATGGCAAGGCGCTGCTCTATAACGTGCAAGCCGCCGAGAAGACCTTTGCCTCCTTCGAGTTGACCGTCTCCAATCCCGGCGGTCACTCGTCTGCTCCGCGTGCGGACAATGCGATCTACGAGCTTGCCGATGCGCTGAAGAAGATCGAGGCCTACAAGTTCCCGGTCATGCACAGCCCGATGACGCTCGCCTCGTTCAGGTCGGCCGGTGCGCAGACGCCCGGGCCCTTGGGCAAAGCCATGCTGGCATTTGCTGCAAATCCGGCAGACGAAGCGGCCATCGCTGCGCTGCGCGCAGAGCCCTCGACTGTCGGCTCGACTGGCACGACGTGTATCGCGACGATGCTCAGGGCGGGCCATGCCGACAACGCCTTGCCACAAAGGGCGACCGCAACAATCAATTGCCGCATCTTCCCGGGCATAAGCATCGCGCAAACCGAGCAGACGCTCAAAGAGGTCGTCAGCAATGACGGCGTCGCCTTCAAGCTGATCTCCAACCTCGTGGAGAGCCCGGAATCGAAGCTGCCTGAAGATGTCATGGCCGCTGTCGCGAAGGCGCTCGCCGCCCGCGGCCTCGAAGGCGTGCCGATCCTCGCGCACATGTCCTCCGGCGGCACAGACGGCTTGTTCTACCGCAACCTTGGTTATGACACGGTCGCCATTGGCAGCACCGCGGCGAAACTGAACGACACCTTTGCCCACGGCCTCAACGAGCGCCTTTCGGTCGATGCCTTCTATGGCGGGCTTGATCATTGGTACATCGTCCTGAAGGACCTTGCCGGCGCCGAGTGATGCGGGGCAGGCAACGGCAAGGAGAGGCGGCTTGAGTGAGACGTCCGGAAAATGGCTCGGCCTGATGCATCACGACCGGGACGCCATCCACTGCAAGCATTGCGGCCAGATCATCTATATTCCCTACGAAAGTGCTCAGCCATGACCACGACCCATATCCCGTTCCGCGAAGTGCCGTATCTTCCGCTCAAGCTGAAGATGGACCGGCGCCCGGATGGCACGATCTATCTGGAAAACGGCCAGCCGCTGAAGGCTTACCCGCCGCACATGCTGGCGCCGCTGGTCAAGTGGGCAGAGGAGCGCGCCGATCAGGTCTGGCTCGCCGAACGCTGGCCTCATGACCCGGGCGCGCCGGGCTGGCGAGACGTAACGTATGCGGACGGTCTCGCCGAAGTGAAGCGCCTCGCGGCGGCCTTCCTCAGCGAAGGGGCAGGGCCGGATGCGCCGGTGATGATCCTGTCGAAGAATTCGATCGACAACGCCCTCCTCATGTATGCCGCCATGTGGGCCGGCAGTCCCGTCGTCCCCGTCACGCCCGCCTACGCGCTGCTCAGTCAGGACCTTGTCCGCCTCAACTATATCGACCGGCTCACCGAGCCGAAATTCATCTATGTCGAAGACGGCGCCGAGTACCAGCGCGCGCTGGACGGCATGGCCCTGGACGGACGCCTTGTCATCTACTCGCGCAATGCGCCGAACGTGCCGCGCGCCGTCAGTCTCGAGGATTTCGCCGCGCAGGCCGGCCCTGCCGTGGACGCCGCCTACGCCGCGCTCACGCCCGCCACGGTGGCGAAATACATGCTCACGTCGGGCTCCACCGGCGAGCCCAAGGCCGTCATCAACACCCATGGCATGATCGCCGCGAACTCCAAGATGATCCGCTCCGTCTGGGACGAGGACCGCCTCGACGCCATCACCGGTGGCCCGCAGGTGATGGTCAACTTCCTGCCGTGGAGCCACACCTACGGCGCCAATTCCATCCTGCACAACATGCTCGACTGGGGCGGCACGATGTACATCTGCCAGGGCGCGCCGACGCCGCAGCGCCTGCCGGAAATGCTCCGTAACCTGAAGGAAATCCCGACGACGCAGCACACCACCGTCCCGCAGGCCTGGGGCGCCCTCGCGACCGCCCTCGAGCAGGACGACGCGCTCGCCGAGGTCTTCTTCTCCCGACTCACCTCGATGGCCTATGGCGGCGCCGCGATGGGGCAGGACATCTACGAACGCCTGCAGGTCGTCGCGGTGCGCGTCACGGGCGAGCGCATCTCGCTCTCTGCCGGCTACGGCGCCACCGAAACCGCCCCCACCGCCTCCAACGTGCACTGGCCGAACGGTGTCATGGGCCTGATCGGCCTGCCGCTGCCCGGCAACACGTTCAAGCTAGTGCCCACCGGCTCCAAGCTCGAAGTGCGCGTCAAGGGCGTCAACGTCACGCCCGGCTATTACCGCAACCCTGAAAAGACCGCCGCTGCCTTTGACGCGGAAGGCTTCTACCAGCTTGGCGACGCCGTGAAGTTCGTCGATCCGGCCGTCCCCGAAAAAGGCCTCGCCTTCGATGGCCGCACCGTCGAGGAGTTCAAGCTCGTCAGCGGCACCTGGGTCTCCACCGGCTCTGTCCGCGTCGCGGCCGTCGCGGCCGCCGGCGGTGTCCTGTCAGACGCCATCGTCTGCGGCCTCAACCGCGACGAGATCGGCCTCCTCGGCTTCCTCAACGAGGCCTATTGTCAGCGCCTCGCCGGCAGCGATCTGACACTTGACGACATGATCTCCCATCCCGCCATCGAAGCCGCGCTCCGGGACGGGCTCGCGGCGCACAACCGGAAGAACCCGAACGCCGCCGCCCGAATCGCCCGCGTCCTGCTGCAAGCCGTGCAGCCGCGGGCGGACCTCGGTGAGATCACCGAAAAGGGATACATCAACCAGTCTCGCACCCAGGAGTTGCGGGCGAGCGAGATCGACCGGCTCTACGATCCTGCGCCAGCGCCCGGTAAGTTCCTGATTTGATTTGATCCGGTTTCGCGCAGGCGTCGAAAGCAGCGCCGCTGGCAATAGGGGCCTCGTTTTTTTGCGTCTTCGTCGTATATTTGATCCAAGCTGTAGCGAACGCCGCAGCCCAGCCATTCCCCTTTGGCTTATGGCGGGCCGCGGGCCGTACATAGAAGATCCCCTTGCTTCCAGTACGGCCTGCGGTCCGTTTCGCTTTTGCGCCGCCCCTTGATTTCGCCTAGGGAAAGTCTCCGGCAGCGTTCAGGCGAGAGACTCATGGCAGACACGGACAAGACAGGTCAGACAGGCGCTGAGGCGCTGGTCTCCACGCTGGCCGATCACGGCGTCACCGCCTGCTTCGCCAATCCCGGCACGTCCGAGATGCACCTCGTCACCGCGCTCGACCATGAGCCGCGCATCCATTCCGTGCTCTGCCTCTTCGAGGGTGTGGCAACCGGCGCCGCCGATGGCCACGCCCGCGTCACCGGCAGCCCCGCGATGACCCTGCTCCACCTCGGCGCCGGATTCCTGAATGGCGGCGCCAACATCCACAACGCCAAGCGCGCCTGGACCCCGATGATCAATGTCATCGGCGATCATGCCGTCCCGCACCTGCGCTATGACGCGCCGCTCACGTCCAATATCCTCGGCCTCGCGGGGCCGAACTCCGTCTGGATCAAGTCCGCAGACAAGGTGGCGGACGCCGGAAACCTCGCCGCCGAAGCCTGGGAGGCGAGCTTCGGCCCCGTGCCCGGCCCGGTTTCGCTGCTGCTGCCCGCTGACACCGCCTGGACCACCGGCGGCAAGCCCGGCGCGCGCCGCGCCCGTCCGGCCCTGCGCGCGCCCGATCCCGACCGCATCGCCGCCGCCGCCAAGGCCGTGCGCAGCGCCATGAAACCCGTCATCCTCATCAACGGCACCGCGCTGACGCCCGCCGGCCTCGCACAGGCCGCGCGTCTCAAGGCCGCCGGCATTCGTGTGCTGACAGATACCTTCTTCCCCCGCATGGCCCGCGGCGCCGGCCTCTTCGCACCGGACCGGATGCAATACTTCGCCGAAGGCGCGATGGCCGATCTGGACGGAACAGACCTGATGCTCGTCGCCGGCACGCAGGTGCCGGTCGCCTTCTTCGCCTATCCCGGCAAGCCTAGCGTGCTGGTGCCGGAGGGCTGCACTCCGCTCGTCATCGGCGGCCCGGACACCGACAGCGCCGCCATCCTCGCCGCGCTCGCCGATGCGCTCGGCGCGAAGGAGACTGCTCCCGCCGCCGTTGTGGACATGCCGGCTGCGCCCACCGGCGCCCTCAACGCTGCCACCATCGGCGCCTCGATCACGCGCCACCTCCCGGAAGGCAGCTTCGTCTCGGATGACGGCGTCTCGAATGGCCTCCCGTCCTTCCTGATGACCGGCCGCGCCCGCCCGCACGACTGGATGATGCTCACCGGCGGCGCCATCGGGCAGGGCCTGCCGCTTGCCCTCGGCGCCGCCATCGCCGCGCCGGACCGCAAGGTGCTCTGCATTTCCGGCGACGGCGCCGCAATGTACACGAACCAGGCCCTCTGGAGCATGGCGCGCGAAGGCGCGAACGTCGTCAACGTCATCTTCGTCAACCACTCCTACCGTATCCTGAACATCGAACTCGCCCGCACCGGCGCCGGCAATCCCGGCCGCGTCGCCGAAGACCTTCTCGGCCTCGGCCGTCCGGAGATCGACTGGGTGAAACTGTCGGAAGCGCAAGGCGTGCCCGCCGTGAATGCCACGACGGCGGAGGAATTCGACGCCGCGCTCGCCCGCGCCTTCGCCGCGCCCGGCCCCCACCTCATCGCCGCCCACGTTCCGGCCCGTTGACGGCGCTTGTGCCTACGAAATCCGGCTCCCGAAAAACAAAATCTTGAGGCCCATCAAGCGCTTGTAAAATACTTCCCCGCCGCGAACGCACCCCCTCCGGGCCCGGCGTTATACTTCGCGCATGCAGACGCTCAGCGCCCTTCGTCAGGACCCGTACTTCACGCGCATGTTCGCGTACGTGCACGTGCTGTGCTGGCCGATCCTCGTCTGGCAGATCAACCGTTTCTTCGGCGCCCTCAAACGCGCCGGCATCACCAACGCGCTCTACACCGTCAACCGCTGGGGCTTCCTCAAGCTCGTCCATCTCGGAGACCGCGAAGACCCCAACGCCTACAAACCCCTGCCGCGCATCTTCCGTCCCCTGACGGATGAAAGCTACGCGAGCGCCTTGCCGCGCGCTTCAAAGTCTGGGTCCCGGCTTCCACCGGGATGACAAGAACGGAACCAAGCTACAAACACCCGGCCAGCCCAAGCTGCGCCCGGCCCTACGGGCTGCGCGCTACTCAGCCGCCTTCGCCGCCTCGACTTTCGCCGGATCATGTTTCGCAAACCAGCCCATGATATTGTCCGTCAGCGCGATCAGCCGGCTCGGCCGCCCCGTGATCCCGTGCGAGGCGCCCGGAATGCGGATCAGCGCCGTATCCACCCCGTTCATCTTCAGGCCGGTATAGAACTGCTCGGCCTCCCAGGTCGGCGTCCGGTAATCTTCCTCGCCCACCATCATCAGGGTGGGCGTGACCACTTTGTCCACATAGCGGATCGGCGAAAACTTGAGGAAGGCCTCGGGATTCGACCACGGGTCTTCGCGTATCCAGTGGCGGCGCACATATTGGGCAATGTCGGCGGCCAGCGCCATCGTCATCCAGTTGATCACCGGCTTGATCGAGGCTGCCGCTGCAAACCGGTCGGTCTTCGTCACGATCCAGGCGGTGAGAATGCCGCCGCCCGATCCTCCGGTCACGAACAATCGCTTGTCGCTGACATATTTGCGCGCAACGAGGTCGTCCACGATGGTCATCAGGTCGTCATAGTCATTGCCCGGATAGGCCCGGTCGATGGCCAGCGCGAAGTCTTCGCCATAGCCCGTCGATCCGCGCGGGTTCGACCAGACGGTCACATAACCCTCGGCGGCATAGCGTTGCAGTTCGCTGGAGAAGTAAGGCCCGTACATCGAATAGGGCCCGCCATGGATTTCCAGAAGCATCGGGAAACTGCCATCCGCCTTGAAGTCGGGCGGCAGGTAAACCCAGGCCTCGATCTCGCGGCCATCATGGCTCGACGAAACCTTGATCTCTTCCATGCGGGGCATGTCGAGGTAGGGGATCAGGTCTTCGTTCAGCGCCGTGTGGATCTTGCGTCCCTTGCCATCAAGCCGGACGCTGCCGACTTCCGACGGGCGATCCGCAAACCCGGCCGTGAAGGCGGCAATGCCGACGCGCCCTCCGCCCACGGAGAAACTGCCACTTGCATACGGCCGGCCGATGGAGTCGCCGCCGATGTCCGTCGTCACCAGCGATGTCTTGCCATTCAGGCTGATGCGGTAAAGCGACAGCACGCCTTCATCCTCGACGAGCGACAGGAGGCTGTTGCCATCCGGCGCCCAGGTGGTCGCACCGAAACTGCCCGGGAAATCCGCTGCGATCTCCGCAGCGCCCGTGCCATCGGCATTCATCACGTAGAGATCGTCCTGCTGGTAGGACAACACCTTGTCGTCATAGCCGCGATAGGCGATCCGCTTTCCGTCCGGCGACACCACCGGCGAATAATCCGGCCCGTCCCGGCTCGTCAGCGCACGGACGGTCAGGTCGGCAAGCTCGATCTCGTAGATTTCGCTCTCGACGGGGTCCATGTCGCGGTCTTCAGCGAGGTTGCCGAAGGTCAGCAACGTGTCATTGTCGAGCCAGGCAGGGCCTTGCAGCGACGCCTCGCCAGATGTCACCTGCCGCGGCGTGCCGCCATCGGCGGGCAGCGTGAACACCTGCGTGGTGCCATCTTCGAGATAGCCGGCGCCGTCGGCGCGGAATTGCAGGTCATCGAACACCTTCACCGGCGGGCTCCAGCTTGCGCCTTCCGGCGCAGCGGGGGGCGTGGCGAAGCCCGGCTTTTCTCCGGGCACGAACATCGTGAAGGCGATGGTCTTGCCGTTCGGCGACCAGACAGCTTCGGACGGGCCTTGCAGGAACTGCGCGAGCGAGACGCTGCGCCCGCTATCGAGATACAGGAGCCGGATCTCGGGCTTTCCGTCCGATGCCGTCGTGTAGATGAGGCGCGAGCCATCGGGCGACCAGCGCGGCGCTGTCGCGCTGTCGCTGCCGGTGACCAGCGGGCGATGCGTTCCGGAGGCGAGATCGATGGTCCAGAGCGAGCCCACATCCTGGTCCGTCAGGCGGTCCATGGAACGGCGCACATAGACAATCGTCTTGCCGTCCGGCGAAACCTGCGGATCGCTGGCATATTCGATGTCGAACACGCGCTCCGCCGTGAAGCGCTTGGAGGGCGCCTCGGCCAGTGCCGGCAGAGCCGCCAGCGCGAGGCCCAGGACTGTCATTTGAAGTGTCCGCCGCATCATTCCGTTCTCCGTCAGCCCTTGCATACGCAACGGCTAACATGAGCCTGAACAAGGCGATAGGCGCGATTCGGTCGCCGTCATGGACCCCGCGCTTGCGATTCGCGCCGGGCCTGCGCATATACCGGATTGGAGGCAGGCGGCGGACGGGTCGCTCGCCAATCGGGTCAGGCGGGGAACCGAGCAGCCCTAACGAGCTTCAGCCCGGGTCGCTCGCCTGTCTCTACTTGCCTCAAGCTCACGCTCTTCCGGGAACAGGCGGTCTGCCGCAACGTGTGCCTTGCCCAGCAAGGGCAGCTCGAAGAACCGGTAACACAGCGCCGCCACCAGGGTGCAGCCGAGGGTCACTCCCGCGAGGCCGAACACGTTGTCCACCAAGCCCGGCACCGCCACCTTGCCCCAGACGATGCCGAATGCGTTCACCGCCAGCATGTGCGTCAGATAGAGGGAATAGGACCAGTCGCCGAGCCAGACCGGCAAACCGCTCGCGCGCCATCCGCGGCGCAGTTCAACCGAAGCTGCGCCATAGGTTATCAGAGCTGCGCTCGGCAGGAAAAGAATCACGCGGATCCAGTCACCCGAAACCGTGCCTCCGGTTACCGAGTACACAAGCCCGTACTTGTAGATATAGAGGCAGGGCAGCAGCATCAGCGCGCCCGCGACCAGGGCGGTCAGACCGAATGCGCCCCGCGAAGCTTTCCAGAGGAAGGCGCAAAATGCACCGGCCACGAATTCCAGCGTCATCGGATGGGTGGCCAACGCCAGCATGGGCGACCCACCTTTTACCGGGCTCAGAAGAAGACCTGCGCTCAGCACAATCAGCCCCCAGAGTCCGATGCCCATCAACCGCCGGCGCCCGTCCATCGGCAACAGGAGCAACACAGCGAACACGACGTAGAAGTACATCTCGTGCAAAAGCGTCCAGCCGGTCTGCAGCAGCGGGCTCTCGGTCTTGGGGATCAGGAGGTAATCCTTGAGGAAGTTGATCTCGTTCTGGACGCCGCCATAGACGTATTCCGGCTTGAACAGCCAGATCGGCACCAGCGCCGAAAGGCATAGCCACCAGAGCGGGTAGATCCGAGAAACCCTTGACCAGAGGAACCGCCCCGCGGCGCGGGCGCTGCCTGGAGTGTTCGCGGTGATCATGACCATGACGAACCCGGACAGCACGAAAAACAGGTCGACACCCCAGATGCCGAGGTCGGCCCATTCGCCGAGCAAACGCCCCTGGCCATACTTGCGCTCGACATCGTCAAGGTGGGCGAGCAACACCATATAGGCGGCCATCCCTCTGAGTGCTTGCAGGTTGTTGAGCTTCATTCCCGTATTACTTGCTTTGCAGGTTATGATCCGAGTCGAATACTTTAGGCGTCCCGCGGGCGGACACTCGAGTGTGCGCCGTCGAGGAAGGCGAACCAATTTGCAAAACGCTTGCCAGTCTGGCGGTTCACCCGTCCGGAGGTGCAGCCGAAGCTAGGACGGTTAACTCGGACAGCAAGGGATGCCCGGAGAGGTCCGAAACCGAGACATAGATGCGGCCAAACCGCCTGCTCTTGTCCGGCAGAATATCCTCGCCGGCGCCTGCGGAAAGGGCCCGCCAGACGAGTTCCGAACAGTAGAGCCGGTCGGCGGAATCGAGCGAGAATCGGCGGTCGAAGGGCAAGCCGACGGTTCTTTCGGCATAGGCGAGATAGCCTTCGCGGGCCTGACCTGTCAGCGCGACCGCGTAGTGCCCGAGTGCCGAGACGTCCGAGAGATATTCGGTCAGCGGCACGCGGCGCACTTCGCCGGCCGCCCGGCCCTCGCCGGTATCGGCATGGATGACGCTGAACTGGCCCGCCCCGTCGGCGACAACGATTCCGGCGTGACCCCACCGCTGGTCACCGTTCGACCAACCCGCCGCAATCCGGGTTGCGGCGGCGGTGCCGGCGCCCTTGAAGAGAACATCACCCGCCTTGAGGCCCTGCAGGTCTGCGGGTGCAATCTGGGCGGCGGACGGCAGGCCGGCCGCGGCCAGGATCAGCCCGGCGGCGAGGGCTATCTGGGGTAACATGCGGTCATGGCGGAAAAGCCGTCTTCGCTCAGCCGCGATTCGGCCCCGGCAAACGCGTCATTCAGGGTGGGGCTTTTCCGGACCGCCTTGATGATCGTACAGGCGCGGGTTTCCGGCAGGCCCGGTCCGGCATTTGAGGCTTGCTGTGCCTGCACGGGCAGGGGCGCCGAAGCCGGCGCGGACGGGGCATTGCCGCCGCAACGGTCAGAATTCCCCTGAGAAGTCGCCGGAGAGGCGAGTGCGATAATGACAAGCGCCGCAAATATCGGTTTCATGCGGATGCCTTTCCGGCGGGCAGAAGCCTACGCTACACCGGCCTCCGGAGGCCCGCAATGACAGGCCATCCGGAGCGGCGTTAACCTTTGATTCAGAAGATATCCACCGGGTTCTTGAAGGATTTGCGAAAAGGGGCGTTGACCGGAAATTAACCTTCAGCCACTATATGTTGTGTCAGGGAAGAGGTGTAAGACCATATCTGGTCGAAAAGCCCGCAAATCCCAGTAAAGCAAGAAGATTCAGGAGGGTCGCCATGACGGCAACCAACGCTCGATCCGTCGCCAAAGAAGCCGCTCGCAAAGGCAAGCCGAAAGCTGGCGCCGAAGCCAAGATCACGCTGGTGCAGGGCGCCCCCGTGATCACCGATCCGTCGCGCGATGCGCTGCTGACGGACTTCGGCAAGAAGACGCTCGACGACCGTTACCTTCTGCCCGGCGAGTCGTATCAGGACATGTTTGCGCGCGTGGCCTCGGCCTATGCCGACGACTCGGCCCACGCCCAGCGCCTCTATGATTACATTTCCAAACTCTGGTTCATGCCGGCGACGCCTGTGCTGTCGAATGGCGGCGCCGACCGGGGGCTGCCGATTTCGTGCTTCCTCAACCAGGTGGGCGATTCGCTCGACGATATCGTCGAGACCTGGACCGAGAACGTCTGGCTCGCCTCGAACGGCGGCGGGATCGGCACCTATTGGGGCAATGTCCGCTCGATCGGCGAGAAGGTCGGCCAGAACGGGCAGACCTCGGGAATCATCCCGTTCATCCGTGTGATGGATTCGCTGACCCTTGCGATCAGCCAGGGCTCGCTGCGCCGCGGCTCGGCCGCCTGCTATCTCGACATCCACCACCCGGAAATCGAGGAATTCCTCGAGATTCGCAAAGCCTCGGGCGACTTCAACCGCAAGAGCCTCAACCTCCATCACGGCATCAACATCACCGATGCCTTCATGGAAGCGGTGCGCAATGACGAAGACTTCGGCCTGATCTCGCCGAAATCCGGCGACGTGCTGAAGACGGTCAATGCCCGCAAGCTCTGGCAGAAGATTCTCGAACTGCGGATGCAGACCGGAGAGCCGTACCTCTTGTTCACCGACACCGTGAACAATGCGATGCCGGCGCATCAGAAGCGACTCGGCCTGAAGGTCACCCAGTCGAACCTCTGCTCGGAAATCACGCTGCCCACCGGCGTCGATCATCGCGGCGTCGACCGCACGGCCGTCTGCTGCCTCTCTTCGGTGAACGCCGAGACATTCCTCGAATGGTCGAAAGAGCCGATGTTCATGGAGGACGTGTTCCGCTTCCTCGACAACGTGCTGGAAGACTTCATCGAACGCGCCCCGCCGGAAATGGCCCGCGCGGTCTATTCGGCCAAGCGTGAGCGGTCGGTCGGCCTCGGCGTTATGGGCTTCCACTCTTTCCTGCAGGCGATGAACGTCTCGCTGGAAAGCGCCACGGCAAAGTCGCTGAACCTCAAGATCTTCAAGCATATCCGCCAGGGCGCGGATGCGGCCTCGGTGAAACTCGCCAAGGAACGCGGCCCCTGCGAGGATGCGCGCGATGTCGGCATGATGGCCCGCTTCTCGAACAAGCTGGCCGTGGCGCCGACCGCGTCGATCTCGATCATCTGCGGCGGCACGTCAGCCGGTATCGAGCCGATCCCGGCGAACGTCTACACGCACAAGACGCTGTCGGGTTCGTTCACGGTGAAGAACCGCCAGCTCGAAGACCTGCTCAATGCCAAGGGTCTCAACTCGCCGGAGATCTGGGCGTCGATCCTCGAGCATGAAGGCTCGGTGCAGCATCTCGATTGCCTCGACGCGCAGGAGAAGGATGTCTTCAAGACCGCGTTCGAACTCGACCAGCGCTGGATCATCGAACTGGCCGCCGACCGGACACCGTTCATCTGCCAGTCGCAGTCGCTGAACCTGTTCCTGCCGGGCGACATCAACAAGTGGGACCTGCACATGCTGCACTGGACGGCATGGGAGCGCGGTCTGAAGTCGCTCTACTATTGCCGGTCGAAATCGGTTCAGCGCGCAGCGTTTGCGGGCACGGACCGGGTTGAGGCCGAAAAGCTGACTACGGAAAGTACGGACTACGACGAGTGCCTCGCTTGCCAGTAAATGCAACCTGAGGGGACACATCTCCTGAATGACCCGCCCCCAAGGCGGGTCATTTTGATTCCGGAGTCGTCTTCGCAACTGCCGCAATTTTGTCAAATATATCAACTGGTTAATGTAACTTCCGCATCCGCCGGCAGCGAAATCACGGTTAAAGTTCAGCGTTTTCAGAGCCTTGTCCGGCAGACTTCGAGCGCAGGCTGAATCGCCACAAATTAATCTTTGAGGCGCGGAAAGTTGTTTCGGGCCCCAACTCCTTCATGGTAGGTTAGTCAGAGGGGAACATTTTCTTATTCAAGCTGAGTACCGCTGTGTGAGGAATGTGACTGTGAGAGGTGTACGCCAGATGGCTACCATGATCGTAAGCAGCCTTGTGACCCTGGCTTGTCAGGGATGCGT
>JAIXRO010000067.1 GCA_027485145.1 Hyphomonadaceae bacterium | reverse complement strand
GGTGCAGCATCTCGATTGCCTCGACGCGCAGGCGCAGGATGTCTTCAAGCCGGCCTTCGAACTCGACCAGCGGTGGATCATCGAACTGGCGGCCGACCGCACGCCGTTCATCTGCCAGTCGCAGTCGCTGAACCTGTTCCTGCCGGGCGACATCAACAAGTGGGACCTGCACATGCTGCACTGGACGGCATGGGAGCGCGGCCTGAAATCGCTGTATTACTGCCGGTCGAAATCGGTCCAGCGCGCCGCGTTTGCGGGCACGGACCGGGTGGAAGCCGAGAAGATGACTACGGAAAGTACCGACTACGATGAGTGCCTCGCTTGCCAGTAATTGCAACCTGACAGGACGAATCTCCGAGATGACCCGCCCGCAAGGCGGGTCATTTTGACTCCGGAGTTGTCTTCGCAAGTGCCGCAATTTCGTCAAATATATCAACTGGTTAATGTAACTTTCGCATCTTGCGGCCGCGAAATCGTGGTTAAAGTTCAGCGTTTTCAGTGCATTGCCCGGCAGACTTCCAGCGCGGGCCGGGTCGCCCGAAATTAATCTTTGAAGCGCGGAAAGTTGTTTGGCCCCCCAACTCCTTCATGTTAGCTTAGCGAGAGGGGAACATTTTCTTATTCAAGCTGAGTGTGGCTGAGTAAGGAATGTGACTGTGAGAGGTGTTCGCCAGATGGCTACCATGATCGTAAGCAGCCTTGTGACCCTGGCTTGTCAGGGATGCGTTTCGTCCGGAGCGCTGGCCTATTCGATGCCGGAACCTGCGGTGGATCCCTCTGCCGGAATGACCCTCGCGATGCCAGGCAGTTTCGGGCAAGGCGCGATCAACGTCTATGACCCGGGTTCGCCCACCGGTGTTGCTCTGGCCGATGTTCGCGTTCCTCAGGTTTCCGTGAAATCTCCCGGCATCCGCCTGACGGCCCCGGAAGCGGACGTCTCCGTGTTCACCACCACCCCGCCACCGTCGCCCCTCAGCCTGACGACGTCCGGCATGAATGGCCTCTCCGAGGTTTCCGACGACTTTGGCTGGAGCGCGAGCCCCGCGCTTGCCTCCGTCGCCGCCGAAGTCGCGCTCTCCAATTATGGCCAGCCGAACACGGACTACAACGACGTGTCGTTCGGCGTGTCGATTGCCGCCACCGGCCTGCAGACCGGGCTTGGCTTTGACGTTGGCCTTGCCCCGCGCTTCTCGGTCAGCGAGGGCGGCGATCTGACCGGCCAGCGCCTCGGCGGTGAAGTCCGGGTCGGCCAGGGGCTCGATCTCCTCGACTCAAGCGGCCAGCCCGAAGGCTGGTATGTATTCGTCGGCGCAGACGGCGAAGCGCTCGTCTGGGATGCGGACATCCAGCGCCTCGGCGCAGACAGCCTGTCCGACATGCAGATGACGGATCAACTGACGGTCGGCGACCTGCAGGCAGGTATCTCCATCCAGCGGGCCGGCGGCGAACTTTCGCTCAGCTATATCCGCCGCGAAATCGAGTTCAGTGACCGCAACAAGAGCCTCTCCGATACGGAAGACTTTGCGGGCATCACCTTCACGATGCGCCGCTAGGCCTTCTGAACCTTCTATTCCGTATTGTCCTTGGCTCGCCCTCAACCGGCGTGTGCTCGCGCGGTCATTCCTGAGCCGTTCTGAAAACGCCGGTTTGTTTCAGACAGGCGGATTGCCGCCTTGAGGCTTGGCGGAGGAATCGCCATGTTCCGGCTTCAGCCAAGAGACAGCCAGCCGGATGACCGACCAACACCTTGCCGCCGGTAGCGCGCCTGTGCAGCCCGATGAGCGGCGGCTGCCGGAGAGTTCGCGCGGCGGTGAGTTTGGCTGGCGGGTGTTCGTGGACGCGGTTGTGCCGCCTGCGGCTGCGGTGCTTTGCTTTGCCACCGGCGTGCTGCTGATCTTCTCGGCGGTGCAGCCGAACCTGCCCGCGCGCATGGATGCGCTGATGGCGGTCTCCGGTCTCGTGGTCGCCGAGCTTTCGCATCTGATGGCCTCGATTGCGGGCATGCTGCTGTTGTTCCTCGCGGCGGGGATCTGGCGGCGGATCGATGTGGCCTACTGGACATCGCTCGGGGTGCTGGCGGCGGCGGCGGGCCTGTCATTGCTCAAGGGGTTGCACTGGGAGGAGGCGGCGCTGCTTTTGGCTGTGGCGCTCGCGCTGCTGCCATTCCGGGACAGTTTCTACCGGCAGGGTCATCTGTCGGGCAGCCTGCTCTCGGCGCCGGGAATCATCGCGATGCTGGCGGTGGCGGGGATTGCCGCGGGCATCCTGCTCGTCTCCTACCAGGATGTTCCGTACGAAGATGATCTCTGGTGGACCTTCCTCGCCGATTCGGACGCGCCGCGGTCCATGCGGGCGCTGGCGGCGGCGCTGGTTGGAGGATTGCTGGTCGCCGGCTGGCAGCTGGCAAGCGTGCGGGAAGAGCGCGAAGACGACAACGAGCGGCGCCGCGACATCGCCCGGGCTGCGGAAATATTCGCGGCGGCGCCCGATGGTCATGCCGAGGCCAACCTGATGTTCGTGGGCGACAAGTCCTTCGTGTTCACGCCGTCGGGGCGAAGCTGCGTGATGTATCGTCCGCATGCCGGTTTCTGGATTTCGATGGGCAACCCGGTCGGGCCGGCGGAGGAGACTTTCGAGGCGCTGACGGCTTTCCATGAAGCGAGCGACCGGGCCGGGAAGGCGCCGGTGATCTATGCCGCGAACGGCGACTTGCTGCTGCCGCTGGTCGAGCTTGGCTATGTGATCCGCAAGATCGGCGAGACGGCCTGCGTCGATGTGCAGTCGTTCAGCCTGCAGGGCCCGTCGCGGTCGCGCCTGCGCCAGGCCAATAGCCGGATGCAGCGTGATGGCTGGAGCGTGGAGATCGTCGCGCCGGGCGGCGCGCTGGCGTGGGACGCGCTGAAGGCCGTCTCCGATGCCTGGCTGAAGTCGCACGCGGGGCGCGAGAAGTCTTTCTCGCTCGGGCGGTTTGACCGGGATTACCTGTCGCGGTTTCCGCTCGCCGTCGTCTCGCGGCCGGGTGAGGCGCCGGTCGCGTTTGCCTCGCTCTGGCCGGGGCCCGGCCGGCAGGAGGTGGCGGTGGACCTGATGCGGCACAGCGATGCGGCGCCGAACGGGCTGATGGATTTCCTGTTCCTCAGCATCCTCGCCTGGGCGAAGACGGAAGGGTTCCGTACGCTCGATCTCGGCATGGCGCCGCTGTCGGGAATCCGGGCCGGGCGGTTTGCGCCGCCGCTCGCGAAGCTCGGGCAGATTGTCTACAATTCGGGAGAGCGGCTCTACGGCTTCCAGGGCCTGAGGGCCTACAAGTCCAAGTTCCAGCCGGACTGGCGGCCGGTGTTCATTGCGGCGCCGCCCGGTGTGTCGCTGCCGGCGGCGCTCGCCTCGGTGGCGCTGCTGACGTCGGGCGGCGTGCGCGGCCTGTTCAGCCGGGGCGGCTAGGGTCGCGTCAGTCGTCCTCGCCGGCGGGCGGGGCGTCGCTGGTCTCGCGCCGGGGGCGGGCGATGAGTTCGCCGAGGTCCACGAGTTCGATGAAGGTGTCGGCTTCCCGGCGCAGCTCGTCCGACATCAGGGGCGGCGTCGCCTCCATCGTCGAGACGACAGAGACGCGCACGCCCCGCGCCTTGACGGCGGCGACCAGGTGGCGGAAATCGCCGTTGCCGCTGAACAGGACGATGTGATCGCACCAGGCGGCGGCTTCGAGCATGTCTACGGCCAGTTCGACATCCATGTTGCCGCGCACGCGCTTGCGCCCGTCCCGGTCCACGAATTCGCGGGCGGGCTTCTTGACGACGTTGAAGCCGTTATAGGCCAGCCAGTCCACGAGCGGGCGGACCGGGCTGTAATCGTCGTTTTCGACAATCGCGGTGTAATAGCTTGCCCGGATGAGGCGGCCGCGGGTCTGGAACTCCTTGAGAAGCTTGCGGAAATCGATCTCCAGGCCAACTGCGCGGGCGGCCGAGTAGAGGTTTGCCCCGTCGATGAACAGCGCCAGGCGCTCGTCCTTGTAGAAGGCCATTGGCAATCGCCTTTTCTTCAAATAGGAGGGACCAATCTATTGCCCCGAATATCTATGGTTCTCGCTTAACCACGCTTGCGGAAGGCTGCAAGGATGGGTTGCCGCGACGTGCTGCAGCGCATATAAAGGGCGGTTCTCAGGAGATTTTCCCGATATGGCCCGCGTTACTGTCGAAGACTGCATCCAGAAGGTTCCGAACCGGTTCGAGCTCGTGCTGCTCGCCGGGCACCGCGCCCGGATGATCCGCGAAGGCTCGCCGCTGGCGATCGACCGGGACAATGACAAGGATCCGGTCGTGTCGCTGCGCGAAATCGCCGATTCTGCGGTCGATCTGAAAGTCATCAAGGAAGCGCTGATCTCGAGCCTGCAGGACATCCGTCCGGGTGAGGAGAACGAGCGCGAAGCCGATCGCCAGGCCCTAATGGCCGCCCCGGCCGCCACCGAGGACGATGTTCTGCGCGCCTACCAGGCCGAGATCGAATCCGGGCGCGACGACCGCCTCTAGGAGACTTCATGGACGGCAGCGCCCTTTCCGAACCGGAAAAAGGGGCTGGCACAAACGCTGGCGCAGCCGCTCCTGCGCCGGTGGACGCCCTGCCGCCCGTGCCGACCCGCGAAGAACTGATCGCGAAAGTGCGCGCCTATCACCCGCGGGTGAAATCCGAACTGCTCGGCCAGGCCTATGACTTTGCCGTGAAGCATCACGGCGCCGCGCAGCGCGATTCCGGCGAGGCCTATTATTCCCACCCGATCCGGGTCGCCAGCCTGCTTGCCGATGTGCGCCTCGATGAGGTGACCATCGTGGCCGGCCTCCTCCATGATGTGGTCGAGGATACCGAGATCGACATCGGCGATATCGAAGTGCGCTTCGGTGCGGACGTCGCCGAACTGGTCGACGGGGTCACCAAGCTCGACAAGCTGGAGTTCACCTCGCAGGAGGAGGCGCAGGCCGAAAACTTCCAGAAGTACATCCTTGCGATGACGAGTGATATCCGTGTCCTGCTGGTCAAGCTCGCGGACCGGCTTCACAACATGGAAACGCTGCATTTCCGCAAGAAGCCCGAGAGCCGTCAGCGCACCGCCCGCGAGACGATGGACATCTATGCGCCGCTGGCGCGCCGGGTGGGCCTCTATGATGTCGCCGCGCGGATGGATGACCTCGCCTTCAAGGAACTCAATCCGGATGCGCGCCGGGCGATCCTCTACCGGTTGGAAGAGCTGGAACGGGAAAACAAGGGCGACCTCGACCGGATCCGCGAAGACCTGACGGCGCTGCTCGACCAGACGGGCTTGAAATACCGGCTGCGCGGCCGGCGCAAGCAGCCCTATTCGCTCTGGCGCAAGCTGGAGCGCAAGTCGATTTCCTTCCGCGATGTGGCAGACCTCTTCGCGTTCCGGATCATGCTCGCCGATGTGAAGGACTGTTACGCCGTACTCGGAGCAATCCATACGCACTGGGCCTGTATTCCCGACCGCTTCCGGGACTTCATCTCGGTGCCGAAGCCGAACGGCTATGCCAGCCTGCACACGACGGTGCGTGCCTCGGGCAACCGGCGGGTCGAGTTGCAGATCCGGACGAAGGCGATGGACCGCACGGCGGAATACGGCGTGGCGGCGCACTGGGGCTACAAGAACCGCTCCTACGGCTTCGACGTGGACTCGGCGCGCGCCGCGGGGCTTGATCCCGAAGCCAATCTCAAGGCCTTCGCAGAATTGCTGCGCGACGGGGCAGAACCGGGCGAGTTCCTGGAGCATGCCAAGCTCGAGATGTACCGCGAGCACGTGTTTACGTTCACGCCGAAGGGCAAGCTGATCATCCTGCCGGCGGGCGCGATGCCGCTCGACTTTGCCTATGCGGTCCACTCTGCGGTGGGTGATACGGCCATCGGTGCACGGATCAATGGCGAGGAGAAATCCATGCGCCGCCCGCTCAAGAACGGCGATGTGGTGGATGTCATCCGCGGCCGGGCACCGGCGCCGATGATCGGCTGGGAGGCGATGACGTATACCGGCCGGGCAAAATCGAAACAGCGCAAGCTGGAGCGCGACCGCGAGGCAGCCGAGTTCCGGCGCCTCGGCGAGGGCCTGATCAACCAGGCCCTTCGCCGCGCAGGCGCCGATCCGGTAGATGTGATGTTGCGCGACGTCGCCAGCAAGCTGGGCGTGCAATCGATTGACGAGCTGCGCGAGGAAGCCGGCCGCGGCCGTATCCTCACGTCTGCGGTCGTGAGCGCCGCATTCCCGGGCTATGAGCCCGAGCGCACGACGGACACGGACAAGACACCGATCGACAGCCGCCACGCGCCGCTGTTCGTCGAGGGCAAGGACCTGACGCCGGGCGTCACGCTGCATCTGGGCAATTGCTGCCGGCCGCTGCCGGGCGACCGCATCATCGGGGTACAGGTGCCGGAAAAGGGGCTGGTCGTGCATGTGTCGAGCTGCCCGCGTCTCGCGCAGTATGACGACCAGCCGGAACTCTGGCGCGACCTCAAATGGACAGAGCTTGCCAAGACAGGCGCCGTGGCGGTGGGCCGTGTACGGATCAACGCTGCCAACCAGCGCGGCGTGCTTGCCAAGCTCTGTTCGGCGGTGGCGGAGTCCAGCGGCAATATCGTTGGCATCTCGACCAGCCTGCGCCAACGCGATTTCATAGAACTTATCATGGATATTGAAGTGGAAGACCTGAAACGCCTGACCCAGATTCTCGCCGCGCTGCGGTCGCTGGCCGTGGTTGACCGCGCGGTGCGCGACCAGGAGGGCCAGGATGACCAGTGACGATGTGCTTGACGTTTTCCGCGATGCCGGCGCGCTGCTCGAGGGGCATTTCATCCTTTCGTCCGGGCGGCGCAGTCCCGTCTTCCTGCAGAAGGCGCTCGTGTTTTCGCGGCCTGACCTGTCCGAGAAACTCTGCGAGGCGCTGGCGGCGAAGCTGACGGAAAAGTTCGGCAGGATTGATGTGGTCGCGGGACCCGCCGTCGGCGGAATCATTCCGGGTTACGAGATTGCGCGCCATCTGGGCGCACGGGCGATCTTTGCCGAACGGGTGGAGGGCAAGCTCGAATTTCGCCGCGGATTCTCGATTGCCGCAGGCGAGCGTGTGCTGATCGCCGAGGATATCGTGACGACAGGCCTGTCGTTCCGCGAGACAGTAGAGGCGCTGGCCAAGCTGCCTGGCGAGGTGGTCGGCGGGGCGTGTATCATCGACCGGTCGGGCGGCCGCGCGGATGTGGGCTGCGAGCTGGTCTCACTCGCGCAAGTGAACTTCCCGGACTACGCCGCCGATGCTCTGCCCCCGGAGCTTGCAGCGATGCCGGCCGTGAAGCCGGGCTCGCGGGGGCTTGCCGGATGAGCGGCTATCTGCGCCTCGGCGTCAACATCGATCACGTAGCCACCATCCGCAATGCCCGCGGCGGTCCGCATCCCGATCCCGTGCGCGCAGCGCAGATCGCCGAAGCGGCGGGCGCGGACGGCATCACCATCCACCTGCGCGAGGACCGCCGGCATATCCGTGATGGTGACCTCGATGCGATCCGCAAGGCGACGCGCCTGCCGATCAACCTGGAAATGGCGGTGACGGAAGAGATGCAGGCGATTGCCACGGCGTTTCGTCCGCATGCGGCGTGTCTGGTGCCGGAGCGGCGCGAGGAGCGCACGACCGAAGGCGGGCTGAACGTGGCCGGCATGCACAACCGCGTCGCGCCGATGGTCGCGGCCCTGCGCGCGGCGGGCTCGCGCGTCTCGTTGTTCATCGAGCCGGACCCGGTTCAGATCGCGGTGGCCGAAGTGCTTGGCGCGCCAGTCGTGGAATTGCACACGGGCCGGTATGCGGAGCTCTGGCTGGAGGGCGGCGCCGAAGCGGCCGCTCCCGAACTCGAGCGGCTGGCCCTGGCCGCAGCGGATGCGCGCCGCCGGGGCATCGAGCCGCATGCCGGGCATGGGCTGACGTTTGACAATGTGGGGCCCGTGGCGGCGATTGCGGAACTCGCGGAACTCAACATCGGCCATTTCCTGATCGGCGAGGCGATCTTCATCGGGCTCGACGCGGCGATCCGCGAGATGCGCCGGCGGATGGACATCGCGCGCGGCGCGGCGGCGGCGGCATGATCATCGGCATCGGCAATGATCTCTGCAATATCGAGCGCATCCAGCGCTCGCTCGACCGGTTTGGCGAGAAGTTCGAGAAGCGCGTCTTCACACCTTATGAAATCGCCAAGGCACGCGGCCGGCGGCGCGTGGCGGAAACGTATGCGAAGCGGTTTGCGGCGAAGGAGGCCTGCGCCAAGGCACTGGGCACCGGCGTGCCGCGTGCGGGCGTGCACTGGCAGCATCTGGGCGTGATCAATCTGCCATCGGGCAAGCCGGGCTTCGAGCTGACCGGCGGGGCCGCAGCGCGGCTCGCCAAGCTGACACCGCCGGGGCACAAGGCCGTGGTGCACCTGACCTTGACGGATGATCATCCGTGGGCGGAGGCTCAGGTGATCATCGAAGCTGTTCCGCTGGCCGCGTCATGACACCGGTCCGCCCGAAACGCACGCGCCAGCGCGCAGCGGCGAAGGCCATCCGGCCCGGCCTCAGCGACGCCGCGATTCTCGAAGCCGAGATCGCCTGCGGCCACCGGTTCAAGGACAAGGCGCTGCTGGTGCGCGGGCTGACGCATCCGAGCGCGGTCAGCGCGGCGGACTCGCTGCAACATGCTAACCAGCGGCTCGAATTCCTGGGCGACCGGGTGCTGAACCTGCTGATTGCGGAGCGGCTGATCGAGCGGCGGCGGAACGAGACCGAAGGTGATCTCGCCCCGCGCCTCAACCGGCTGGTCAAGAAAGGTGCGTGTGCGGAAGCCTTCCGGCATCTGGGGCTCAACGCTTTCCTGCTGCTGTCCGACAGCGAAGTGGCGAGTGGCGGGCGCGACCGGGAGTCGACGCTTGGCGATGCCTGCGAGGCGGTGATCGCGGCGATCTACCTCGATGGCGGCCTTGGCGCTGCGCGGAAATTTGTCGAAAAGGCCTGGGCGCCGCAGTTCAATAGCGGGCCGGTTGAAACCAAGGATCCGAAGACCCTGCTGCAGGAATGGGCGCAGGGGCAGGGTCATCCGCTCCCGGACTATGTGGTCACCGGCCGGTCAGGACCTGACCATGCACCGGAATATGAAGTTGAAGTCCGCATTCCCGGGAACGGGGCGGCGGCGGCCTCGGGGCCATCCAAGCGCGACGCCGAACGGCAGGCCGCGGCGCGGATGCTGGAACAATTGAAAGGGAATACATGAGCGAGCAAGCCGTCACGCATGCAGGTTTCTGCGCCATCATCGGCGCGCCGAATGCCGGCAAATCGACGCTCACCAACCGGCTCGTCGGGCAGAAGGTGGCGATCGTCACGCACAAGGTGCAGACGACGCGCTTTCCGGTGCGGGGCGTCGCGCAGATCGGCGCGGCGCAGGTGGTGATCGTCGATACGCCGGGCATCTTCGTCGCCAAGCGGCGGCTGGACCGGGCGATGGTGAAAGCGGCCTGGGGCGGCGCGGATGATGCCGACGCCGTGGTGCACCTGATCGATGCTTCCGCCTGGGTGGCCGAGCATGAAGGCCGCACAAGCGGGGCGCAGCGCCATTCGATCGAGGATGACAGCCGGGTCATCCGCCAGCTGAAGGAAACGGGAACGCGCGCAATCCTGGCGCTCAACAAGATTGACCTGTTCCCGCATGACCGCGTGCTGCCCGTGATGGCGAAACTGAATGCCGAGGGCGTGTACGATGAGATTTTCATGATCTCGGCCGAGAAGGGCGACAGCGTCGAGAAGCTGGCGGCGGCGATTGCCGCGCGGATGCCGGAGGGAGAGGCGCTCTATCCGCCGGACCAGATTGCCGACCTGCCGATGCGGGTTCTGGCGGCGGAAGTGACCCGCGAGAAGCTGATGCTGCGCCTGCATCAGGAACTGCCCTACCAGCTGACGGTCGAGACCGAGAGCTGGGAGGAACGCAAGGACGGCTCCGTCCGTATACAGCAGGTCATCATCGTCGGGCGCGAAGGGCACAAGGCGATGGTGCTGGGTAAGGGCGGCGCACAGATCAAGGAGATCGGGCGGCTGGCGCGCGCCGAGCTGACCGAGATGCTGGAGCGGACCGTGCACCTGTTCCTGTTCGTCAAGATCGACGAGCGTTGGCAGGAAAAGCGCGAGAATTACTCCGGGTTCGGCCTCGAATTTGATGTATGAACTGGTCCGATGACGGAATAGTCCTAGGTGGCCGCCGCTTCGGCGAAGGCGGGCTGATCCTCGATGTACTGACGGCCACGCGCGGGCGGCGTTCGGGGCTGGTGTATGGCGGGGCGTCGCGCCGGCGACGGGCGCAGTTTGAAGCCGGCAACACGGTTGCGCTCAGCTGGAGCGGGCGGCTGGATGACCAACTTGGCCGGTTTGACGTAGCCGAGGCGCGGCGGGACCGGGCCTCGCGCCTGCTGGAAGATGCGGCGGCCTTGTCGGCAGTCGCCGCCATCACGTCGATCCTGCGGGCCAGCATGAACGAGGGTGATGCGGCGGGCTCGAGCCTCTACGAGGCAACGGCGGTTTTGCTGGACGAGCTCGAACATCCGCATATCTGGCCGGCGCTCTATGTACGCTGGGAGCTGGGGCTCTTGTCGGCGCTGGGCTTTGGGCTCGACCTCGAAGAATGCGCGATCTCGGGCGCGAATGACGGGCTGACGCACGTCTCGCCGAAGACCGGCCGGGCCGTGCGAGGCTCGGAAGCCGAAGACTATATCGACCGGTTGCTGGCACTCCCCGATTTCCTGCTGCGGCCTGCCGCGGACGTGAAGCCCGGCGACATTGCCGCCGGGCTCAAACTCACAGGGCATTTCCTGGAGAACCGCCTGTTCGCCGCTGTTCACCGGGGAGTGCCGCCCGAACGGGATCGGCTGGTGCTCCGATTGATGAGCAAAACCTAGAGCAAAGCGCGATCTGTTGGACTGAGATCGCATGGCCTGGCTTTTGGGTCTGCCGCAAATTCTTTCGCTCAACCGGTACCCACTTGAGCGGAGTTTGCTCAAGGCACCGCGATGGGAAGCCAAGCCGCACATGATTTCGCCGTCGCGTCGGTTTGAATTAGCGCGGCACCGAGTTCGCCAGATCCGGCCTGTCTCAAGAATCCAGTTTTAACGTTTGGTGCCAAGATTGTCGCCGTCCCGGCGTAAATGGCAAACAAGAATTCAAGGTTTTTTTACGCGATGCGCGCATAACGTTCGCTGGCCGGGCCGCCAGGTTCGACGTTAATCCGGGCGGAACCTTCGCAATGCGATTTCTTGAGAAGATCTTGCAGCGACTTACGCAACTTCCTGCAGATATGGAGGGCGGCACGGCGCTGATCTTTGGATTGACCCTGCCGGCCCTAATTCTGGTCGCTGGCGGCGGTTTCGACCTGACGACCGCGATGAGCCATCGGCAGAAAATCGCCAGCGCGCTTGAAGTGGCCTGCGTTCAGTCTGCGCTCGAGATCAATCACAAAATCTCGCAAGGCGCCAAAACATCTACCGATTTCGGCCCCGGCACGGTCGTGCCCATTGCCAATCAGCGGATCAAGGACGCTGGCATCAAGTCGGGCGTAACGGTGACGGCCACTACCAAACCCTCTAACATCGAATTGACCGGCGACAGCAGTTCGCCAGCGCTGTTTGCGCAGATCGGCGGGCTGAAATCTCTCAAGGTCAAGGTCAAGCGTGAATGCCTTTATGGTCAGGCGTCGCAGAAGCCACCAGCGGGTCAGGTTCAGTTCGTTGAATCGTTCGAACAGGGACATGCGGTCGCAAAGAACAGTTGGACCGTTCTGGGCCCAAATGGCAACAAGGCGAACGGAGCGTCCTGGAACGGATGGAACACGCACAATGCCGGCGTCGAGATCAATGGCTTGCCCGAGCTTTCGGGCGGCGTAATCCGGTTCGGCAATTTCTTTGCCGAGCTTGATTCGCATTGCTATGTCGCAGGGTGTAACTCGAATTCAGCGATGTCCCGAAAGCTGACGCTTCAGCCGGGAAACTATCAGCTGAGTTACTGGTACATCTCTCGCATCAAGAACTCGAGCCCAAGCTGGAAGGATGTCGTGGCGTGCGGGGCAAAAGAAACTGATCCTGCGGTGGCTCCTTACCGGTCTTGGCAAAACGAAACGAACCGGGTCGAAGTGTTCGTGGAAAAGGTCGACGGAAGCAAACCCGCCCAGTTTCCAGCTGGCGGACTGGTCGACCTGTGCGTCTACTCGGGCGAATGGACAGAGCGGACGGTCGACCTCGCAGTACTCGATGCAGGAGACTACTGGGTCAGCTGGCGCGCGGCAGGGCAGCAGGACACGACCGGCGGGCTTATAGATTACCTGAGATTCTGCAAGGGTTCCTGTCCGTGAGGTTCCCCCGGCCGCGGTCATTGCGCTGTGATCCGTACACGGCGGATGAGCACGGTTCGGTAGCCGTAGAGTTCGCTGTATTGTCAGGCATTTTTGTCTCGATTCTCCTCGCGATCATTCAGTTTTCGCTTTATTTCACAGCATCGCTCCAGTTGCGAACCGCGTTGTCGGAATCGGTCGCCTATGCCTCGGTTTTTGCAGACACGGCACTCCACGCGGACAGCCGCGACCAAGGGAAAGTGCGCGAAGCGATCTGCCAAGACCTCATTCTTGTGGCCGATTGCAAAACGAAACTTAAAGTCGAGCAGATGCCGCTCGATTCGCTGCCGAATGCTCAACAGGCCGTCGCCGGTACGGTCTTCGATCTCGGCGCCAAAGGCGATGTTCTTGTGCGGCGCGTTGAAGCGCAGGTCGTGACATTCGTGCCTGGAATCAAGCCGCTCAGAATCCGTTCGTCGTCTATATACCTGCGTCAATGAGCAGGCGCCGCAGTCATCGATATCGTCAGCTAACGGAACGATTGATCCGTGATAGCGTTGGTGCGGCCGCTGTCGAATTCGCCTTGATCGCAACATTTCTGTTTGTGCTGCTTGGCGGAGTGTTGGATCTCAGTCAGCTGGTCACAGCGCGCCGGGATGCCGAGCGGGTCGCGGTCGAAGTGGCGCAGACCTTGGCCGCCTGCAACAACACCTCCTGCATATTGCAAGCAGGGCAAGTCATAATGGACGGAAACGCAAATGCCTTTCTGACCACATCAAAACCGACTGTCAGTTGGGCCTATGTGTCCAGGAATGGTAGCAAGATCCTGGTGAGCTTTGGCAATATGACTTACCTTGAAGCCGATCTTGAGGCTGCGGCAAAGATAGCGTTGCCCGCCAATAACGACAACGGCGTCTGCACCATGGTAAAGTCCAAGGTTACCTCGTTCGGCATTCTCACAACGTGGTTCAATGCGGCGAAGGGCGAGCAGCGGTATTTCGTATGCGCCCTTCAATCCAAGGCCATCAAAGTGATCTGAAGCTCAGGCCTCGCCCGGAGCACGCGATCTCATGGAGAATGATCGCGTGCTCCAGCCTTTTCATCTGCCGCAAATTCTTGCGCTCGACCGGTACCCACTTCAGCGGGATTAGCTCTAGGCCTTCGCGCTGGGCCTTGCGCCGGTGGCCGCAAACCAGCGGCCGACATTCTTCAGCTCCGGGTTCAGCGGTTGGCCAACGGCGTTGCCGAAGGCGAGGAAGCAGAAGAGCAGCACATCAGCGAGGGTAAACTTTTCGCCGGCGACGTATGTGCGCGTGGCGAGTTGGCCGTCGAGGAAGGCGAGGCCGTCCTGCGCCTTGGCCTTGAGGCCCGGCGCGGCTTCCGGAAGACAGCGCATCCGGTTCTGGAACATCGGCAGGCCCTCGGAATAGCGAAAGCCGTTGGCGAGCGGTTCCATGATGTTGAGGTCGCACCACCGGGCCCAGCGGCGGGTCTGGGCGCGTTCCTCGGGGGTCGCGCCGATGAGGCTGGCGCCCGGAAACTTCTCGTCGAGATATTCGCAGATGGCGGTGATCTCGGCGACGACCGAGCCGTCATCCAGGACGAGGGCCGGCGACTGACCGGCGGGATTGGTCTTGAGGTAGTCGGCTTCGCGGTTTTTGCCTTTCATGATGTCGATGTCTTCGAGTGGCAGCGTGATGCCGCGTTCTGCCATGAACATGCGCACGACATGCGGATTGGGGCCGACGGAATTGATGAGCTTCATGATGGTCCTCCCTGGACGTCTTGTTTGCGCCGATCCTGACGGGGTGACGCAAGGGCTGGCAAGACCTGTTCATTCACAAGGCGTTCAGGCGGCGCGCAGAAATGTGGCGACGGGGCGTTGATCCACATCAACATGAAAAGGCTGATCCAAATGAAGAAACTCATGACTATTGCGGCAGGCGCCGCGCTGACCCTGTCGCTGGCGGGCTGCATAGCCGTTGCGGACGGCGATGGTCCGTCCAGCGTTTCGGAGAACACCGAGCTCGCGGTGCGGGTTTGCGGCGGTGAAGGCAATATCGCCGAAGTCACCGATGACGGTTATCGCTGCAAGGTGCCGGCTGAGTAACTCGCCGGGTGAACGACCCGAAGCCGGAAAGGCCTCCAGTCTTTCCGGCTTATTCGCACACCCGGTCTTCGCCCATGTCGAAGTGGAAATGGTCGGCATGGGCGGCGTTGTATTCTGGGCCGAGGGTGACGGAGAACAGGCGGCAGGCGCCCTTGTGCACGCGCTTCAGGAACTCGCCTTCCTCTGCGCCATTGTCCCAATGGGTTTTGACATTGATCAGGCGGCCGTCCGCGAGGCGGAAGCCTGAGATATCGACGGCGTTGGCGGTGGCATGTTCGGACTTGCGGTCGCTGCCGGCAATGTTGCGGCAGGAGAAGCTGCCATAGGTTTCGATCCGGGCGATCGGCGAGCCAAAGATTTCCACAGCCGCCGGCCGTGCGACATGGCGCTCCCACAGGTAAAGCGACGCGGTTTGCCAGCAGGTCATGCTGAGGGTGGCGGAGTAGGGCGTCAGAGACCGGTCCAGCGTCAAGGCGTCATACATTCCGCAGGCCTCGCCCCTGGGGGAGTCGTCCAGACGGGTGTAGAGCACGCCGCACGCGTCCAGGGCGTCGAAACAGGCCGAGGCGTGGCGCTTCAGCTGGGTCATCTTGAAGTGCGAGGCGAGGCCCGGCCTGTCGTTGAGGTCCAGCGGGGCAAACGGGTTGTGCTGCGGCGGCGCCAGCCACAGGAACAGGCCGACGACGAGCAGGGACGGCGCGACGAGCCCCAGCCAGTAGCGCCAGCGGATTTTCAGCAGTTCCAGCCTTGTCATTTCCTTAACCAAAGGCCGCTTTCTGTTAACCTGCGCGTATCGGTGAGTCGGGCCCCGTTCTGACCCGCCGGTGGCACAAGAATGTGGCACGAACTGCAAAGAGACCAGAATGTCGAAACGTGGAACTGAGCCGCCGGAAGACCGGATCATCAACGAGACGATGACCGAGGCGCTGTCGAAGCGCTACCTGGCCTATGCGCTGTCGACCATCACCGCCCGGGCGCTGCCGGATGTGCGCGACGGCCTGAAGCCGGTGCAGCGGCGAATCCTCTACGGCATGCGCGTGCTGCGGCTCGACCCCGAGGGCGGCTATCGCAAGTGCGCGAAGATCGTCGGCGACGTGATGGGTAACTATCACCCGCATGGCGACAGCTCGATCTACGACACGCTGGTCCGCCTCGCGCAGGATTTCAACGTGCGGTATCCGCTCGTCGACGGGCAGGGCAATTTCGGAAACATCGACGGCGATAGCCCTGCCGCTTACCGCTACACCGAGGCGCGGATGACGCGTGCGGCCGAACTGATGATGGAAGGGCTCGACGAGAACGCCGTCGATTTTCGTCCGAACTATGCCGAGAACGATGAAGAGCCGGTTGTGCTGCCGGCCGGATATCCGAACCTGCTGGCGAATGGCGCGACGGGGATTGCCGTGGGCATGGCGACGTCGATCCCGCCGCACAATGTGGCGGAAGTGATCGATGCGGCACGCTTGCTGATCGAGAAGCCGAAGGCAACGACGGCGGAGCTGATGGAATTTGTTCAGGGTCCGGACTTTCCGACCGGCGGCGTGATCGTCGAGGAACGCGCGGCGATGCTGGAGGCCTATGAGACGGGCCGGGGCAGTTTCCGCATGCGGGCGCGCTGGCAGGTCGAGGATCTGGGGCGCGGCACCTACCAGATCATCGTGACCGAGATTCCGTATCAGGTGCAGAAGTCGCGCCTGCTCGAGAAACTGTCCGAACTGCTTGAGGCGAAGAAGGTTCCACTGCTTGAAGACGTGCGCGACGAGAGCGCCGAGGATGTGCGTCTCGTGCTGGTGCCGCGCGCCAAGACGGTCGAGCCGGACGTGTTGATGGAGAGCCTGTTCAAGCTGTGCGATCTGGAGACGCGGTTCAGCCTGAACATGAACGTACTGCACAAGGGTGCGCCGCAGGTGATGGGCCTGAAGGCTGTGCTGCAGGCCTACCTCGATCACCGCCGCGAAGTGCTGGTGCGCCGCTCCGAGTTCCGGCTCGACAAGATCGAGAAGCGCCTCCACCTGCTGGACGGCTTCCTGATTGCCTATCTCAACATCGACGAAGTGATCCGCATCATCCGGACCGAAGACGAGCCGAAGCCGGTACTGATGAAGCGCTTCAAGCTGTCGGACCTGCAGGCCGAAGCGATCCTGAACCTCCGCCTGCGCGCCTTGCGCAAGCTCGAGGAAATGGAAATCCAGGGCGAGCATACCAAACTGAAGGAAGAGCGCGATGAGATCATCTCGCTGCTTGGCTCGGTGCGCAAACAGTGGGCCCGTGTATCGAAGGACCTGAAGCTGGCGCGTGACGAGTTTGATCCGGGGACGGACCTTGGCCGCCGCCGGGCAACCTTCGAAGAGGCGCCGGACGTGGACCTTGCGGCAGCGCTGGAGGCCTCGCGGCCGAAGGAGCCGGTGACGGTTGTCCTGTCCCAGCAAGGCTGGATCCGCGGCATGAAGGGCCATGGCATCGACGCCGATTCGATCAAGTTCAAGGAGGGCGATGGCCCGGCCTGGACGGAAGAGGTTATGTCGACAGACCGGCTGGTCATCATGTCGTCCGACGGGCGCGCGTTCATCCTGGCGGCAGACAGGCTGCCGGGCGGACGCGGGAATGGCGAGCCGATCCGGTTGTCGATCGAGCTTGAGGACAATGTCGGCATCGTTGCGATGTTCAAGTTTGATCCCGAGCGCAAGCGCGTGATGGCCTCAAGCTCCGGGTACGGATTTGTGGTGCCGGAGACGGAACTGGAATCGAACCGCAAGGCGGGCAAGCAGGTCGTCAATACAGGCGAGGGGCAGTTGCTCGTTTGTGCGCCGGTCGACGGCGACATGATCGCGGTGGTCGGCACGAACCGGAAGATGCTGATCTTCCCGCTGAAAGACCTGCCGGAAATGTCGCGCGGCAAGGGCAACAAGTTGCAGGCCTATACGGGCAAGTATGAACTGGCGGACCTCATCACCTTCGACAAGCGCGACGGCCTGATCGTGATGACCGGCGGGCGCCACCGCGCGTTCGAGGAATGGAAAGAGTGGCGCGGTCAGCGCGCGCAGGCCGGCAAGGTGGTGCCGAAGGGTTTCCCGAAGGGCGGGACGTTCTCGGGTTAGCGGAGATCTCTCTTCAGTCCCGATGAATCAGTCTTTTGGGGAGCGAATGACCACCTGTTCGCCGAACAGTAGGGCGTCTTGGGCCATCGCTTCGAATTCCTGCGAAGCTGAGACCCGATCCAAGTTACTCATGATTGTTTGGTCGATCCGTTCCCATTGAGCGTCAGAAACTTGCTCGTAGATGCTTTGATAGTTTCGGGCGCGATCAAAAATGTAGTTCATGAGTCCCAACGGAAGTTCGAAGCGCCTGGCGGAGACTGAGCCAAATCGCAAGTGGACTTTGGTGCCTACCCATTTTTCTTTCGGGTTCTTTACCAGTCCCATAATCACAAATGGACCGAGTTTCGCGTATGTAAAGATCACAGCGCCGGAGTAAGCAATGTCAATGTCGATACAGCGCATGAAGTATCGATTTATGTTGGTCGGCATGTTGGGAATATTTGTGGATCGATCGACCAAATAAAGCGGTAGTAAATGTTGCTCAAATTCACCGGGATGCGGCGAAGAACTGATCAAGAATTCCCGCCACGCTTGCAAAGCATTCATTACATAGGGTGTGTACTGGTCGCTCAAGGAATGAAGTTTCCCGCGGCGGCGCGCTGACTCCAGAACTCGCCAAGAAATAGATACACAGAATTTGAGCATCCAATTTTCGTAGGCGTAAGGACGTTTTGGATTCTCGGTGTAAGGGTAAAATACTCTAGATGAAAAAGCCGTTTCAAACGAACTGAACAGAGTCTCACAGTCTTGACAGAGGAGAGGCAGCTTCATTCCATCCTGAACACGCTTGTTCGGCGCTTCGCCGCTTCGGATATGTCCAGTCGCCGAAGTTTCTCGAAGCCAACGAAATGCAAACGCTGGCAATACGTGGCTCGTGCGTAGAGGCTGTTCGTTCAAGCAAAGCGCGCAAAGTTCGATTTCGTTTGTCGGTTCCATCAATAGCAGATAGGCATCTGAAATGTTCTTGAGAAGGCCGTTTAAAGCCGCCCCACGACATCCGTCATCAGCGGGCCGATTTCGGTGTTCAGCACAAGGTCCGCATACGGATCCTGGTCGGTGGGTTCGCGGTTGATGATGGCGAACTGGGCGCCGAGGCGTTTGGCGAGCAGCGGAATGCCGGCGGCGGGATAGACGACGAGGGACGAGCCGAGCACCAGCATCAGGTCACACAGCGAGGCCTCTTCGGTGGCGCGCTCCATCTCGGCTTCCGGCATCGCCTGACCGAAGGAGATGGTCGCGGTCTTGATCAGGCCGGTGCAGAAGATGCAGGTGATGTCTTCGTCCGCTTCCCAGCGATGGCGCAGGTCTTCGAGTTCGTAGCGCTTCGAACAGGTCAGGCATTTGGCATAGCTGGCATTGCCGTGGATCTCGATCACCTGGCCGTCCGGCACGCCGGAATCCTGGTGCAGGTTGTCGACATTCTGAGTGATGACGCTGGCGACCTTGCCGGCCTTGACCAGCTCCGCAATGGCGTAATGGCCAGCATTCGGCGAGGCGCCCGTCCAGCCGGCGGTCTTGTTGAACACGCGCGTCCAGGCTTCTCGGCGCTTGTCGCGCGAGGCGACGAAATCCTGGAACATGATCGGTTTCATCTTGCTCCACACGCCGCCGGGCGAGCGGAAATCCGGGATGCCGCTTTCGGTGGAAATGCCTGCGCCAGTGAAGACGGCAACGCGGTGGGCGTTGCGGATCAGGTGCGTGAGGATATCTGCATCGGTCATGGCGAACAGAGTAATTCGTTCGCCGGGAAGTTCTAACTTTTTTATTTGTCGCGGCGCTTTTCCGAAAACCGGTTCCCACTTTTCGCAGCGCCGCTCACCGGTACATCCCGTCGCGCAGGTTGATGCCATGCTCGATCCACATCTTCATGGCGCAAATCATCTGCGACCAGCCCATGCAGTTGCCATAGGAGGCCTTCAGGCCTGTGGCCGTCTGGCGCCAGCCTTCCTCGGCGATGGTGACGAGCGTCCGCCCGTCGCCGAGGTCTTCGAAGCGCATCGTCACGGTCGTCATGTAACCCGCGGCGACGACCGGATCTTCGCCTTCCGGCACGCCCTCATTGGCTTCCCATTTGAGGACGATGCGGCGGTTTTTCTCGACCTCCACCACTTCGACCGGGAAAGGGCCCGGATAGTCGTGAAACTCCCAGATCACGGTGGCGCCGGTTTCGAGGCGGCCTTTGGCGCCGCCGGTGGTGAAATAGCCGGAGAGTTTCTCGGGGTTCACGACGGCCTCGAACACTTCGTCCACGGGGCGGGCGATGCGGCCGCTCACTTCGAATTTCAGGTCCATGGGGCAACTCCGGTCTTGCGTTTCTCTGCATAATGTTATATAAATATAACATGTCAAGCGCCGAGACCGAGACAAGTGAAGACCTCGTGTTCAAAGCGCTCGCTGCGCCGGTGCGGCGGGCGATTCTGGATGTGTTGAGGGACAACCCTCAGACGACGGGCGAGTTGTGCGCGCGTTTTCGGGCGCTGGACCGGTGCACTGTAATGCAGCATCTGAAGGTGCTCGAAGCGGCGGATCTGGTGATCGGCCACAAGGTGGGGCGGGTGCGCTGGAACCATCTGAACGCCCTGCCGATCAAGGAAATCCATGACCGATGGATCGGCCCGCACGCGGCGCAGGCCGTGGACCGGCTTGCGCGTTTGAAGGCCGGGCTGGAAGCCTGACGGAGGCGCGCTCAGCCGCAGGGTTGCGGATCGGGGCGGGCGCCGCTAGGCGTAAGGCTCGAACTCACGGAGGGGGCGCCCCATGAACCTGGTCCTTATTGTGCTGGCAGTGATCGTTGCGGTCGCGGGCTTGATCATCCTCATCTACAACGGCCTCGTGATGAAGCGGCAGCGCTGCAACCAGGCGTTCGCGGACGTCGATGTGCAGCTGAAGCAGCGCCAGAACCTGATCCCGAACCTCGTCGAAACCGTCAAAGGCTACGCTTCCCACGAGCAGGAGACGTTCCAGCAGGTGATCGCCGCGCGCAATGCGGCGCAGGCGGCGAACACGGCCGGTGAAATGTCGAAGGCCGAAGGCGCGCTTGGCGCCGCGCTTGGCAAACTGTTCGCCCTGTCCGAGGCCTATCCGGACCTCAAGGCCAACACGAACTTCCTGCAATTGCAGCAGGAGCTGTCCATGATCGAAGACAAGCTGGCTGCCGCTTACCGGTTCTACAACTCGGCGGTTCAGGACTATAACACGGCGAGAGAGCAGTTCCCGGGCTCGATCATCGCCGGCAGCTTCAACTTCGAGGCCCGCGACTTCTTCGATGTCGGCGCCGAGAAGCGCGCCGCCATGGACGAGCCGCCCAAGGTTGGTTTCTGACCCCCGGCGACAAGCAGTCGATTTCAGGAGTGAACTCCATGCGTGTCCTTCTCCTTGCCGGCGCGGTGTTGCTGGCGGCCTGTTCGCCGAAGACCGAAACGCCGCCTTCAGATGAGCCGCCAATGACGGTGGACGCCTCGGGCGGCGTCACCTCACAGGAACCTCAGGCACCCCAGCCGACGCTGGACCCGACCGAACTCGACCTCTCGAAAATCGCGCTCGCGATGCGCATCCCGTCGACCTTCCGCGCTTATGGGGATGGCGCCTATCTGCAGATCAACGTCACCAGCCCGCGGCTCGGGGTGGATATTGCCGAGTCCTTCCCGATGTCGATCACGGAAGGCCATGACAGCGCTTTCCTCGCGAGCGAGGAAAAGGACGGTTTCTCGATCTGGACCTATGCCACGCGGCCGGAAGATGCCGAGCGGCTATCGGCGCTCAGCCTGGAACTCGTGCGCCTGAAGACCGAAGCGCCGGGCGAGAACGAACTGAACTTCGGCGCAGTCGCGCCCGGGTGCTGGAACGAGGCGCAACAATCGCCGGACAGCCTTGCCCGGACGCTCTACATCCGGGTCATGCCGGAAGAGGACTTCCAGGTATTCGTGCCGGAGCAAACCCTCAATCTCGGTGACCTGCCAGGCATTGAATCCTTCTGGGGCGCCTGCGACGCCGCAATTCCCTGAAGCCTTGCGCCTTGGCGGCGGGACGTTCCGCTGGTGCGGTGTCCGCCCGTTCGAGGACCGTGGTCTGACCGCACGGTTTTGTGGTATTGTCGCCGAGAGATGAGTGATGCTCTTGGTCCCGGCGATCTGGTCTTGTGCGTTAACGCAGCCCCTAACCATTTGACGGGTGAGCCTGTGCCACTCGTGGCCGGCGAGACCTACCGGGTGTTCGACCTCTGGGAATTTGCCTGCCCGTGCGGGCGCTCCGATGCGCTGGTCGATGTCGGCGTCGGCGGGTTCGGCTGGTGCCAGAGTCGCTTCCGGAAACTGCCCAAGCCGAAAGCGAAGGCAAAGACGCGCCGCGTGACGACGCCGAAAAAGCTGGAGCCGGTTTTGCGAGCAGAAACGGGTGCCGGGCAGGGGAGTCTTCACCGCCGCGGCTGCGCGTTGAACCAGGGTTCGAGGCGGGCGAGAGCCTCTTCGATTTCCGGCGTCGACAGCGCGAACGAGAAGCGCATGAAGCGGTGGCCTTCCACCGGGTCGAAATCGACGCCGGGGGCCGTGGCGACGCCGGTGTCTTCCAGCAGGCGCAGGCAGAAGCCAAGGCTATCGTCCGTGTACCGCGAGATATCGGCATAGATGTAGAAGGCGCCGTCGGGCGGGGCTATGCGCTCGAGGCCGAGGCGCGGCAGGGCGTCCAGCAGCAGGGCGCGGTTGGCGCGGTAGACGTCCACGTTCGCTTCGAGCTCGTCGCGGCTGTCCATTGCAATGAGGCCCGCATGCTGGGCGAGCGACGGCGCGGTGAGAAAGAGGTTGCCGATATAGGCGGCGGTGCGGGCGGCGTTCTCTTCGGGCGAAACCAGCCAGCCGAGCCGCCATCCGGCCATCGAAAAGTATTTCGAGAAGCTGTTGACGATGTAGGCCGACGGGTCGAACTCCAGCAGCGAGTGGACCTTCGGGCCATAACTCAGCCCGTGATAGATCTCGTCGGATATGATCCTTGCACCGATCTTCCGGGCGGTCTCGGCGATGGCGGCGAGTTCAGCAGCGTCGATGATCGTGCCCGTCGGGTTTGCCGGGCTTGCGAGTATGATGCCTTGCGGGGGCGGATCGAGCGCGGCGAGGGCGGCTGCGGTGAGTTGGAAGCGTTGGGCCTCGCCGCAGGGAATCTCGACCGGCACCATGTTCAGGGCACGGATCGTATTGCGATAGGCGACATAACCCGGGCGGGCGAGGGCGATCCGGTCGCCGGGATTGAAGGCGCCCGAGAGTGCCAGCACCAGCGCCGGTGAGGCGCCGCAAGTGATGGCGATCCGGTGAGCTGGAACCTCGATGCCATAGGTTTCCCGGTAATGGCGTGCGATGCGGGCCTTGAGCGGCACGCTCTCCCAATACCCCATCGCTTCGGTGTCCAGGATGGTGTGCGCGCCCGTAATGGCAGCAGAGGGCGCGCCGGTTGAAGGCTGGCCGAACTCCATATGGAAGATGCGGCGGCCCTCCGCCTTCATCTCATGCGCACGCCGGCTGATCGCGATCGCCTGGAAGGGCGAAATGTCCTGTCCCATCGGCCTATTGCGCCACGACCGAGGGCAGCCAGGTTGCCAGTGATGGAACCGCTGCGACGAGTGCGAGCAGCAGCAATTGGAGACCGATGAAAGGCACCGCGCCAGCCCAGATCTGCAT
>JAIXRO010000054.1 GCA_027485145.1 Hyphomonadaceae bacterium | reverse complement strand
GATGAACGTGCGCGACTGGTTGCATGTTGAGGATCACTGCCGTGGGATCGCGGCGTGTCTTGCAAACGGGAAGCCGGGCGAAACCTACAATATCGGCGGCGGGGCGGAGCTGCCCAACCTCGAAGTGATCGCTGCCATCTGCCGCGAAGTTGACCGTGCTTTCACCGAAATTGATGGGCTTGCGGCGCGCTACCCCGATGCCCCGGCGGCCAAAGGGGAGATGACCGAAAGCCTCAAGACCTTCGTCACCGACCGCGCCGGGCATGATCGCCGTTACGCGATCGACGAGACCAAGGCGCGCGCCGAACTGGACTACGCTCCAGCTCATGGATTTGACGAAGGCCTGCGGCAGACCTTGCGCTGGTATCTCGATAACGAAGCCTGGTGGCGCCCGCTGCTTACGCGTTGAACCTCAACGGTCGGCGGGACAGAATTGTCGTGCCAACCACAATCCGAGGCATCGATGTCCTGCCGCGTTCATGTGAAGCGCATCGCGGCCGAGCACAGGTTGGGAGGCCGGGCACGATGCGAAGGCGTCGGCCGCATCAAGCACCGCCAATGCGTTGGCACGGCCCACATCGCGCGCCGCACGGCGATAGGGCTGCAGCCGTGCCGTGATCGCCGGACTGCCGCCTGGCGGGGGTGCCAGCAAAACCACTGTCTTCTCGCGCGCACGCCATCGGGTGATCTGGTGGCTGAGCGCAGCGGTGTAATCGACGATGGCCACAGGCTGCTTGTCTCGCAGCCAGCCACGCGGCGCTGCATCATTGGTCCCGAAGGCGAGGATCACCAGGTCGGTACCGGGCAGGTCTTGCCCGCGCCATCTCTGCTCCCCCATAGCGGCGGTGTGGCCGCCGACGCCATGCAGGCTGATGGCCACGCGCCCGCCCAGGGCCTGCGCGAACACCTGCCCGAATGCTTCGCCACCGCCATTGCCCATCCTGCTCCCGGCCACATGACTGTCGCCGATCACGGCGATCTTCGAGCCTGCATGCGGGCAACCGAGCGGTCCGCTGGCAAAGCCGACCGATGACGCCGGTGTGCTGCGCGTCCCGGCGATCCGCCATGCGGGCACCTCGGGCCAAAGCAGACTCCCGAAACCTATCAGCGCAATTGCCAAAACCAGCGCGCACGCTCTGCGCCCAGTCACAAGGGTCTGTCGGGTCTGCACCCTTTGGGCATTGCGCCTATGGGGATTTTGGGTCAAGCCGCCCGCTGCGCTGCGGTGGCGCAATCGAGGGAGAAGCATTGTGAGTCTCGCCAGGCTGGCGTTCGTGCGCAAGCTGCTGACCGGCGCGCGCCTGCGGTTCTTCCGCGGGGTGATGAAGATGGACATCCATCCGAGCGTGGAGATGTCGCTCAGCGCCAAGCCCGACATGACTTTCCCCAGGGGCGTCCATATCGGCGCCTACACTTACGTCGCGTTCAACGCCCGCATCCTGACGCATGACCGAACCCGCGGCCTTTACGTTCACACCCGCATCGGCCGAAACTGCTTCATCGGCGGGGAAAGCATCATTCTCCCCGGTACGACCATTGGCGACAATTGCGTAATTGGCGCCGGCAGTGTGGTGACCAAGGACGTGCCGCCGCGGTCGATCGTGGCCGGCAACCCGGCCAAAATCATCCGCTCCGAAATCGAGGTTGGTACGTATGGTCGCTTCATCGAGGCTGACGACACCGAGCAACAGCTTCGGGCGACGGACCCGGCAGCAGCCGGTCTTCCCAGTCGGCTGGGCCATTGAATGCGCGGGTTGATCCAAGAATGCGGATTGAACAGGAGTGGGATATGAAGTGTCTGGTCTATCTCCCCCACTCGTACACACGTCGCGGTCCAGCCGAAAGTTGCATCCGGATCATCGAAGCCTTTGCCGGTGAGGGTATCAACCCGACCGTCTTTGTGTATCGGGCCAGGGCGCCCATTTCATCAAGCATCACTGTTGTGGAGGCGGGCGGCCGTTTGCTCCGGAAACTTCCGTTCCGATTGATTGCGCCGTTCTTACGGTTCCGGCTCAAGCAAAAGTTCCGGCGTGCGATCGATGCGGCGGAAGCTGGAACCATAGCCTATTTTTGGCCGGACTCGCCTGTCGAACTGGTTCGTTATGCAAAGCAGAAGGGCCTCGTCTGCGTGCGCGAGATGATCAATAGCCCTTTGGCCAAGGCCAAGCCGATTCTGGATAGTGCTTATACAAACGCAGGCTTGGAGCCATCGCACGGCATTACGCAAGCGATGGTGACGCACGAGACCAGCGAGTTGGCACTGTATGACTATGTTTTCTCGTCCAATGCCGAAGTCGATGCCGTACTGCGGGCGCTTGGCAGAGCCGAGGAGCGCATCCTTGCCTCAAGCTTCGGCTGGACCGAGGCGCGCTTCCCAAGCTTTGAAAGCCCTGCCAGTTCAGGCGATGAGAGAGGCTTCCGGGCGGTCTTCGTGGGCTTGATGAATGTGCGCAAGGGTATTCCAACCCTTCTCGAAGCGTGGGACATTGCCGGTCTTGATGGTGAACTTGTGCTGGCAGGGGCGCCCGAGGAATGCCTCAAGCCCCTGATCGAGAAGGCATGCCAAGGGAAGGGCGTGCGGCATCTTGGTCATGTCAGCGATGTCGCCTCGCTGTATCGATCGAGCGATGTCTTCGTGTTCCCGACCCATGAAGAGGGAGGGCCGCAGGTCACCTATGAGGCGGCAGCCTGCGGTTTGCCGGTCATCACCACCGCGATGGGGGCCGCGCGGCTGGTAGAAGATGGTCGGACGGGATCGATTGTTCCCAGCGGTGATGCCCCGGCGCTCGCCGCTGCGATGCAGCGACTTGCCAACGACGAAAGCTTGCGGCGGCGGCTGTCAATCGAGGCCGCCCGGCAGGTCGGCCGCTTCGAATATCGCGCCGTGGGGACCGAACGCGCGCGGATGCTGCTGACGTGTGCGGCGCGGCTGCGGCGGGAGCAAGCGGCCGCATCTTGACTTTGGATTGCCCGGCGCGGAGGGGTGTGCCGACCTCCTCCCGACGGCCGACGGAACCTGCATTGCCCCTCATCAGCACCTCCGATTTCTGCGTCATCGCTGCTGTCAATGATGATGAGATCCTCGACCATTGTCTGGCGCGGTCGCCCGACATCGCCAGCGGCTCATTGCCGCTCACGATCATTCGCAACGCCCAATCCATGTCGGAAGCCTATAACCGCGGCCTTGCCCAGACCGATCGCCCGATCTGTCTGTTCGCCCATCAGGATGTCTATCTGCCCGAGGGCTGGCTGGCGCGCGCGGTCGCGGTGCTCGGCCGGCTGGAGCAGGATCATCCGGACTGGATGGTGGCCGGCCCCTATGGCGTACGCAAGAACGGCATTCATGTCGGGCGGATCTGGGACGTGGCGATGGGCATGGCACTGGGCGAGACAGCGTTCGAACCCACGCCGATCGAAGCGCTCGATGAACTGCTGCTCATCGTGAAGCGCCAGCCGTGGTTCACCTTTGATCCCGAACTGCCCGACTTTCATCTTTATGGCGCTGATCTGGTCCAGACCGCGTGGGCTGCGGGCAAGAGCGCCTTTGCCGTGGAATTGCCAGTCGTCCACAATAACCGGCCCTATTCGTCGCTCGGGCGGGGTTATGTTGCGAGCTATCGTTACGCCCGGCGCAAGTGGCGGCGCAGGCTGCCGATCTTCACCACCATCTGCGAGATCAGCTACAACCCGCTTGCTTTGTGGCGCGCGCAATGGCGTCGTCGCAAGGCGCAGACAGAGCGCGGGCGGTTGGCTGCTGTGTCGAGCGAGGCGGCCCGGCAGGCCGGGTACGAGTAAGGCGGGGGGCAATAGCCATGCCCATTCAGCGACGCGGCTTTCGTCCGCAATACATGATCTGCGACGATGCGAGGTGGGTGAACACGCCTCCGGTCAAACCGGCGATGATCCGCCACTTTCCCGCAGGCGGGGTGAGCGGTCCGACTGAAACCGTCTCAAAGCCGGCGCTTTCGAACATCTCGCGATAGGTCGCGCTTGTGAACCATCGCAGATGCGTGCGGTCCATCACGCCAGCCGGAGTGTAATCGAACCGGTTGCTGAGCAACTGCCTGATCAATCCGATGTTCGCGATGTTTGGGGAACTGGCAAAGATCAGCGCGTCCGGACGCATCACCGCGTGCAATCGCCCAAGCTGCGCCCAGGGATCGACGAGATGTTCGAGCACCTCGCTAAGGATGGCGGCATCAAACGGACCGCCCAGCTGGCCAAGATCAAGCTGTTCGACATTGCCGAACACAACCGCATCCAACGCTTTTTCCGCTTCGGCAACAGCCTTTTCGTCGACATCGATACCGACATAGCGCGCGCATTTACCCTGGGCCTTGGCAATCGCCCCGGTGCTGCCATTGCCGCATCCGATCTCAATGATCGCGGCGGCAGGATTATCGGGCAGCTGGCCGACAATATCCGCGCGCGCACCGTCAAAATACTCTGGCGGTTTTGAGGCATAGTCCAACGTAAGTGGTGTCGACATCGGCTCGCTCTGACATGGGGCCCCTGCCGTACCCTACATACTGCGCCTGTCCCGCGCAACTTGCATCGCGAGCGGCCCGCGTTGGCATTGAAACACTGACATCGATGTGCGATGCGCGCAGCGCGTGCTCTGGGCGCTCTTCTCGGAAAGTGGTGAATGCAAAGCGTCAAGGACATAGCATTTAGCTTTGCGACCATGGCCGTCGTGGTGATCGTGACGATCATCTCGGTTCCGCTGTTTCTCGCGCAGATCGGCGCGGAGCGTTACGGGGCGCTCGCGATTGCGTGGCTTGTGCTGGGCTACGCCGGGCAGGCCGATTTCGGCATGTCGCGCGCGATCACGCAGCGCGTGGCTGCACTGCGCGGGGCCAATGGCGATGCTGGACAGGCGGCGCGCGCCATCTGGTCGGCGTTGCTGGTGGCATCTGCGATCGGTGCGGTCGCGGCGCTCCTCGTGTTCGCGGTAGTAGGCTGGTTCTTTGGCGGGCCGTTCAAGATTAATCCTGAAATTGCCACTGAACTCAAATATGTCGCTCTGCTGCTGGCCATCAGCACGCCACTGGTGAATATATACAGTGTGGCGGTCGGCGCGCTGCTTGGGGCCGAGCGGGCGCAACTGGTCGCCACGTTTCACCTCTTGAGCTCGCTGTGCCTGACCCTGTTTCCGCTCGCGGCGGCCTATCTCGTGGCAGTCGACCTCACGACGCTGGTGTTCGCAGCCTTTCTCGCCCGGCTGGCGGTGACCATTCCCGCCGTGGCGGCGTGCTGGGGGCAGTTCCTGCGGCGCCAGCCAGTCCGCAGCTCGCGGACCGAGATCGGCAATCTCGCGCACTTTGGGTCATGGGTCATGGTGACAGGGCTGGTCGGCCCGCTGTTGGTGATTTCCGACCGGTTCCTGATCGGAGCGATTCTGGGGGCTGTGGCGGTCGCGGTTTATACCATCCCGTTCCAGGTCGCGAGCCGTACGATGATGATCCCCTATGCGGTGATGCAGGTGATGTTTCCCAAGCTGGTGCGTGGAACCGATACCGGCTCTCACGCCAACGCCCGCGAATACATGGTGGTGCTCGGGTCCGTCTACGCAGTGGTTGTGATTGGGGTCATCAGCCTTGCCGAACCGCTGCTGCGGCTGTGGTTGGGTGCGGGACTTGACGAAAGATCGATCCTCATCGCGCAGGTCATCATGGTCGGACTGTGGGCCAATGCGGTAGCGCAAGTGCCGTTCGGTTTCATCCAGGCACGCGGCGACCCGAAATTCACCGGCTTGTTGCATGTGGCAGAACTGCCGATCTATTTCGCCGTGCTGGTGCTGCTCGGCAGTGCGTTTGGCCTTGCAGGGGTTGCGGTAGCTTTCGTGATGCGGTGTGCAGGCGATCTGCTGGCACTGCTCTATCGGGCCAAGATGCTTGACCGGTGGGTGGCCGCACGGCTGGTGCCGACCGCACTTCTTGTGTTGGCTGCGCTCGCTGCGATCCGGATGTGGGACCATGCGTTTGCGCCGTACGCCATTGCCGCAGCCTTCGGCGCTCCGGCAACGATCTGGGCGTGGGCGAGCCTGCCTGCCGCGCTGCGTCAGCAATTGTTGTCCCGCTTGCCGATGCGAACGGCGTGATCGCATCGCTTGTCTAACGCCGGCCTCCTGACTAAGCTTCCGCGGCCTCTTGCCGATGCGACGTCGGCGATGGGGCTGCAGGACCCGCTCGGGGCGAATGGGGAAGCGATGCAACACCGTAATGTCCCGCTGATTGTCTGCTATGAGAACCGGCCCGAATGCGAAGACGGCGTTCGCGTGCTGGTCGCCAGTCTGAAGCGCGCGATACCCGGCGCCCGGCTGCGACTTTATCACAATCCCGCAAGCCCGGACTTCGCCGACTGGATCGGCCAGTTCCCGGGAATCGAGTGGCGACCGGCGACGCTGCCGGCATCAGCGGGATGGAATGTGAAGCCGCATGTCCTGACCGAGGCGCTCGATGATGGCCATGAACAGGCGCTTTGGCTGGATGCGGACTTGCTGGTGGCACGGGACTTTTTCCCGTTTCTGGCGGCTGCGCCTGCCGATGCGCTGATCGCCACCGAGGAAGCCAGCTGGGGTTCGTGGGACGACAGCGAATTTCTGCGCACGCGGGGCTGGGGGCTTGAACTGGGCAGACAGCTGCCGTTTACCGCCAATTCGTGTGTTCTGCGGGTGACTCAGGCCCATCGCGGCTTGATTGCCGCATGGCAGGAACTGCTTTCGAGCCCCGTCTACATCGCCGCGCAGGCTGCGGACTCGAGCACCCGGCCGCCGCACATGATCGGCGATCAGGACGTGCTCACCGCTCTGCTCGGCGCTAATGCGTTCAAGCACATCGAGCTGCGTTTCATGCGCCGGGGAAAGCACATCCTGCAATTGTTCGGCCCGCTCGGCTTCACGATCCGGGAACGCCTGCAGATCGGCTTTGGCCGGCTTCCGCTGATCATCCATGCGCAGGGCACCAAGCCCTGGAAGGTGGAACGCGCGGCGCACAAGCGGCGGTGGTACGGGCGCCTGTTTGCCATCTATCAGGACACCTCCGCCTACATCATGTTCGTGGAGAAGTATCTTCAGCCGGGACTTCGTTTCGCATGGCTTGCTCCCGCATCGCGCGCGGGCGCAGTGCTGCGCCGGTTGGGCTTCGGCAGCATTGCCCTGGCCGGAGCGCCCATCGCCGCGTTGTTCGATGCGGTCTACGGCCCGCGGCGGATGCTCCGCCGGATGATGGGCCGCCGCCGGGTGCCGCGCACATAGCGGATTGACTGCCACGACTTGCGTGAGGCAGCTTCAATTGCCAAGGTTCAGGGGTGAATGAACAGCTGGTTGGCGCGGTCAGGCGCGAACCGAATGACCCGCTCGCGGCGATACCCCAACCCCGTCATCAAATCGAGCACGCCCTGATCATTGCGGGCCTCGACTTCTACGAGCACTGTCGGCTTGTCGCGTTCCAGAACCGAGCGCATGCCGGTCAGCGCGCGCAGTTCGTGGCCTTCGATGTCCATCTTGACGAAGCCGATGGTTGCATCGCCAAGAATTTCATCGCCGCGGACGAGCTGAATAGCGGTGTCGCCTACCCCCGGAGCGCCGACATGTGCTGCGCCGATATTATTGACGAGATGGACGATCATGCTGGCTTCGGCCGCACTGTCAGACAAGCCGACCCGCTTGATCTCGCTCTTGGCGAACAGGCCGTTGAGGCGCAAGTTCATCTCCAGAATCCTCGCCGGACGCGGGTTAGGCTCAATCGCAATGATCCGGTCGACGGGCAGGAACAGCCCGGCAAAGACAGCATGATTGCCGACATTGGCCCCGACATCGAGGTAGGTTCCGCCAGAGAAATGTTCGGCAATTATCTGGAGTTCTTCTTCCTCGTAAAAGCGGCCATGAAGGTGCATCTGTTGGATGAAGTCGCGCTCATTTTCGACAAAGAACAACGCCTCGCCGCGCTGGTTTCTTACCCTGCTCACCGTGCCTCGGAAAAGCCCCTCTTGGTCGCGTCCCCACGACAGTGAAAAACCACTGTAATTGCCAGTCTGGCGATGCGTGTGAGGACGAACGGCAAGTCCGCGTGATTCTAGATAATGTCTCAATTTGGCGAGAAGTTTACGCATTGCATGTCCCTTGTTGCACGGGCCGACCAGAGCGGGTTAGGCGATGGCCAACACCGCTGTGCCGCGCGCGTAGCAGTTAGTCAGTATCCTCGCTATCGCCAAGGTGCCTCGGTCTGCACGGGCCGATCCCGCAGGGCCGGTCGGCGGCGCTAGACATTCGTGAACACACCCGTGCCCCGCTTCCACGCATCGACATTAGCCGCCGCGGCATCGTTCGGGATCGCCTTGCGCAGCGTGCCATTGAAATTGATCGACAGGTCGGCAAAGCGCACGGTCTGGTTGACCTCGTTCGTGCCCGCGCCGCGCGCCAGCATGTTGAACCTGCCGGTGGCGAACTGGCCGTTGCCCGGCGTCAGGAACGGGTAGGTTTCCGTCACGCCGTTGATGGTAAGGGCCGCCCGCCCAAGCGCCATGTTCACATCGAACACGATGTCGAGCCACGACGCGACGACAATGCCGCCTGTGAGGCGCAGTGTGCTTCCGTTCAGCAATGATGTTCCCGCGCTGTCCGTCAGACCAACGCGCACAGGCCCTCCGCCTCCATTCAAATCGAGAAAGCAATTGTTGAAGCCCTGCGAGACGAGCCGGTCACTGTTCCCGATCGATCCCGCATCGGGGAAGAAGAACTTGCCCCGGAATGTCATGCGGCTTGTCAGCGCTGGCGTGTTGGCCGTGTCCTCGAAGCGCGCAGGGATTGCGGGCATGAGAAGCGACACAGCCGGGATGTTGGCCGTGGCAATATCGACGGTCTGTGCAAAGCCGTTGATCGTGACCGCGGCGGTCACAACAGTGCTGCCGACGCTGGCGGTGGTCTCCCTGATCTGGATGAACTGATCGGGCGCGATGGCCCCGGCGCTGGTTGTCCATCCCTGCAATTGGGTAACGCCATCGGTATCGACGCTGCGCCATTCGGTGCCGGGGCCAACGCCAACCGTCTGCGATGCGCGCCGGTTCAGGATCTTGCGCAGCGGCAGGGTGGTGAGCGTGCCCAGCGGTTGTTGCGTCAACCCGTTCCAATGCGCCCCGCTCGGCACGTTCTCCCACAGGATGACAGCGGTGTGATCGCTGGTCGTCCAATCCACCGCGTTTGCCGTTGCCACAGGGCCAAGGCCGGTGCCTTCCGCCGCCGTGGAAATGACCCCTTCGATAGCAGCGCGGGTGCGCGCTATGCCGGCAAGGCTGGTGATGTTTGGCAGCACCGCATTGGGGCTGGGTGTGTCGCGCACAACCAGTAAATCATCAGCAACAATGGTGCCGAGCGATGGTTCGTAGGAACTGGTCAGCGTCTTGCCGACATAGAAGCTGCCGCTGTTGTCGCTGTAGAGGATCAGGCGCGTGTTCACATCGGCGGGATTGCGCCAGTTGGCAATCAGTCCGCCATAGATCAGGGTATCGACGGCGGGATATGCGGTGAAACCGAGCGCCATGCCGATGGGCGCGCCGCCTACCCACATGCTGGAGATAAAATAGGCGTCCCGATAGGCCGGGCTAGAGACATTGTCGCGCATCAGCACGCCCTGGCTGGTCACGTCGCTGCGCAGATTGCCGGGATGGATGCGATTGCCTGCGAAGTAGATCGGGCCGACCGGGGCACCGCCAGAGGCGAACCCCTGAAACTGGTCGCCATGCGGATCGCCCGCATCGCCGTTCGCATTTTCCTCGATGCCAGATCGGGCGAAGGGCAGGCTTTCGATGTTGCGCAGGTAATAGCCGACGCCAGTGCCGGGACGCGGCACGGAAGCGATAACATCCTGATAGATGCGATCAATGTCACAATCCATGATGACGAGCGAGTTGGGCTGTCCCATGCTCTTGAAGGCGTTGCTGAGATCGCGCATCCGGACGTTGCGAAAATACAGGTCTTCCACCGTCGCTGCGCCAGAGGCGGCGAAGGCGTCGGCAAGGTATCCGCCCAACCCGATTTCGGCGCGAGCATTGATCTCGCTGGTGCCGGTGGTCGCCAGCACGGCAAAGTGAGTGGCAGTTGCTGGCACAAGTCCGGTGAAACGGTAACGAGCGCCTGCCGCAACAAGCTGGCTGGAGCCGGTGGCCACGACGCCAGCCCCGCCCACGGCAACGCGAACGCTGTTCGCACCGCGATTGAAGAACTCGATAATGCCGCCGCTAATCGCAGGGTTTTGCCACGTCAGCGGATAGGTCGCGCTCGTGGTGGTGGCGGTCTGGACATGCGCGACGCGGGCGTATTCAGGCAGCTCCGCGCTGGTATTAAAGGCGGCAAGGCCAGCGCCGTAACCGTGGCGAAAGGTGGTTCCGTTGATGAAGCGCAGCTTGCCGAAGGTGCCGGTCCCGAAGGTCAGACAGGCGTTCGCCAGCCTCGGCCAGCCCGTCATCTGGAAATTGAAGGCGGAAAAATCGATGCCGCGCACCGTGCCGCTGAGGGACAGGGCGGGAATACGGGAAGCAGCATCGGCACAGCGCAGTGTCAGCGAAGCGCCTTGAGCGTGCATGTCGCGATTGGCAATCGTGCGCGGGGTGAAGGTGCTGCCCCGCACCTCCACGATCTTGCCGGAAAGAGTTGCTGCGCTGTTGGCAAACACGGCGTCCCACTCGCCGTCATTGGTGACGATGTAGTCGGCCACGCCCAAGACCGGCCCTTGACCTGCGCCTGCGAGCCGGACCTGCCCCCCGATGATCATGCGCGAAAGCATCAGGCGCAGCCGACGATGGCGGTTGCGGTCGTGCCGGTTGCACGCACATGGCTCGCCCGGACATAGATATAGCCGCCAGCCGGGACGTTCTCGAACACGACATCATCGGTCGAATCCAGCGCGCGCAGGGTGACTTTGCCCGCACCCCCGACGTAAAGGTACTTCGGGACCGCGAACAGCGGAGTATTGTCGTGAGGGGAAACCGCAAACGCGTTTTCGCTCGGTGTCAGGACCGATTGGACGGCGTTCTGGAATTCATCTGGCATAGCACAACCTCTTTCGCTAAAATTACGAGGTCAATGAACCAAATTGGTAAAGTGTAGGAAAGCACTTTGTTCCGTTTGCGATGATTGGCTTTCACGTGGTGGTCGCGGCCGTTTGTCCTGCGCAAGCGATGCGGCTCACCATCTCCTTGTAGAAAGCCGCCCGGAACGGTGCTATTCGCGTCCGCCTGACAGCGAAGCAGCCGTCTTCGCTCGGAACCGCGTCGATAAAATCCCGACCACCGGGCGTGTGTCCGGTGATGCCGGGGCATTTGGACCCGCTTTTCCCACATGGAGGGAGGCAGGTTGGAAGGATGATAAGCCGGATGGACGCCACCTATCGCCAAGTTCCTGCCCAGCGGCGAGGGGGCTTTGCCGTGCCACAGCGCAAGGCAAGCACGCTGCCGGTCACCTTGGCGGCTGTGCTGGTGTATCTGCTGCTGATCCCCCAGCAATTCAATGTAACTCTTGGCGGGGTCTATCTTTCGGCGTTCCGCGTCTTCCTGCTGGGGGGCAGCCTGTATCTGCTTGCGGGCGCGCTTCAGAAAAACCTGCGGTTTGCTTGGCCCGATCTCATGATCATTATGGCGGTGGCGTGGATCTGGCTGGCCTCATACATGAGTAGCGGCTCTGTGGTGACGGCGATTGAAATGGGTGGCTCTCACACCGTTGATATCGGGCTTGCCTATTTTTTCGCGCGAGCGACGATCCGGACGCCGACTGATTTGCGGCGATTGCTCGTTCTGATTGCGCCGGGTGTTTTCATCATGGGGACGGTGATCGCTGTCGAATCGATAAGCCGCGCCTATATTCTGCAACCTATCGCTTCGGCTTTGACCGGCCAGCCCATGCCGATCAATTATGAAATCCGCATGGGGTTGTTGCGGGGCACGGCATCGTTCCCGCACCCCATTCTGGCGGGCATCGTCATGGCCAGTTTCTTGTCGATTTATCTGATGTCCGGCCTGCGCGGGTGGCCCAAGATCCTGGGTGTGGTCGCGGCGGCCTTCGGGGTCTTTTCCATGAGTTCGGCAGCCATGCTCGGGGTGGTGGTCGGCGGGATCCTGGTCGCCTATGACTGGCTTAGCGAGCGCATCGCGAATGTGACCTGGCGCCTGTTCATGATTTTCGTCAGCATTCTTTATGTCACCGTGGAATTGACCAGCAATTCCGGGTTCTATGGATTGTTGATCAGGTATGCGTCGTTGAACACCGGATCAGCGTATAACCGTATCCTGATCTGGAACTACGGCACGGAAAACATTGCCCGGCATCCGTGGTTCGGGATTGGGTATGCTGACTGGGATCGGCCTGATTGGATGCACTGGGGTTCGTTCGATCACTTCTGGCTAATTTCAGCACTCCGATTCGGCATTCCTGCGGCATTCTTCTTGCTGGGAGCAGCGCTGATCGCACTGGTGATGGTCGCGAAGCGATCGCGTGATTTGCCGCTGCACGATGCCCGGCTGTTGCGCGGGATCGCGATTTCGCTGGCGGTGTTCGCGCTCGGTCTGAACTCGGTCACGCTCTGGATGTCTGCGCTGGTATGGTTTTTCATGCTGCTCGGTCTCACAGTCACCCTGGGAAGCTCGCCGCTCCGCCGTCCGAGCATTTACCGGCAAGCTGCCCGCCCGCCATATGCACAAAAGCCTGTGGTCCAGAACTAGAGCGGTGCGCGCTTGAGTTTGGCGAGCAAACCTTTGGTCGGATGATAACCGTAGCGCCAATGGCCGGGGCGTCGGCTCATCGGGCCATACCCGTCCCCGATCTTGCGAAGGCGCGGGTGCCGGGCGCCAAAAGCCTTGCCTGCTATGTAACGCTGCAATGCGCCAAGCCAGACCAACACGAAAGCGGTTACTGCTTTGGGATAAGGCCAGTGCAGCCGAGCGAATTGCATCGTTCCCGCAGCCCGATACATCAATCGCGCCGCAGAAAAGTCATTGCCATGACCAACGTCATGAAATGCCCGCGCGGCGCCTATCCGCCAGAACACGTGTCCCATGCCCGCCAATCGGTAGAACAGATCCACTTCCTCGCAATAGAGGAAGTACCGCTCGTCCATGCCACCGGCCTCGTCCCATGCCTGCCGGGAAAACATCACAAACCCACCCGACAGCGCAGACACCTGCTCGTCGTGCTCGAAGGTCGAAGTCTCGTCGACCCGGGCCATCGACCGTCCCACCAGCCGCGAGGCCATTTCGCGCAAGGACGGCACATGAACGCTGTTGCCGAGATCGGGGTGCCCGGTGCGGTCCAGCGTGACGCCGCCCCATGCCGCAGCCGCACTGTGCCGCGCAGCCCCATCGAGCAGTGCATCGACGGCGCCGGCGTGCATTTCGAGATCGGGATTGGCCAGCAGCAGCAACGGTGCCCGTGCTTCGGCAGCGAGACAATTGTTGCCGGCCGCAAACCCGATATTGCCGCGACCGGGGATGATCCGGACCTGAGGATAGGCTTGCCCCACCAGCGCCGCCGTGGTGCCATCGCCATTGTCGATCATCAGCACTTCATATGCGTGCCGTGTGCAGGCCATTGCGATTGCATCGATGCAGGCGGTGATGACTTGGGCCGAATTATAGGCCACGATCAAGATGCTGACATCGGGCGTTTCGGGCTTGGATTCAGGCATCGGTCTTGGCCAGGACGCGCGAACTGACATCACGGCTCCAGTTCCTGCCGCGGCCGCGGATCAGGCGCCATTTCGCCAGCAACCGGGCACTGATCTTGATCGTGAAATACACCAATAAATCCTTGATATTTTTGCCATTTCTAAAGGCCGCGAGCAAGCCGCTCTCTGCGCTGATGGTGACATGGGGACTGGGATAAAGGCGATGCACTTCGGCGGTGCCGATGACGCGACGCGCCTCGATCCTGATCTGCTCGATTGCCGTTCGTGGGGGGTAAACCACTGAAAAAACCGGACGTCCCTCAGCATCTTCGCTCACGTAACACCGTTCATGATCGGCAAAGCGTGTGTGGATCCACAAGTCGTCGCCGATGATCGCAGGAAATTCGCCGATGCGCGAAAGTGCGGCGGCCGAAAGCCCGTAACAGCCCGCACCGCCCTTGCCGGCCCTGGCATATGGCTGGCGCGACCAGACCCTGTAATAGGCCTTCATCGCCCAGTTGCAGTTGGTCAGATCGATCCGGATCTTGGGTGCGGCGGCCATGATACCCGGCTGGCGAAGCACTCGGGCAAGAGCGGCAAGCGAATGAAAACTGCACTCGACATCCGCATCCAGGATGATGCGCGGAAACGGCAGCGCGTTGCGATTGGCGGCATTGATCGCGCCCGTTTTTGAGCCATCTTCCAGATCGAGGACAAGAGCCCCGGGGGCAGCAGCGCGTGCGACCCCGACCGTGCGATCGCTGCAGCCGTTGGCGGCGACAACAATGTTCATGGCATGACCATTCGGGGCGTCACGCAGGATCGTGGCGAGACATCGTGCAATCACCGTCTCTTCATTGTGCGCCGGGATGATGACCGTGAAAGGCCCGTTCTCAAGCATCGCTTGTGTTCCGTACTGTCCTGATCAGGGCATTGGCGCCATCCATCGGCGCCCCCTGGCCTCGCTGATCGAGTGATCGACCTTGGGGCGCCGGGATGCGATCCTTACTTGTCCCGTCCGTATTCGTAGTAACCGTACTGGTACCCATAGGACTGGCCGGCTTCGAGCGCGCGGTACTTGGTCAGCACCACACCTATCATGTTGCCGCCCGCCTGTGCCAGCCTGCGGATCGCATTGCGCGCCTGCCCCAAGGAAAGGCGGTTGGCCTCGAGGACAAATACCGTGCCATCGACAAGATTGGCCAGGATCGTGGCATCAGCAAGACCAAGCACGGGACTGGAGTCAAAGATGATCAACGAGTATTCCTGGCGGTACCGTTCGATGAAATCGTGCATTTCCTGCGATGCAAGTAGCTCGACCGGATTGGGCGGAATCGCACCGATGGGCAGAATTTCAAGGTTTTCGTGAACGCCCTTCACCACCGCCTGGTGAAGTTCGACATGTCCCAAAAGCACTTCGACGAGGCCGATCTTGGGCTGCTCGATGTCCATGAGATTGGCAACCGAGGGCCGCCGTAAATCGGCATCTACCAGCAATGTCTTGCGACCCAGCTTAGCAAAGAGTTCAGCCAGAATAACCGCTGTCGTGCTCTTGCCTTCACCAGCCTGACTACTGGTCAGCTGGATGACATTGCGGTTGCGCGGCATGGCGAAATCTATCGACGAGCGAATTGATGAATAGGCTTCCATCAACGAGCTGAACGGATTGGTGTTGAGCAATTCCAGATCGGTTGCCTCGACGTGCGGGGTGTGACCCAGCAGGGGTATCCCGATCTTGTCTTCGACATCTTCCAGCGATCGGATCCGGTCGTCGAGCACTTCGCGTAACACGGCAAGGCCGGCAGCGAGCGCAATACCGAGCACCAGAGCCAAGCCCATATTGCGTGGAATGCTCGGTGCAAATGGTGAACGGGGAACCAGCGCGGATTCGATCTTGTCCAAGGTGCCGGGGTCAAGCGTGGACGCGCTGTTGATCTGATTGAAGCGATCGAGCAGCGCCTTGAGCTGATCGCGCAAGGCCTGCGCCTCACGATCTAGAGCGCTCAGTTCAACCTGCTGATCCTGTTCGACCAACCGTTCACCCGTCAGCGATGCCAGTTCCGCTTCCAAAGCCTGCTCCTGGCTCTGCGCCACAAGGAATTGACTGCGGGCGGTTGCCTTAACGTCGCTACTGCTGCGCTCAATCTGCGCCTCAAGCGATCTGATCTGTGTCAGCAGGTTCTGAATCTGAGGGAAGTCGTCATTGTAACGCTGCCGCAGTTCAACCAGCTGTCCGAGCTTGCCCGTGCGTTCCGCAACAAGTGCCTGTAATACTGGGCTTGACTGTACTTCGGGCAACTCGGCCGCCGGCAATCTCTGAATGGCACGCCAGCGCTGCTCAGCTTCGATCCGTGCCGCGCGGGCAGCAGACACACGTTCGTTGATGCTGGACAGATTGACCGAGCGCAACGTCGAAGGCGCGAGACCTTCCTCGCCCGAACCAGACGACTCCAATATGATGCCGCTATTGCGGGCATAGGAATTCGAAGTCTGTTCAGCCTCAGAGAGACGCTGGCGCGTCTCATCGATCTGGCCCTTCAGATAATCGAGGGCATACTGATTGCCGGCAACCGAATTGCGCGCGCCCGTTGCGACGAACGCGTCAGCATAGGCATTTGCGATCTCGGCGGCGAGGATCGGGCTTTCCGAGCGAAAGCCAATCCCGATGATCCAGTTCTCCGTGGGGACATCGACGACAACATCATCGGTCAGAGCCGTAACGGCAATTTCCTGCTTCGCCTTGAGCCACTGCTCGTCGGTCATGCCGGGCGCTCGGCCCTCGTCGATATCACTTCCGAGAAAATCGGACCGCGATGCCAGATTAAGATCGGTTGCAACGGTTTCGGCGATGCTACGGCTCTTGATGATTTCCGCCTGTGTGGCGAGGAAATCGTAAATCTGGTTGGGAGCGTAACCCTGCTGCACATCCTGCCCCTCGACAACGTTTTGGCCGAAAGGCTTGACGCTCACCTTCGTGTTGGCTTGATACGTCGGCGTCGTAAGCAGAGTGACAACCAGCCCGCCAATCAAGGCCAGCACAATGACTGTGCCCACCAACCAGCGTTGACGGTAAATAATGCCGCGGATCGCCGCAAAATTGAAAAACTGTGCTCGCGGCGAGATCGGTCCAAGCTGACCTTCCGGTGAGTAAACATCAAGCCAGTCGCCCTGACGATTAGGCTCGGGCGCACGGACTATTGATCGATCATTCATTGAAGTTAGTTCCCAAGACCAGTGGCCGCGAACACTCCAAAGACGGGCAGAGCCTTCAACAGGTCCTCCCAAAACACCGAAAGACCATCGGTGCCCATCACGACGCGATCACCCGGCTGAAGCACGGGGTCGAGCATCGTGCCTTGGCTGATTTGCTGATAATCGAATTTGGCAATCAGGATGCCTTGCGGGCTCTCGCGAAAAACGGCGACCTGATCTGTCTTGGCGGTCCGTTTCAAACCCTTCGCCAGGGCCACTGCGGATGACAACCGGGAACCCGGCTGGAAAGGATAAACACCGGGGCTGTTCACCGCGCCTTCGACCGTCACCAAGTGCGAAGCAAAATCGCTGATGTTGATGCTGACCTGGGGCGCCTTGATCCCCGCTCCGGCCAGTCTGCGAACGATGTCCTGCTCGAATTGCTTGGCGGTCATGCCCGCAGCAGGGATGGACCCTAGCATCGGGAGTGACACATTGCCTTCCACGCCGATCATCACCCTCTCGACCGAGAAGTCTGGTTCGCGGAAAACATTGACCGAAATCTGGTCTGACGGACGCAGCAAATATGTGGTTGGTCTTGCGAAATTGAAGGCATCTTGGCCCAAATCCGCACGGGGTTGTGAGGCCGCTACACCGATCCTAGGCTCAGGCGATGACGCGCAACCAGCCAATACCGCCAGCCCGGCGCTCATCACTGATGCTTTCCACAAAGTCTTGGCCTTCAGCGACGTCATGGCGCTCTCCCTCAAACACGCAATTGTGCGTAGAAACGATCCCCGTCACGTTTAGACGTGCGCATACCGCAGTGCAACACCTAAGCATGGCGCTGGCCCGCGCGCTTTGCCACGAAACCGCGCGGAAAATTGGCCGCTGCTCCACGGCAGCTTTGCCTGCCCGCACACCGCAAAACTACTGCTGCTCGCTAATTCTTGAAGAGCCGCAGGATTTGTCGCATGGGATTAGGCCTCCCCCACGCTTTTACGGAAGATTGCAAATGCAAGCCGCTGTCAGCACGCTCAGCCTTGCGGCGAGCGGCGTATATGCCTTCGTTGTGCTCGCTTGTGTCGCCGCAGCCACCACGTCACGACGGTTCAATCAGGCGCCAAACCATTTCTGGACGTGGTTGATCCTGGCCACCGTGTTTGTCGTCTTGATCGGGCTGCGCTTGACCGCGGCGGAAGATTTGCTTCGTGAAAGCCTGCGTGCATCGCTGAGGGCGAGCGGCGACTATGACCAGCGGCGAGAATTCCAAGGGCCGCTTGTCGCCGCAATCTTGGTGTTCGCCAGCATCGGCGTGCTGGTGCTGTTACATCGCGCGATGCGTCGTTTGCGAGGGCAGAGGAATGTGGCGTTGCTGGTCGCTGCATTCGCGTCGCTCGCGATGCTGTTCCTGATTGTTCTCAGGCTCGCATCGCTGCATGCGATCGATGCCCTGCTTTATGGGTTCAAACTGAATTGGGTGATCGACCTTGGAGCGAGCCTTGCCGTGATGCTCGCAGCTGTCGCCTATATCCGAATTGTGAAGTCGCGGCCCTGATTTATGGCTGCGCTTTCGACGGTGCAAGGATTGCTGCTATTCGGCGGCTGGCAGTGCCATCGCCATAGGGGTTGTGCGCGGTCGCCATCCGGCCGTAGCATTCCGGATCGTCGAGCAGTCGGACGGTTTCTGTAAAGATCGCAGCGGCATCTGCGCCGACGAGCCGCGCCGTTCCGGCGGCCACGCCCTCGGGTCGTTCGGTGGTATCGCGCATCACCAGAACCGGCTTGCCCAAACTCGGCGCTTCTTCCTGAATGCCGCCAGAATCCGTCAGCACGATGTCGCTTGCTGCCATCATCGCG